>DATNBP010000107.1:0-4991 GCA_035572015.1 Puia sp. | reverse complement strand
CCGCACCCCGCCGCGCCACACCCGCCGCGGCCCCTCTCACTCCGCCCGAAGGCTGCGGATCGGATTCACCAGCGCCGCCCGTATTGCCTGGAGGCTCACCACGAGCACGGTGATCACCAAAGCCCCCGCACCGGCCGCCAGGAATATCCACCAGCCCATCGGGACCCGGTAGTCATAATTCTGCAACCAGCCGTGCATCACGAGCCAGGCCAGCGGCGCCGCCACCAGCAACGATATCGACACGAGCAAAACGAAATCCGCCGACAAAAGCCCCCAAACATTCAACACCGAAGCCCCCAGCACCTTCCTTATCCCGATCTCCTTCTTTCGCTGCTCCGCCACAAAAGAGATCAACCCGAACAACCCGAGACAGGAGATAAATACCGCGAGACCAGCAAACACAGCCGCCAGGCTGCCCACCCTTTCCTCGCCGCTGAACTTTCGCGCATAATCGTCATCCGTAAAATGGTAGTCGAAGGGTTGATCCGGATCGAATTGCCTGAACACCGGCGTGATCTTCGCCAACGCCGCATGTGCGCCCATTGCCGGGTTGATCCGCGCGATTACCACATCCCCCGCTTCCTTTGGGCCCGTTTCGAAATACAGCATCGGCAGCGGCGCGTCGTAGGGCGAGCCCACAACCATGTTCTTGACGACGCCGATGATATGCATCGGCTGTTTCCACCAGGTCACCTGCGTCCCGACCGTTTCTTTCAACCCCATCAGCTTTGCCAGCGCTTCGTTGACGATCACCGCCGAGGAATCGGTCGGGAATTCGCGTGAAAAGTCGCGGCCCCTGAGAATGGTCCACCCGATCGTTTTACCATAATCCGGCGTGACGTTGTTTTGTTGCAGGTCGGTTGCCAGGTTCGGGTCCTTTCCCGGCCAGGAAAAGCCGCTCGTGCTGCCGGAATAGTCCGTCACGTTGCCCCCGGCCTCGGTGATCGCGGTCACCGCACCGGAACCAAGCAGTTCATTTCTCACCGCATCCCAATGGTCGTGTATCTTCCCATGCATTCCGGGCAGGGTGACGAGTCCGGACCGGGAGTAACCCACCGGCCGGTCCTTTGCAAACTCGATCTGCTCGTACACGATGCCCGTAGCGATGATGAGCGCGACCGAGACGGTAAATTGCACAACCACGAGCACTTTGCGCGGGATGATCGCGAGCCGGCCGGCCTTGAGCGTGCCCTTCAGGACCTTAACCGGCCTGAAGGAGGAAAGGTAAAAGGCGGGATAACTGCCGGCAATAAGCGCCGTAAATACGATGAAGGCAAGGGACAGCCCCCAAAAATAGCCGGCATTCCAGGGGATGCTCATTTGCTTGTCCGCGACTTCATTGAAAAAAGGGATCGCGAGCTGGACCATCACAAGACACAATGCGAAGGAGAAGACGGCCGTCAGGAGCGACTCGTTAAAGAACTGAATGACCAGCTGCCGCCGCACAGACCCAAGTGTTTTCCTGATGCCCACCTCCCGCGCCCTCGTCTCGCTTTGGGCCGTGCTCAAGTTCATAAAATTGATACAAGCCAGCAGCAATACGAACAACCCGATGGTCCCGAACATCCAGACATACCGGATCGCACCGCCGATGTTCTTTCCATCCTTATACTCGCTATACAGGTGCCACCGGTCCATCGGGAACAGAAAGACGGACGGTTTCATTTGCTGCAGGTGAGCGTTGACATGTCTGAATTTCGAATCGCGGATGCTTGCCGACGCCTGACCGAAACTAACGTTATCGGCCAGCTGCACATAAATATTGACAAAATTGGGGCGCCAGGGATCCTCGATCGTCCATAACCATTGGTGTTCGCGAAGAAAAAAGTCCCAGGTTGCGATGAATTGACAATCGGCAAAGCTCGAATTCCGGGGAAAATCCTTGTAAACGCCGGCAACCTTCAGCACAGCAGTGTCGAATTCCAGCGTCTGGCCGATCGGATCGGTCTGGCCGAAAAAAGCCTTCGCCATCGACTCCGATAAAAATATGGTTTGCGGGTTGTGTTCGAGGCCGTCCCTGCTCCCCCTCACCATCGGCAGGCTGAATAGCTCGGCGCCGCCCTTCTCCATATAAGCGCCCTTTTCATCGATCCGCTTGTGCCCCAGCCGGACTGTGCGCTCCTCATCCACTTCCCGCACTACCCGCCGGAAATCGTTCCCGTAATCTTTTTGCAACACCTCACCCAGCGGGAAAGGCATCGACATCCACGTCTCCACATTTCCGTTGCTCGTGATGTTCTGGATCACGCGGCCGACGCGAGCGTGATTGTCGAAATTATGGTTGAACGCGACTTCATCGAAGATCCACAGCCCGATCAGCATGGCCACCGCCATCCCCACCGAAAGCCCCGTTATGTTGATAATGGAATGCAGCTTGTGTTTGGCCAGGCTGCGCAGTGCGGTTTTGATGTAGTTCCTGAACATAAAAGAACCTCCGGCACAAAGAGTGCCAGAGGTCTAAAGCCCTACAGATCAACAATTTATCTCGCCCCCAGCGGATGAAATGTCCGTTTCCGATACACCGGCTGTACATTAATGCTCGGCCAGCTTCTTGTTGTTGAAAATGGTCCAGAACAGATCGAGCTGGAATTCGCTGTTCCGCAGATTCACATCCGACCATTGACTTTGATCCACATTGTCCACCTTCGTCAGCCCGAGGTTATACCTCAGGTCGATCCCGAGTCCGATCGGGCTCTGATAGCCGGCGCCGAGTCCCCAGCCAAAATCCGAGCTGTTGGTCAGGCTCTTGACGCTTTGATCTTCCCATGTCGAATGGCTCACGTTAAAGCTGATCTCAGGACCTGTCTCTAGAAAAAATCCTCCCGTGAAACGCACCTTAGCCATCACAGGGATCGAAAAATAAGCGAGGTGCAGTTTGTTGTTGATGTAGACGTTGTTGTTCGCCTGCGAATTCGTTCCCTTGATCGTCGCGCCCGCAGTGGTATACAAAAGTTCCGGTGCGATGGCGAAATGATTACCCAGCCAGAAGTTCGAGAAAATGCCCGCATTCCAACCGGCCTCCATGGAGTATTCATTGTAGTTCGACTTTTGCCCCGACATGAACGTACTCAGGTTACCGCCGCCTTTGATCCCGAGTTGAAACCCTTGTCCAAAAACATGACCCCCCGCAACCAGCAGAGCTACGGCCATAATACACAGTGTCTTTTTCATCTGGTAGTTATTTTCCGGAATCTATTCAAATCCCGTGCCCCGGGGGTGTATTTTCCACACCTTTCCGACCCTGCAATCGCTGTCATTCCATTTCATCCCGCTCTTCTCCCGACCTCCTGATGAACCTGCTTGTCGTCTTACCAGCCGACTTTGCGCTTTCCGCCTTTTGCCCGCCCGCTTTCACCACCGCATCCTTCCCAAACCGGTCCTTGACCTCGTCGATGGCCTTATACAACTGTGTCTTCTTTCCCGTATCCTCGAATAGATTCGTTTGGATCGCCTCGGACGTCAACTCGCTTAGCCTTACGCCCATGAGCCGGATGGGTTGGCCCTTGCGGTACAATTGGTGAAAAAGCTCCTTTGCTTTTGCGATCAATTCATCGTCATAAAAGGTGTACGGGATGGTCATTTGACGCGAGGTCGTTTCAAAATCGGGATAGCGGATCTTTACCGCTACGCAGCCCGCGGTCTTGTTATCCTGCCGAAGCTCATAGGCGACCCGCTCCGTCATGCGGACAAGTTCCGCCATAAGGAATACCATATCGGTCTTATTTTCCTCAAATGTGTTCTCGGTGGAGATCGACTTGGCTTCATGATATGGGATGACCTCCGCCTCGTGGATTCCACGCGCCTTGCTCCAGAGTTCCGTGCCGTACTTGCCAAATCGCCTTTCGAGGAGTTCGATCGGTTGCTCGCTCAAGTCGCGGATGGTCACGATGCCTAGCTCCTGCATCGCCTGATAGGTATGTTCGCCGACGCCCGGGATCTTGTTGACTTTGAGCGGGGCAAGGAATTCCCTTTCCATGCCCGGGGGCACCTGCAGGTACCCATTGGGTTTAGCCTCCTGTGTAGCAATCTTTGAGACCATTTTGTTCGAGGCAAGCGCGAAAGAGATCGGGAGCCCGGTTGCCGATATGATTTCCTCGCGCAGGTCGATCGTCCATTGATAGGGATTGAAGAAACGATCCATGCCCGTTAGATCGAGGTAGAACTCATCGATCGATGCTTTTTCGAACAACGGCGCTTTGGCCGCGATAATTTCCGTCACCCACCGCGAATAGCGGCTGTACTCTCCCCGCGTGCTGCCCACCACCGTCGCCTGGGGACAAAGCCGCAGGGCCGTCTTCATCGGCATGGCGCTGTGGATCCCGAACTTTCTCGCCTCATAGCTGCACGCTGCCACCACACCTCTTTCCCTCCCCCCTACCAGCAACGGCAGCCCCTTCAACGAAGGGTCATTGAGGATTTCCACATTTACAAAAAATGCGTCGAGATCGAAATGCGCGATTAGACGTTGGGACCGGGACATCCGGGCAAAGATACACCGGGGCCGCGGATCCCCCGCCGGGACCGGCGGACCGTTTACATCATAAACCATCCTACCACCACCGAGGCCACCAACAGCAGGCTGAAGAAGGTCGAATACAGGAAGCCCTTTTCCAGCTCCCTTGCCCCGCGGCGGCGGAAAACGATCATCGCCGTCAGGCTGCAGCAAACCAGCAGCGCCAGCCCGACCATACAGGTATAGGCCATCGCGTCGATCGTGGCGCCCAACTCGCCGAGAGGGTCCTGCGCGTAATGTAAAAATAAAAAGTGGAGGACTTCATACAACAGGTAGAACATCGCTACGGACCCGGCAATGAATCCGAGCAGGATCGCATATCGTTTCGGGAGGGTCATACCATAAATATAAGAAATTGGCGGCTTTTTTCCCGCGGCCCGGCGCCAAACAACCCATCATTAACATTTCGCCTCCCGCCTTTCCCCTGCCCCGCAATCCCCGCCCCCGCCGCGACCGCCGCGACCGCCGCCGCCAAAAT
>DATNBP010000106.1:0-2478 GCA_035572015.1 Puia sp. | reverse complement strand
ACCTGCAGGACCTCAGCTATGAAAACGGCCTCGAGACGACGAGATATGAATTCAAACGCCGGACTTTCGAGAAGCACGACCTGGGTCCCTATATCCAACTGCATATGACGCGGTGCATCATGTGTTTCCGCTGCGTGTTCGCGGCCGACCAACTGACCGACAAGCGGCAGCACGGCATCCTGGACCGGGGCGACCATGCCGAGATCGCGACCTATATCAAGCAGTCGCTCGACCACGATTTTATCGGGAATGTCATCGACGTGTGCCCGGTGGGGGCGCTGACGGACAGGACCTTCCGGTTCAAGAACCGCGTTTGGTTCCTGAAGCCCGTCGATGCGCACCGCGATTGCAGCCACCCGAAATGCAAGGGGAAAGTGACGCTGTGGTATCGCGGCGAGGAAGTATTCCGGGTGACCGCGCGAAAGGACCAGTGGGGAGAGGTGCACGAGTTCATTTGCAACGAGTGCCGGTTTGAAAAGAAGGCGACCGCGGATTGGGTAATCGAAGGGCCGACCAACGTGAGCCGCCACTCGGTGATGTCGCAGGGACACTATGTCGGGGTATCCCGGCCGCAGGAGGTGCTGTATGACGTGCTGGACGGCCGCAAGCCGCAGCTCCTGATGAATATCCATGACGTGAGCGAGGTGGACCGGCCGGAGATCGATCTGTCGAAGATCCAGGGACCGGCTCACAGCAACGATTTTGAAACTGACCAAAAAAAGTAAAGGTCACAGCTATCAAACAATGCAATTAAGTCTTTTGGCAATCGATTGGGTGCTATTCCTGGATAAGGTAATTCTCGTTGCGATCATCCTGTTGCTGTCGTTGTTCGTGGCCATGTACGAGACCTGGGCCGAGCGGAAGGTGGCGGCGTTGATGCAGGACCGGCGGGGGCCGAACCGGGCGGGACCCGGCGGCATTTTGCAACCGCTGGCCGATGGCCTGAAGCTATTTATGAAGGAGGAAGTTATTCCCGGGACGTCGAACCGTTTCCTCTTTGTCCTTGGACCGGGGCTGGCGATGCTGACGGCCATGCTGACCAGCGCGGTCGTGCCCTGGAGCAGCTTTTTCAATATTCATGGGCGGCATGTCGATCTGCAGATCGCGGATGTCAATATCGGCCTCCTCTATATTTTCGGCGTCGTGAGCATGGGCGTGTACGGGGTGATGATCGGCGGTTGGGCGTCGAACAACAAATTCTCGCTGCTGGCGGCGGTGCGCGGGGCTTCCCAGATCATTTCCTACGAACTGGCCATGGGCCTCTCGATCATCGCGCTGCTGATGATCACGGGCAGTCTCTCGCTGCGGACGATCGTGGAGCAGCAACAGCATTCCGGTTGGTACAATATCGTCTGGCAGCCGTTGGGATTCCTGATCTTCCTGGTATGCGCCTTCGCGGAGTGCAACCGGACGCCCTTCGACCTGTCCGAGGCGGACAGCGAATTGAATATGGGCTTCCACCTCGAGTATTCCTCGATGAAGCTGGGCTTCTACCTGTTTTCGGAATATGTGAATATGTTCATCAGCAGCGCCGTCATGGCGACCCTGTATTTCGGGGGCTATGATATCCCGTTCGTGAATGACGCGTCGCTTGCGCAGCATTGGGGACAAAACCCGGTGGCGATCATCCAGGCCGTGGTCTTCTTCGCCAAGATCGCGCTGTTCATCCTGTTCTTTATGTGGGTGCGGTGGACGGTCCCGAGGTTCCGCTATGACCAGCTGATGCGGCTGGGCTGGAAGGGGCTGATCCCGCTGGCGATCTTCAATATGCTGATCACCGGTTTCATCGTGCTGTGGCATGCGAATCACTGGCATTTGGTGAAGTGAGGCGGGGAAAATACTTTTGTGAACTTTTAAAAATCAGATATGCAACCGTTAACGAGCAGGGGACAGGCGGTGGACCGAAGGCCGATGAATGTGTGGGAGCGGATGTACCTGCCGGCTATCGCCAGGGGAATGTCGATCACGTTCGGGCATATGTTCAAGAAACGGCCCACGGTGAACTACCCCGAAAAGCAGCGGCCTTTCAGCCGGGTTTTCCGGGGCCTGCACGTCCTTAACCGCGACGAGGAAGGCAGGGAGCGTTGCACGGCCTGCGGCTTGTGCGCGCTGGCGTGCCCGGCGGAAGCCATCACCATGGAAGGGGCCGAGCGGGCGCCGGGCGAAGAAGGGCTGTACCGGGAGGAGAAATATGCCGCGAAATACGAGATCAATATGTTGCGGTGTATTTTCTGCGGACTTTGCGAGGAGGCCTGTCCGAAGGACGCGGTCTACCTGTCGGAGTCGATCGCGCCCGCAAATTTCAACAGGAAGGGGTTCATTTACGGAAAGGAAGATTTGCTGATCCCGGATCCGAAAACGGAGCCGGAGGCATACGCGAAGGCGCGCGGCGAACGGGTCGAGCGCGGCGAACGGGCCGGGAACAAATAGATCTTTAATAACTGCTTTATAATGGGTATTACGCAAGTTCTGTTCTGG
>DATNBP010000105.1:0-6390 GCA_035572015.1 Puia sp. | reverse complement strand
CAGTATCGGATCCGCTAGGTGGACCTCGATGGCAACTTCCAGTATAGCCAGGTCATGCTGGTTGGCGGTACCGCCACGGCAGCGGCCCGGGCGACGATCTTTGCGAGCGGCAAGACGGTATCGGTCCTGTTGCAGAATGAGACCGGCAGCCGGCTCATCGTCCGGGTGATCACGCTCGGCGGCCAGGTGCTGCAACAAGAGTCCTTCGAATCCGCCGCGGGCCGCATCGATCTTAACGTTGCTGCTGCCACTGCCGGTGTGTATGTCGTACAGCTTACCGATGGCAACCAGTTCTCGCTCGCCACGAAAGTAATTTTGTAGAATGGCGGCGGATCATGTTGCTGCAGCATGCTGCGATAAGTTAGGAAGACAATAAAAACGGGGCGGTGGTCCCATCTGATCGGGGACAATATTTTCACCGGCGTAATATTTTGATTTAAAGAATCTTGCCGTGTTCCGGCAAGGCCCACTGGACTGATTTTTGTGGGTAGAAAAGGGAGAATACAACGCAACCAAATGAATACGCCCTTCGCCGATCTGCCTGCCTCACAACTCCGGATACTGCTCATCGAGCAAGTAAAATCTTTCGCCACTAGCCTGGATAAGGGCTACTCCCGGGATCTGGAAGATCAGCGAAAGCTGCTGATCTGCATTTTGAATCAACTCGCTGAGAAGGAAAAAATGGAATGACGGCATTGCCATTCGCACTGCCCCAAGTCATCCATCGGGACGATCCGGATCAGCTATTTTCCGGGTGCGCGGGCATAAATTAGGGCGGGGCACTCCGGCCTTTCGCCCGGGTAGCCCGTATGATGGGAAAATGTGCATTACTATTGGCCTTCCTGGTCACTGCGGGCTGCAAGGACGTTGCGGCCCAGCAGCCGACCCGTCATTATCCCCCGGATACGCCGGCGACCCGGCATTTCGGACGGGCGGCGTCGACACTCGGCCTGGGGGAGGCAGGGCCCTATCTTTTTGACCGGTACTGGCTACAGCGCGACTATACCCGGATCTCGTTCCAAACGATCGGCGACAACCTGAAGCCGTCCAGCTGGGCATGGGACAATGACCCGTTCCAAACAAACGAGATCGGCCATCCGTATCATGGCAGCATTTTGTTTAATGCCTTCCGGAGTAACGGTTTTCAGTTCTGGCCGTCGGCAGCGGCGGCCTTCGCGGGGAGCTATCTGTGGGAAAGTTTCGCCGAAAATCAGGCGCCGGCGCCCAATGATTTTATCAACACCGGGTTTGGCGGCATGGTCCTGGGAGAAATGACCCATCGCATGAGCGGGAAATTGGTCAATAACCGCAGCCGTGGATTCATGCGGCAGGTCAACGAAGTCCTGGCCATGCTGATCAATCCGTCGGAAGGGCTCACGCGGCTGACCACGGGGAAATGGGGCCGGCCGGCGGCTCCCGATGAGATGGACGCAACGCCCATGTCGATCGACCTGGAAGGTGGGATGCGCAAGTATAGTCCCGATCATTCCAACCCCTTCAGCGATGGCAGCTTCCGCTTCTATGGCCGGTTGCATCTCCTGTATGGCTCGCCCTACAACGACCTCCGCAGCCCATTCAGCAATCTCCATCTGACGGTCGAGGTCGGACAGGACGACAGCTCGAGGGTGAATATCGTCAGTGTGTATGGTTCCCTTACCGGCCTCAGGCTGCACCTCTTTGGCCTGGAGCAGGTGGCTGTTTTGTCCGCCAATTATGATTACATCAACAACGAAGCCTTTTTCTACAGCGCCCAAAGCGTGCAGATGAATTTGTATTCGGGATTCCGGCTGGCCGGGCCGTTTTCAGTCAATATGCAGCTGGCGGCGGGCCCGGTCATCCTCGCAGCCGTGCCGGACGGATATTTGTTCGAAGGCAGGAACTACGATTACGGGCCTGGCCTGGCCTTCCATGCTTCGGCATCCATCTTTATCGGGAGCCGGTTTCACTATTACTTTACCTATCGCGGCGGTTGGATGTCGACGGTGAACGGCAATTCCGACGGCTATTTCCTGCACGCTATTACCAATGAGGCGGGGTTCCGGCTGGTCGACAACCTTTCGCTGGTCGTCGAATACGGATACTTCGGTTTACATGGAGCTTACCGTCATTACAATACGGTTGACAGGACGTATCCGTATTTGAGGTCGGCGATCCGTTGGGGATTTGGCTTTCGCGAGCCCGGGGCGAGGCGGTAGCGCGGGTGCCGCTGATGAGACTCAAAAAGATTGATGACAATGGTCATTTGAAACGGCTGCCTTCGGATTGTAACTTTATACAAATGAAAATAGCACCGGCGCTGGTCCCGGTAAAGATATTAGCGATTCAATCGCTATAGTCGGGCCAGCTACGTTCTGGCTTTGATCTGGCCGCCCTTCCGCAAGAAGGGCGGCTTTTTTCGTGGCTTCTTTTGCCACGGTAAACGTCTAATTGGCCGTTGTTTGGGACTGTTTGCCAGGTGAGCCTTGGGTCTTTCCGCGTTTGTACAGCCGTTGGTAATATTCGGTGGCCAGCCGGTCGCTGTCAAACTGGGGTATGATATCCTGCATGCTTTTTTTGACGATCTCCAGCCAGCGCGAAGGGTAATCATAGTACATCGGGATCACCTCCTTCTCCAGGACGTCGTACAGGCTCGCGGCATCCCTGTCATCCAGCTCATGCTCGGGCAGGGAAGGGTCTGCTGCCGGAATGAGGAAGCTGTTAACCTTGTCCCTGGCAAATTCCGGAATCCAACCGTCGGCAATGGAGACATTAATCGCCCCGTTCATAGCCGCGGTCATCCCGCTCGTCCCGGAAGCCTCGTGCAAATATCTCGGGACGTTCAGCCAGACATCGGCCCCGCGTTTCAATATGCCGGAAAGACGCAGTTCATATCCCGCCAGGATGGCGCAGTTGCGGTAAGCTTTGCAGACGTCCACGACCTTGTCGAATATGCCGATGGCGGTATAGTCCATCGGAAAAGGCTTTCCGGCCCAGATAACCTGTACCGGCCGGTCTTTGCTGGTCACCATCCGGGTAAACCTGTCCATGTCGCGGAGCAGGAGATCCGCGCGCTTGTACCCAGAGAATCGTTTCGCGAAAACGATGGTCAGGACGTCCTTCCTGAAGATTTCACCCTCCTCATCTGCGACCACTTCGAACAGCTCTTCCTTGCATTTGCCTTTCCTCCGGCGGAGGCCTTCGTCGTCATTGGCGCCAAGCTGGCGGTACATCTCGGCATCCGACCAATAATGAAAGTTCTGCCCGTTGGTGATGGAAATGACAGGGCACAATCCCTCTTCCTTTCCCCACATCCTGGCGAGGGTTTGCCGATGCAGTTTTGAAACACCGTTGGCCAGGCCGGCGAGCCGCAGCGCCGTCGAGGTATGGTCGAGGGTATTGTTGCTGAGGTGGGCGATGGCTGCTGTTTCCGTGATGGGGATCCCGGAAAAGAAACCCATCTTCTCGAGTAACCGGATATCGCTCCGGGGGTTTCCACCGTCTTCGGGGGTATGGTTGGTAAACACCAACTTTTCCCTTACAGCCCCGATGTCCTTGTATTTGTCGTATAAATAAAACCCAAGAGGCAAGGCATGCGATTCGTTGAGGTGATAGACCTGCGGCTCCCAGCCTAATTCTTCCAGCAACTTTGCACCCCCGAGCCCCAGGAGGATCGACGCCGCAATTTTCGTTTCGGGATTAGGGTCGTACAACCGATGGGAAATGGTCCGGGCCAGGTAATCATTTTCGGGCAGGTCGGTACTCAGCAGGAAGAGAGGAACGGTGTTGTACACCTCCGGCGGCAAATACCAGGCAGTAACCGCTACATCGTGTCCTGCCACCTGGATCGGGAAGCGGAGATCTGTTTTTTCGAGAAAACCGTAATTCTTTTCGGCAAAAAGGACGTCCATCGTCCGGTCTCCTTTTCGCACCTGGTCATAGTAGCCGTATTTCCACAGGATGCCGATCGCGACCATGTTTTGCCGAAGAGCGAACGCGCTCCGAAGATGCGAGCCGGCAAGATAACCAAGACCGCCGCAATACGTCTTTAACGGCTGATGGATGGCGTATTCCATGCAGAAATAGGCCACGCGAGCGGAGAACGCCGGATCGGGCTCATATGGATGCCGGAAGGTGAAAGCCATGACTTATAGTATTTCATCGGCATCGACCGCCGCAATTACCTGTTCCTTTTTCTCAGGCCTCTTTACGATAACACATTCCGTTGGAACAAACATTCCCGCCACGGCGGTTGCCCATTTATCCACGTCCTGCTTTAGCTTTTTACGGTCGTCGAGATTGAAGTTAATCTGCTTTGACATAATCGGGGTTTGATGACTTAAACTATCGCCATTTTGCCGGGGAGCCGCCGGGGGTTTGTTATCGCCCTGCCTGATCCGGTTCGATAATTTCCGCTGCCGGCGCGCCAAGTCCCGGGCGTGCAGCTTCGCAAATGCTCATCACCGGCACTGTGCAATGGAGGATCAGCGGTTTTGACTGGCTTCTGTGAAAGCTCAACAGGCCGTGTTTCCCGGGGAACAACATCAGCCAGTCTCCCTGGTGTTCAAAAAGATATTGCTGAACTCCTTCTAGCAGGGAAGGGCTTTTTACAAAGTGCAGGGCGGCGTCGACGTCCCCCAGAGCCTGTTTCCAGTGATAAAGCCCGAGCGCCTTAAGCCCTTCTTTTCTCTCGTTGTCCGATACTATATGGAGGATGTCGAACCTGGAATCGAAGAAGGCTCTCAATTCTTTCAGGAAGGCGGTCGTTATGGGCATTTCCCCGGCGATATCCTTTACGTCCCCCGCCAAAACGATGTTCCGGATGCGACGAAATGCGGCGCCGGAAGGAACCACGAGTACCGGATACGGCAAATGCCTGCTGGCATCCAACACCGGGCTGCCGGACAATGCCCTGGTAAAGCTTCCTTCCGGTGCGCCCATAATCACTGCAAAGGGTTGGAGCCGCCTGCAGACCTCCAGGATCTTGGACTCCGGACTGCCGACCTCCAGAAGCGTGGCAATGCTCACCTGGTTATGCGTTCGCTCCCTAAGGTCATCCGAGAGGGTGTAAAGCAATGCTTTCCCGGATTTGTGCATATCATCGAATATATACCCGACAGGCGCCTCTCCGGGTATGCTCTGGATCCTCACAACATGCAGTAAATGCAGGTCTGCATCGATGGCCAAGGCCATATCCGCCGCGTAGTGTGCGGCGTTGATTGAATTTTCAGATCCGTCCACAGGGACGACAAGCGATTTCATGATTTTAAATTTTATGGTAAGGTAACCCGGCGCGAGATCGCTGTACATGACCGGAATTTGGCATCTTCCTGATATCGGTCAATAATATCGGATCAGCGCAACATGACCGAACTTGTCCAGGGCGCCGTCCTCCACAAATTCAACATTCCCGCCTTTGCTGATTACCTGCCCGATCAACTCGTCTACAGCATCGTGGATACAGAAAGGATTTGTTTGGGGCGAGCTTTCGGGAAAGATCCGGTCCGGCGTATCGCCGCGCGACGCCGGAAAACTGTAGTGTTTTTCGACGACCAGCAAACGACCCTGGTCATGGGAGACGGCCGCCCATGCTTCCCTGATGCCGGTTGTAAGGAGCTTGTCGCCGGCCGCAGTCTCCAGGAGGGCAAGCAAGGCCTCGTTGTTATGCTGATGCCACGTCGCAAGACAGGGTTGCAGGACCCTGTGCAATTCCGCTTCGTCTTCTTCAACGTAGTTGCCATGTACGCAAGCCGCGATCTGCGCCAGATGGCGCGAATGGGCCTTAAAATGCCCTATCACCCGTTCGGGCCCCATTACGAATACGGGGAGGGGGTAACGGGCCAGAAGATGGGTAAGTTCCCCGTCCATTTTGTGCAATAGCTTTTCCATCACGATCTCTTTCCGTTCCGCGGGGTCTGAGAAGTTGGCGACCCTCTCAGGTAACTCATTCACATAGGCGTACGCTTCCGTGGGAATTTCTGATTTAAGGCGCTCGAGTTTCCCTTCGGAGGCCAAATAGAAACGGCATTCCTTATCGCTCAGCACCAGGACAAGGTAGTCGCGGAATTGCTTGCTGTCGGCGACAAGGTCCCTGACCAGGAAGCTATCGCCGATGATAACCTTTTCCTCCACTGTCGAGTCGAGATAAAATAATTTTTCCTTGTGCGGGGAGGCGAAGAGCGCAATGCTTTTTTTTGGGGAATTATAATTGACCTGAAGCCGGAGCCTGGTAAGCCTTTGGAGTACGGCAGCAGCGGTGTCGTTAGTATAATCCTGCAGGAGCCGGTGGCGGACATTCTCCAGCGCCACTTTGAGCCGGTGGTGTAATTCAGCATGAGCGGAGAAAACGGGATTTACCGGCAGGAGGATGGACACTGCAGGCGGGAAGGGCACCCGGCCCATCATTTCCCGGTA
>DATNBP010000104.1:0-44523 GCA_035572015.1 Puia sp. | reverse complement strand
CTAACCCTGTTTGCCGGCTGCAAAAAGCTCATCGATATCCCGCCTCCTTCCAACGAAATCCCGCAAAGTGCCGTCTTCGCGGATAGCGCCGATATCATGAACGCCATGGCGGGAATCTATAACAATTTCGGGGTCACCGGGTTTAATCCCAGCTTTCTAAGCGGGCTGATCACCCTCAACACCGGCTTGTCGGGAGACGAGCTTGTTCCCGCTTCGACCAACCAGGCTGCCGATCTTGAGTTCTTTGGCAACGCTATTTCCAATATCAATACGAGTAATGAAGCATTATGGTCCAACGCTTACACCTCCCTTTACCAGATCAATGCGTGCCTGAACGGGATTTCCGCGAGTTCCGCGATCAGCCCTGACTTTAAACAGCAACTGCTGGGCGAAATCCTGGTAAACCGGGCGCTTTGCTACTTCAACCTCGTTAATTTATATGGGCCGGTGCCTCTCGTCACATCGACCGATTACAAAGTCAATCAGTCACTCCCTCGCACGCCCGTGGATTCCCTTTATGACCAGATCCTGACCGACCTGGCCGGCGCCCGGACCAAACTGACGCCTGCCTACCCGTCAGCCGGGAGGGCGCGCCCCAACGTGTACGCAGCCGAAGCTTTGCTGGCCAAGGTCTATTTGTACAACCGGCAGTGGCAAAAAGCCGACAGCGCTGCCACCGGTATCATCAATTCGGGGCTGTATAGCCTGAACACGGACCTGAATACCGTCTTCCTTGATGGAAGCAACGAAGCGATCTGGCAGATCCTTACGGCAGGTTCGATGAATGGCCAGACCCCGGAAGCATCGGACTTTGTGCCCTATGCAAGCAGTGTAGTCCCCAACTATTCTTTGACCGGGACGTTGGTGGCCGCGTTCGAGCCGGGTGATCTGCGGCTGCAGGACTGGGTGGGCGTCAATACGGTGAGTGAAAATGACAGCAACGTATTGTACTATTACCCGTACAAGTACAAGAACGTATCCATCTATGCGACTCCGGCGGAGGATTATATGGTGTTCCGGCTGGCAGAGGTTTACCTGATCCGCGCGGAAGCGCAGGCGCAGGGTGCCGGAAACCAGATCCCCGGCGCCATTGCAGACCTGAATGTCATCCGCAACAGGGCAGGTCTGCCCAACTATGCAGGGGCCACGGATCAGGGCTCAGTCCTTGCGGCAATCTATCATGAACGTCAGGTGGAATTGTTCTGCGAATGGGGCAACCGCTGGTTCGACCTGAAAAGGACCGGCGCCATCGACGCCGTACTTGGCCCGGAAAAACCCGGATGGACCGCAACCGATTCGTTGTATCCCGTTCCGTTGCCCGAGTTACAAAACAATCCATTCCTTAAACAAAACACCGGTTATTGATGAAAACTCCAATCGTAAGGATCGAGCGACTTTCGCATCGATACAGCAGTTCCTGGGCAATACGGGATATCAACCTCGAGATCAGCGGGGCCGGCATTACGGGTCTGCTGGGGTCGAACGGTGCAGGCAAGTCCACCACCATGAATATCCTGTGCGGCGTACTCAACCAGACGGATGGTCTGGTATTTATCGACGGCATCGACATGCGGAAAGACCCAGAAGCCGCAAAGAAACTGATCGGATTCCTGCCACAGACGCCACCGCTCTATATGGACCTCACCGTCGACGAGTATCTTACCTACAGCGCCTGGCTGCGGCTTATGGAAGATCGCGACATTAAAGACGCGCTGGGGGAAGCCAAGGAGCGCTGCGGCATTAGTCATTTCAGCAAGCGGCTTATCAAGAACCTTTCGGGTGGCTACCGCCAGCGGGTCGGCATTGCCCAGGTGATCATACACCGGCCAAAGGTTGTCGTGCTTGACGAGCCGACCAACGGTCTGGATCCGAACCAGATCGTCGAAGTACGGGCATTGATCAAAGAGATCGCAGCCGAGCGGACGGTGATCTTTTCTTCCCATATTTTGTCGGAGGTGCAAATCCTTTGTAACGACATCATCATGATCGATGCAGGAAAGATCGTCTTTGCCAATACGATGGAGGCATTTACCAACTATGTGGAGCCGCATAGCGCGCTGGTCCGGATGAGCAACCTCCCGGCTCCAGGTGAACTGCTGGCCATCGGCGGCGTAACAAGGGTCGACGTCTTGAATGAATGGCAGGCGCGGGTATCCTTTAGTGGAGATGAGGATGTCACCGAAAGAATCGTGGAAGAAAGCGTGCAAAAAAGGTGGGGCCTGAGGGAAATTAGCCTGGACAAAAGTTCGATCGACGAAATATTCGCCCAATTATCCAACAAATCGAAATAAAATAATTGATGAAAACTACGTGGAGGATAGCGAAATTAGAGCTCAATACTTTATTTTATTCACCCATTGCCTGGTTCCTCTCGATCGTCTTCTTCTTCCAGTGCGCGTTAGCGTACACGGAGCGAATAGACCGTGTTCTGACTAATCAAAATCTCGGCGGGCAATATCTGGAGTATATCAATTTTTCGACCGCGGGGGTATTTGGGCCTCCGGGAGGGATGTTTACTTTTATTTTGTCCAAAGTGTACCTGTACCTTCCGCTTATCACCATGGGCCTGATCAGCCGGGAAGTAAGCAGCGGAACGATCAAACTGCTCTACTCTTCGCCCATCAGGATCAGGCAGATCGTCTACGGCAAGTTCGTCGCGATGATGGGCTACAATTTGTTGCTCGTTGCGATCCTCGCGGTGTTTGGCGTTACCGGGATCATCAATATCCAGCATGCGGACGCCGGATTGATCTGTTCCGGACTGCTGGGCATCTACCTTCTGCTATGCGCTTATGCGGCCATCGGGTTGCTCATGTCCTGTCTTACGTCGTACCAGGTGGTTGCCGCCATCAGCACCCTGGTTGTCTTTGCCATGCTGGACTATGTAGGAACGCTTTGGCAGGGCGTCGATTTTGTCAGAAGCCTTACCTACTTCCTTTCCATCGGCGGCCGGACCAGCCACATGCTGGAAGGACTTATCGAAACAAAGGACGTCCTGTATTTTCTGATCATCATCTTCATGTTCCTCGCTTTCAGCATGATCAAGCTGCAATCGGGCCGGGCGTCCTGGTCCGGGCCAGCCGTCGCCGGCCGCTATATTTCGGTATTCGTCCTGGCACTTGCAATCGGATATATCACGGCGCTCCCGGGTCTTGTGGGATATTTCGATACTACTGTCGGAAAAACACAGACCCTGACGCCCAATACGCAGAAAGTCATCAGGGAGATCGGCGATGAGCCCCTGAAGGTGACGTCTTATATCAATCTGCTGGACCGCCGGTATTGGTTTGGTTTGCCCACGCTCCGCAACCAGGACGTTGCCCGCTGGGAACCTTATGTGCGGTTCAAGCCGAACATCAGATTCAAGTACGTCTATTATTACGATACGCCCTATGACCGATATGATAATATCAAGCGGCAGTATCCCGGTAAAACCCTGGCACAAATTGCGGATAATTTCGCCAGGTCGTTCAGGGCGGATATCGGCGACTTTAAAACGCCGGAAGAGATCAGGAAGATAATCGACCTGCGGCCGGAACAGAACAGGTATGTCATGCAGTTGAAATTCAGGGGTAAAACGACTTTTCTGCGGCTATTCGACGACTCCTACACGTTCCCGCGGGAAACTGAGACCACCGCAGCCCTGAAGCGTTTGACAGTTAAACTACCGAAGATCGGCTTTGTCCAGGGCGAATTCGAGCGGGATATCAATAAATTGGGCCCTCGGGACTTTGGGGTACTCGCCAACGATATCGTCTTCCGCTATTCGCTCATCAACCAGGGTTTCGATGCGGATACCGTAGCGGTCGAACATGAGGAAATACCGAAGGATATCGCCGTCCTCGTTATCGGCGACCCCCGGGCGAATTTTTCACCTGCGGCGCTGGCGAAAATCCGGCAGTATATCGACAACGGCGGCAATCTCCTGATTGCCGGAGAGCCGGATAAGGCCTCCGTCATCAACCCTATCATTAACCCTTTGGGGGTTCGGATGATGGAAGGTGAATTGATTCAAAAAAGCAAGGACTATCCCATGGATATGGTCGAGTCCCTTTTGACGAAAACGGGTACGGCATTATCCAGCGACCTGGCGGGCGATGCGGCAGACAGCGTCGGCGTCAATATGATCGGAGCGGCGGGCCTGACATACAGCAGCAACGGCCCCTTTACCATCAAGCCGCTGCTTATGACAGACACGATAGACACGTGGAATAAGAAGGGCAAACTGGTGATCGACTCGGCAGCCGTGACTTATTCCCCCGCGGAAGGCGACGATCGCCGTTCGGTCCCCACGGCGCTGGCCCTGACGCGAGTGGTAAATGGGAAAGAGCAGCGGATCGTTGTCACCGGTGACGCGGATTTTTTGACCACTGCCGCCGGGGGCCGGTATCCGAACGACAACGCTGTTTTCAATACGCAACTGTTCAGGTGGTTCACCTACGGCCAGTTTCCGATAGATGCCAGCAGACCGGCGTCAAGAGATAACCGCGTGCATCTAACCCTGGCCGGGATCACAGATCTCAGGATATTATTTTTGGGCGTGTTGCCTGGCCTTATGCTGTTATTTGCCGTAGTATTTCTTGTCAGGCGCAAAAGAAAATAAGATGTCTTTTATCAGCGATCAGCAGACACTGAATGACCTGGATATCTTCGGCAAGCCAGGAGGGGCATCCATTTATTTTTTGTTCAACCGCACTTTCACCCGTGGAGGGGCCGAGATGCTGGAGGAGATGTTCCGGTCCCCGCTGGTGGATCCGGCCGCCATCAATAAGCGCAGCGCCATCATCGCATCCTTTGCGTCGACCCGTGTATTCCCCTTTGATACGGAGCTTTTTGACGTCGCCGAACAATACCTGGCTGAGATGGATGAGCGAACGAAGTTGTCCGGCGCGCCCGGCGATATTTCGCGCAAGTGGAGTACCCTGGTCGGGGGGGACACTTTGTATAAATTCGTCCAAACGGGGGTGGCTGCCATTATGGAGATCATCAGGGGGCTTCGCGATTTTGCGCGATCGATTGCCGGCGACCAGCATATGCCCTATCGCGAGGAGCTGACCGCCATAACGGACCTGCTGGAGGAACCAGCTCTGGCTGCCGTTCGGGAGAAGCGCGGCAAATTCAAGCTGGGTTATGCTGCGGTCGCCGAATGGGATGCCAGGTTCCGGTTCCGTCACCGCTCGTCCCTGAAAAGTCTACTGCGTTATATTTACCAGCTGGATGTGTATATCTCCGTCAGTAACATTGCATCGGAGCATGGCTTTTGCTATCCCCGGGCATTAGCTCCCGACGTACAACACCTGGAACTGGAAGGACTTTGCCATCCCCTGCTGCATGATCCCGTGCCCAATGACTTCAGTCTCACGCCGCGCGGCAATGTAGTGTTTCTGACCGGGGCGAACATGGCGGGTAAATCGACGTTCATGAAGTCAGTCGGAGTCGCCATGTATCTTGGCCATATGGGCTTTCCCGTTGCGGCAACAAGCATGGAGTTCTCCGTGATGGACGGCATTTATTCTTCCATCAATCTGCCGGATAACCTCGGATCCGGCATCAGCCATTTTTACGCCGAGGTACTTCGGGTAAAAAAGGTGGCCAGGCAGCTTGGACTGGGAAAGAGATTGCTGGTGATCTTCGATGAACTGTTCAGGGGCACCAATGTAAAAGACGCCTACGAAGCCACCATCGCCATCACCGAAGGGTTTGCCAGGAAGGCCGGCTCCATGTTCGTGATATCCACCCATATTATCGAGGCCGGAGAAGCGCTCCGGGAGCGTTGCCACAACATCTGTTTCCGCTTTTTGCCCACCCGAATGACCGGAAACAGCCCGATCTATACCTATCTGCTCGCGGAAGGTATCACGGCGGACCGGCATGGGATGGTGATCATCCGAAACGAAGGGATCATCGAACTATTGAAAAACGGAAGGACAAAAACCCTATGAATTTCATCGCAGACAAGCAGACCCTGGAAGACCTGAATATCACTGGCAAATACAGGGCAGGCTCCATTTTCAGCCTTTTCAACCGCGTCAGAACGGCCGGCGGGGAACGGCTGCTGGAGCGGATGTTCGAGAGCCCGTTGACGGACGCCGGGGAGATCAACAGGCGAAGCGCCGTATTTCGGTACTTTCAGCAAGCGTCGCTCGATTTTTCTTTCGATGCCGGGCAAATCGCGCAAATGAGCGGTTACCTGGAAGGTTTTTCGGGGAGGTCGCTTGTTTCCGCGATGCTGGGCCATATCAGAAGGCTGGCGCTGGCATATGTCATAAAGGATACGGCCTATGCTGCCCTCCAGGACGGTACGGAAGCCACCATGGGCATCCTAAGCGCGTGCAGGGAATTGTTTGGCCGACTTGCAGCCGACGAGGACAGCCCATACCGGGAAGAGATCCTGCTGGCCAGATCGATCGTCGGGGACAAACGGTTCGGCTGGATGGGTCCAATGGCAGGCTGGGAAGGCGGCGCAGCGAAGGAGGGGTCGCTCAAAAACCGGCTTTCCTTCTTCCGGTTCGTCCGGTTAGACCATTTGCTACGTCACGGCTTGCGTCAACAGCTGGAGAAGTTGATGACGATCCTTTATCACCTGGACGTATGCGTTGCCGTGGCCAAGGTCGCGGGTGAGAAAGGCTTTACCTACGCCACTGCCTTGCCGCGGCAAGCCAACCTTTTCTATGCGGAGGGCTTGTCCCATCCCGTGCTGCCGAATGCGGTGGGGAATACGATCTCTTTCAATGAGGGCAGCAATCTGCTTTTTTTAACAGGCGCCAATATGGCCGGCAAGTCCACCCTCATGAAATCTTTCGGGATCGCGCTTTACCTGGCGCATATGGGATTCCCGGTGGCGGCTGCCAGAATGGAGTTTTCGACAAAGGATGGCATGTTCACGTCGATCAATGTCACCGACAGCCTCGTGCAGGGCTATAGTCATTTTTATTCCGAGGTGCTCCGTGTGAAGAAAGTCGCGGAGGAAGTCAGCGGCTCAAAGGAGATAGTCGTTATCTTTGACGAATTATTCAAAGGCACGAATGTGAAGGACGCCTTTGATGCGACATTAGCGGTCACGGAGGCCTTCTGCGCCTACCGGACGTGTTTCTTTATGATCTCTACTCATATTATCGAGGTAGGGGAGGCCCTGCTAGGGAACTGCGCCAATATCCGATTCGCCCGCCTGGGTACGATGATGGAAGGAACGACGCCGCGTTACACCTATAGCCTGGAGGAAGGAATTACGGCCGACAGACATGGGATGATCATTATCGAGAATGAGGGCATCCTCCATATTCTGGCGCAGGAAGAGAACGAAGGACACTACCGAACGCATGAGCGGCCAGGATCGGAGAAACCATCGACCGACAAAAGTGAGCGAATTTAGGAGACAATCGGAATTATGAACAAACATATGGGTATCAAGATGCTTCTTTTCGCCGGGCTGTTTGTGGGCGGTTTCGTCCCCGCCGGCGCCCAACCCCTGCCACTCGACACTGCGGTCCATGTCGGACATCTGGCGAACGGCTTCACCTATTTTATCCGTCATAATGAGGAGCCAAAGCACCGCGTGGTCATGTACCTGGTCAATAAGGCCGGATCCGTGCTTGAGGATGAAGACCAGCGCGGTTTGGCGCATTTCATGGAGCATATGAACTTCAACGGCACGCGGCATTTCCCGCACAATGAGCTCGTCGATTATCTGCAGAAAGCGGGCGTCCGCTTCGGCGCGGATATCAATGCGTATACCAGCTTTGACGAAACGGTCTATGAATTGCCGATCCCTTCGGACAACCCCGCGTTGTTGAAGGGGGGTATCTCGATCCTGCGCGATTGGGCGCATGAGGCGCTGCTCGACACGACGGAGATCAACAAGGAACGCGGGGTCGTGCTGGAAGAAAAGCGGCTGGGCAAGGGGGCGGCCGAGCGGATGCGGCGGCAATACTGGCCCATCCTCTTCCGCGGGTCGCGGTATGCGGTGCGCATTCCTATCGGGCTGGATACCGTATTGGACAACTTCAAGCGACCGGCCATCGCCCGGTTCTATCATGACTGGTACCGGCCGGACCTGCAGGCAGTGATCATCGTCGGCGACATCGATGTCGACAGCGTGGAGAAAATGGTCCGGGCCGCATTCAGCGATCTGAAGGATCCGAAACCCGAACGGCCAAGGGTAAAGTACCGCATTCCGCTGGACGGCCGGAACGGCTTCATGGCCGTGACGGATAAGGAAATGCCCGTGACGGTGGCGCAGGTGGTCATCAAACATAAAAAACGCCCCCTCAAGACGGCCGCCGACTACAGGAATGCGATCATCACCGAATTGTTCAATCAGATGCTGACCTATCGGTTCGCCGCCCTTTCCCGGCAAGCGGACCCGCCGTTCGTGCAGGGCCAGGCGGCAATTGCCGACTTCATAGACGGACTGGAAAGTTACAATGCCGTCGTCGTGGCTAAACCGGGGCAGCTCGAGCGGGGTCTGAAGGCCGTGTGGCGGGAGACCGAGCGGGTAAAAAGGTTTGGATTCACCCAGCCGGAACTGGAGCGGGCCAGGACGGCCTATCTCAATGAAATGGAAGAAGCGTATAAAGAAAAGGATAAGACCAATTCGACCAGCTTCGTGAAGGAATACCAGGAATATTTCCTCGACAGTGTGGCGTCGCCGGGTATCGCTGCGGAATTGCGGATGACGAAGTCTTTCCTGCCGGGTATCGGCATCGCCGACCTGAACGACCTTGCGCGGGAATTCATTGTTGAGAAAAACCGCGATATTCTGATCATGGCGCCTGAGAAAGACAAGGGTACCCTTCCGGGAGAAGCGGACGTGAACACCTGGCTGCGGGAAGTCGCAAATGAGCGTCTCCAACCCTATCATGACGAGTCCACCACGCGGCCGCTGCTGTCGGCCGAACCCGTGCCCGGGCAGATCAGGGGCGAGGAGCACGATACCACGATCCATACCACGACGTTTTTGCTGAGCAACGGCGTGAGAGTCGTCCTCAAGCCAACCGATTTCAAGAATGACGAGATCCTGTTCGACGGCTACGCTTCGGGCGGAACTTCGTTGTATGATGACGCGGATTATCAGAGCGCGTCCAATGCGGCGCAGCTGGTCGCCGCCGGCGGAGCCGGGAATTACGATCCGCAGCAGCTGGATGATTTTCTCGAAGGCAAACAAGTGACGGTGCAGCCCTATATCAATGAACGGTTCGAGGGGATCAAGGGGAAATCTACGCGGGCCAGTCTGGAGACGGCGCTGCAATTGATCTATGCCGATTTCACAGCGCCCAGGAAGGATACGGCGGTCGCCCTCAGCATCATCGCGCGGATAAAATCAAGCCTTCAGAACAGAGGCAGCGACCCCAACTCCGTGTTCCGGGACACCATCAGCGCCATACTCGGCGGCTACAATATCCGGAGGACGGGCCCATCGATTGAAAAGATGGATGAGGTAAATGTGGACAAAGCGTTCGGGATATACAAAGAGAGGTTTGCAGATGCGTCGAATTTCACGTTCACGTTCGTCGGCAACCTGGACACCGCGGCGATCAAACCGCTGCTGGAAAAGTACCTGGGCGGCCTGCCCTCGACGAACCGGCATGAAGAAGCGCGGGACCTGAACATTCATATTCCCGAAGGCCGCATCCTCAAAACCGTATACAAGGGGTCGGAGCCCAAGTCGACCGTGCTCATGGTCTTTTCCGGCCCGTTCGACTATGATCCTTACAACGTTGTGAAATTGGATGCGCTGAAGGAAACGCTGGAGATCCGGTTGCTGCAAAGGCTGCGGGAGGAGGAAAGCGGGGTGTACAGTCCGGGCGTATTCGACGACGCCGCAAAATACCCCCGGCCGCGTTATACCTTTATCATCCAGTTCGGCTGTTCGCCCCAGAATGTTCCCCGGCTGATCGCCTCGGCCCTGGACGAGGTGGGCAAGCTCAAAACCTCCGGTCCCTCGCAGGAGAATGTCGACAAATGGCGCGCTGAAGAGAAGACGGCCATGGAAACCGAATTAAAGACAAACAGCTTCTGGCTCGAATACCTCACCGATCAGTTTCAAAATAAGGAAGATGCCGACGAGATCAAGAGGAACAACGCCTTGTTGGACAAGGTTACGCCCGAAGCGCTGCAGCAAGCGGCGGGACTTTACCTCGGCGGGAACAACTATATCCAGGTGGTGCTCATGCCGGAGAAGAAATGAGTCTTCCACCGAAGATCGGCCTGGTCACCTACAGCGCCTTGCCGGGGCTGACGGCCAGCGACCGGTTATTTATTCCGATGTTTGCCGGGCGACAGGTCAAAGCGGAGGCAGTCGTGTGGAGCGATCCCTCGGTCAGATGGGCGGACTATTCCCTGTTGTTGTTCCGGTCCATGTGGGACAGTCATGTCGATCCCGGGATGTTTGAGGGCTTTCTGGATCAGGTTGCCCGACTGGGGATCCACACGCTGAACCCTCTCGGGCTTGTCAGGCAAAATCAGCACAAGTCGTATCTCCTGGCGCTGGAGCAAAGCGGCATCAGGATCATTCCCACCTGTTACATCGATCGTACGGACCGGCTCGACCTTTCGTTTCTGGAAGAGACGGGGTGGGCGGAGGCTGTCATCAAGCCGGCCATTTCGGCCAATTCCTATTGCACCGAACGTTTTCTTGTCGGCGACCGGCGCCGGATAGAGGAGAAATACCAGCCGCTGGCCCAGGGCAGAGGATTATTGGTTCAGGAATTCATGCCGGAAATTCAACGATCCGGTGAGGTCTCGCTTGTTTTTATCAATCGACGCTATTCGCACGCGGTCCTGAAAAGTGCAGGAGAAGCGGAATTCCGCGTGCAGGCCGAGTATGGCGGCAGGGCTTCCCCTTTCTGCGCCGGCGCTGCCGTCATTGAGGCGGCGGCGGCCGTTCTGGCTCAATTTCCGGGGGACGTGCTGTACGCCCGGATCGACGGCGTCATCCGCGACGGGAAATTTTTTCTTATGGAGGTGGAACTGACCGACCCCGAGTTGTATTTCGATCACTGCCCGGAGGCGAGGGAAAGTTTTGTGCAGGCCGCGTTTAGATTGGGGAATAAATGCGGTATATTTAGTATATGAGAAAACCCCTACCGGCTGCTATCGCGACCCTGGCTGTCGCGATCCTGGTATTCACACACCAGGCAGTCGCCCAAACCGAGGCGCCCGTGCGCTATAAAAAGACGGTGGCCATGATCCCGATGCGGGACGGAATCCGGCTCTTTACCGTTATCATCACGCCTGTCAACCCGGCGGGACCGTCGCCCCTCCTGATCACGCGAACGCCATACGGCGCGGATATCGACATCCCCGACGACTCGGCGTTCAATTTCTCCCCCGGGTTTCCCTATTATAACATGGCGAAGGAAGGATATATTTTTGTGCGGCAGGACGTCCGGGGCAAGTACAGGAGCGAGGGCACAATGGAGATCCACACGCCGCTGGTGCATCTTTGGCATCCGGGCGCGGTGGACGAAAGCACCGACACCTGGGACGCCATCGACTGGCTCGTGAAGCATGTGCCGGGAAACAACGGCAAGGCGGGGCTTGTCGGGATATCCTACCCGGGCTGGCTGGCGCTCGTGGGCGCGGTCGATCCGCATCCGGCGCTGAAGTGCGCATCGGAGCAGGCGTGCATGGCGGACCTGTTCCTCGGCGACGACTTCCACCACAACGGCGCCTTCCGGCTCAGCTACGGCTTTGAATATACCTACGCCGTCGAACATGGAAAAACGACCGATATCGAGTTCCCCTTCCCGCAGTTCGACCTCTATGACTGGTACTTGCAGCTCGGATCGCTGAAGCATGTCAACGCCCTCTATTTCCACGACAGCATCCCGACCTGGAACAATTTCGTCCGGCACCCGGCGTATGACAGTTTCTGGAAAATGAACTCGACGCTGGCCTATGTGAAGTACCCGGCGGTCCCGCAACTGCATGTCGGCGGATATTATGACCAGGAGGACCAGAACGGGCCGCAGCTGATGTACGGGGCGATGGAAAAGAAGGACAGCTTCAACCGGAATTATATCGTCCTCGGGCCGTGGTATCACGGGGAGTGGGCGGCGCCGCACGGGGATAGTCTGGGGAAGATCGACTTCGGGAGCAACACGTCGGCGTGGTTCAGGGAGCTGCAGAAGAAATGGTTTGATTACTGGCTGCGGGGTAGCGGGGATGGTCATTTTGATGAGGCGACTTGTTTTCAGACGGGGTCGAATGTGTGGAAGACGTATCCCTCGTGGCCGCCGAAGGAGGCGTCGGTGAGGAATTTGTATGCGGCTGGGGGCGGGAAGGCGAGTTGGGCGGCGCCGCGGGAGGCGGAGTCGGGCGAGAGGGACGGGCGGACAAGCGGGTCGGTGACCTATATAAGCGATCCGGCGAAGCCGGTGCCCTACCGGCCGCAACCGATCGAACTGACGTACGGACCGGGCAGCCAGTGGGAGAGCTGGCAGGTGGGCGACCAGCGGTTTGCGTATTCGCGACCGGACGTAGTGAGCTTTACGCTGGATTCGTTGACGGACGACCTGACGGTGACGGGTTCGATCGTCGCGCATCTGTGGGCTTCGACGACGGGAACGGACGCGGATTGGGTGGTGAAACTGATCGATGTGTATCCGAACTGGGACCAGAAGAATTTTCTGATGTCGGGGTATATGTTCCCGGTGGCGATGGAGGTGTTCCGCGGGCGCTTCCGCCGCGGCTTCGACAAGCCCGAGCCCCTGGTGCCGGGCCGGCCGGAGGAATTTGTGATCAACCTGCACCAGATCAACCACGTTTTTAAAAAAGGGCATCGGATCATGATCCAGGTGCAGAGCTCCTGGTTCCCGGTGATCGACCGGAACCCGCAAAAGTATGTGAAGAATATCTTCGAGGCGGACGATAAGGACTTTATCAAGGCGGACGAGACGGTCTGGTTTGACAAGGAGCATCCCACACACGTGGAGCTGCCGGTCATGCGGTAGGGGGCGGTGGTCAGTAGGGGGCGCGCCGGTAACGCGCTGGCGGCCCGGTGATGCCGCAGGGGGCGCGCGTATTACTTTTCGGGTACACTGCAGTCCCGCTGCATTCTGCGCGAAATCTGCCGGTCATTTGGTAACTTTCGATATATGAACCTTCGTCCTTTAGAAAAAAAGGCTTTATCCGAGATAAAGGCCTTTATCGACACGCACTATACCGACGCTCTCACCCTCGACTCGCTTTGCGGCAGGCACTGGCAGGGCGACGAGGTCAGCTTTCGCAGGCGCCGGCTCCACGAGGCTTTTTCGTCCACTTATTTGCAGACTATTAGTGAATATCTCGCGACCGTGCGGATGGAACACGCCAAAACCTTGCTTCAGACCACGGATCTTTCGATCCGGGCGATAGCCGCGCAGGTGGGCTATAAAGGGAGCACCAGTTTCAGCACGGCCTTCCGAAGACATGTGGGCGTCAGTCCTTCGGTATACAGGGGGTCGGTGACGGGCTGACGGAAAAATGCAGCCGATCGCGAACCAATTTTACAAATATTCGAAGGTCGCGGATTTCCGCAATAGCCCGTCCAGCCTGTATCTTTGACTACCCCGTCATGAGTTCCCGGTTCACTCCGCATACATACCCCGATTAGTAGCAGGATGGTCAGATTAGCCCCCTTAGGTCCGGCAGACTTAGGGATTGTTATTAACGTTTTAAACCTTATTTATGAAGTCACTGCTCCAACGGATCCATCAGCTCGATCAACTTATTTACGAGCAAACCACCGGCTCCCCCGCGACGCTCAGCCGCAAGATCGGCGTTTCGGAAAGATGCGTTTTCGACTATTTGAAACTGATGAAACAGATGGGCGCTCCCATCAGCTATTCCCGCTCGAAGGGCTCCTATTTCTATTATGAAGCCGGTAAGTTCAAAATCGGGTTCGTCAGGCAATAGCCGACAATAGCGGCATCTCTCACCACAATTAAATCAAATCCATGAAACGTGAAGTCATCAAAAGCCACGATCTGCCTTTTATTCACGAGGCCGCGAATATCCTGAAGAAGGACCCCGCGAAGTCGTTTACGGTTACCTCGCTGGCGCTGGAAGTGGGCATCAATTCTTTCAAACTCAGGGAGGGGTTCAAGCGGCTGTTCAACCGGACGGTCTACCAGTTCCGGCTCGAGCTCCGGCTTGGGGTCGCGCTGCAGTTGCTGGAAGATACCGATCTGACGATCGAGCAGATTGCGTATAAGACGGGTTTCGACAGCAGGGATAGCTTGGGGAGGTGTTTCAGGAAGAAGATGCACCGGTCGCCGAGCGAGTGGAGAAACGAACAGGCAGCTAATGCCGGCCTTGATATGAGCTCGAGCATTGCGCTCTTCGCCACTCCTCAACCGAATTAATCCCATGAGGAGGGCAATTGCCATATTGATAATGGCATGCAGCTACCTGGCAGCATCTGCCCAGACTATCACTTCGTTGTCGTTTCGCTTATCGGGAGTGGTCACGGATACGGCGGGCTCGGCACTGGGGAACGCAACCGTTCGGCTAGCGGCAGCGGCGGATACTGTTACAGTATTAAGCGGGGAAGATGGCAGGTTTCTTTTCTCACACGTGCCAGGAAAAAGATTCTTACTGCTCGTCACTATGAAGGGATATGGTTCTTTTAGCGGGTGGTACGCGTTTCCGGATGGGAAGACCGAAATGGAACTTCGGCCGATTTTCCTTCGTGCAGACTTTAGCGAGCTTGACCCGGTTTTGGTCACGCGCGTCCGGCCTGTAATTATCGGGGAGGACACTGTCAGCTATAACGCCACTGCGTTCCCGGTGCGGGATGGCTCGGACGTGGAGGATATTTTGAAAAGATTACCAGGTATCGACGTTGACATCAACGGAAATGTCACCGTCGGAGGTAAGCCGGTGACGAAGGCACTGGTGGATGGCAGGGAATTTTTTGGGAGCGATGTGCTGTTGGCGATCAGGAACCTGCCGGCGAATGTGGTCCAGAAACTCCAGGTTATCGATGATTATGGAGACAAGGCGCGGTTGACCGGCGTGAAAAGCGGGCAGCCGGAAAGAGTATTGAACATTGTGCTGAAGCCGGATAAGCGTAACGGAGAGTTTGGCCAAATGGCCGCGGCCGCTGGTAACGGTGATCAGGTTAGACATGAATCCAGCCTTTTCGCCAATGCCTTTCATGGGAATCACCGGCTGTCTCTCATTGGGGGCATCTCCAATAATGATCCGGCTGGTAGTGACCTTGCTACCCGTGCCGGAATTAACTATGTGAACCAATCGGCCGGGAAATGGGATGGCACTTTTAGCGTCAATCGGTCTACTGAAGCTCCTCACTCGGCAGGCAGTATGACGTCGGTAAGCTACTTACCTGCTGAAGTATTGAAGCAGTCAACGTCCTCTCAAAGCACGAATACCAACGCAAACAACAATTTGAAAGCGAGGCTTACCTATAAGCCCAACGGCTTTTCCACAATAAGAATGACCGTTGATGGTCTTGTAACCGCTTCTCGCAACAATACCACCAGTCAATTTAATGATCTGCAATTCAGTCAAGAAGATACAAAAGCAATGCTCGGGAAATCGCTTGAAACATTCAAGATGCTGAGCCGGTCGGCCAATTCAACACTTTATTTCGAGTGGCTTTCGCCAAAGTCGCGTCAGAGATTGACCGCGGAAGGGACTGTAAGTTACGCGGCGTCTAATCAATCCGGGACCGACGAATCTGATGCCACGGTGTCGATTGACAGTGTGGTCGCCAGGACCTCGGTGCGTTATATCAGCAGCGATCCGGCTCATTCGCGAATTGGAGGGCTCAAACTGAGTTATTTTTACCCCATCGGGTCCAGGAACTTTTTGGAGATGGGTATTGGTATCCACTCTGAATTGGCCATAAACGATCTTTCAATTCAGCAGCCCGACCCGGCCACCGGGATTCTTCGAATAGTCGATTCCCTAAGTGAAAATATGGTTTTGAGGAACCTGATACAAGATTACCATGCGGGATATACCGGTAAAGTTGGTCAATTTGATCTTTCGGCCATGCTCAGCCTTGACCCGGGCGATCAACAAGGAACGACAAATAAAAAGGGGGAGGTGGTTGATTACAAATACTGTTCATTTCTTCCGCTCCTGGATCTGGCCTGGAATATTACCAAGGCGAAGAGACTCAGCTTTCACCTTGGTAGCCATCCGACATTGCCGAATTTCCACCAGCTTTCGCCGGTCACGAATGTTACCAATCCCCAATACCCAGTGACTGGCAACCCTGATCTGAAACCTTCTGACAATAATGAAATTTCTCTTCGTTATGAGGAATCCCGACTCCGTGGTACGTCGTTCTTTGGGTTTGGAGCCGGCGTCAGTTATGTCGAAATAAAGCATGCCATTGTCCAGGACTTTGCGAGCGCGAAAGACAGCAGCCAGGTAATTCAAACGACCAGTTGGCAAAACGCGGGGACCACAGAAGCATTTTCCGGCGACTATCACCTTACGCTGGCCGGTATAATTCACAACCGGTTTCGGATCCGATTTGGCGGATCGATTGCCAGCCATCGAGCAATCACGATATTGAACGATGTCCAATCTGCGACGCAAACCTGGTCCTGGTCCCAGGCGCTGCACCTTCAGATGAATATACCTGATGTGATGGAAAGTGATCTTGCCGGAACCTACAATCAGTCGAAAACGGCATATGCCACCGCAGTCAGTCTACCTGCCCGTTTTCGGTCTGCTTCTGTTGGCTGGAATACCAGGTGGTATTTACCTGCAAACTGGATATTGAATTATCAGTTCAATCAGCTCTATACCAGCGACGCCGGCGGGTTAATCACAGCGCCACCAACGCTCACGGCTTCAATACAACGCCAGTTTCTACGTCACCGGGCCGGAACGATTTCCCTGGTCGGCTACAATCTTTTCGACCAGGCTGCGGGCACGATGCAGTCCGTGTCCGAAACAACAGTTTCAGAGACACGGCCGATGCTGAGTGGTCGGTATTTTCTCGTTAGCGTCACCATGTCGTTGCAAAAATTCCGGTAACAAGATTTGGTAAGAAAGATCATGAAGTGTCGTCTGTTTTCTCCAAAGTGTCGTCATTTTATGCAGAATTGTCGTGTGCCGGGTGGTAACTTGCTCTTATAAAAAGGGGCCATAATGACGACAAAAAGGTATCAAGGTGTATGGGAGGCGATCTTGGTTTTGCTTGTGGTCTATTTCTTTTATGAAGGGATCTACAACCTTGTCTATGTCCAGGTCTATGGTTCCTGGTTGTTTCATGCCCCTTTGCTGAGGCCGATTGCTTCCATTTTGAAGTATGCGATACCCGTAACGGAGCTAAGCCTGGCGTTCGGACTACTGGTCCCTCGTCTAACTTCCTATGCCTTAGTCGGCGCGATCATTGTTTCCGTTGTCTATATTTTGTGGATCATGAGTTCGTTTCTCTTCACATCGAGAATATTCATTCCGTTTCACGCGCTTTGGAATAAGCCGACCTGGATGCAGATGATGACAATTGCTTTATGTATTTGTTGGCTGGCTTTTGCTGCCCTCATGCTTTCCAGACGACGCGCTGAACGACGTGTACTTATTCAAGGGTCCTTGAAATAATATCTGCTAATGCGCAGTAGCAGGTAGCGGAACGCCTGATCCGATACAACAAGGCGAAGGGGAAGCCGAAAACCTTAAGAACAGAGTAGGCCAAATATCTCAACTTTAAATTTTATTTCTATGAGCAAGATTAAAATGCTTTTCCTTGCTGCAGGCCTGATGCTCGTTACCGCAGGCGTATTCGCAGGAAAGGCTAAATTCCAGACGATTTCTAACCTGTATGTGTCATCCAACGGAACCACTTTTTTTCCGCTTGCCACGAGTGTGACTCCCGGCGATATTCAGACGACTATTAACGGGGCCCAAATAACCATTGAGGACCACTCTGGGGTTTCCTATAAGTTATACTACGGCATGAGCTCACTCGACAAAGTGTACAGCACCAATGCGTGGTAGTACTTGTTGAAAATTAATAAATAGCCCCTTTTGCGGGGCTATTTATTAATATCCGGGGTTTTGGGTCAAATTCGGGTCCGTTTTAATATCGTATATCGGAATTGGGTAGAGTAACGCATTGCCACCGACCGGAAGATTTTTGTTAGTTGTGAGCGTGGCGGTAGCAATTCCAATTCTTTTTAGATCGAACCAGCGGTGGCCCCATTCCGCAAACAACTCGATCTGCCTTTCATGAAGGATCGCGGCCAAAACGGAATCCTTGATTAGGGCTCCGCCATAGTCGCTAAGGCCGGCCCTTGCCCGAATTATGTCAAGGTCAGAAATCGCAGCCTGTTGTCCTCCGCCTGCACCGTTTGCCTCTGCCTCAGCCCTGATTAAGTATTGTTCTGCCAGGCGAAGTACCATATAATATTCGGTCACCGGTGCACCCGGTATTCCCTGAGCGGGACCCACCTTGTATTTGTAGGGATAGTAATATTCCGCATTGTTATAATTGGTGCTATCTAGCCACAAAAGCCTTCTGTTATCTCCCGTTTCGAAGCTGATCAGCAGGCTGGAATCCAGGGTGACAAATGGTTGGGTGTTGTTGTCGAAGGGAATGATCAGTGACCCTTCTTCCGTGGCGTTGAAGGGCGAGTTCTGATCGTTCGGCTGTAATTGCCAGATAGATTCCTGGCTGTTGGCGAGAAAGACCCCGTTCAGGCTGTCCAATTGATACATGCCTGAGTTGGCAATAACTGAATCCGCCTCGGCCTTTGCATTCGGCCAATTGCCCATGTATAAATATACCCGTGCGAGTAGCGCCTGCGCGGCCCATTTTGTTGGAACAATCCTTTGGCCGCCGGCCACCGAATAGTCGGTCGAAAGGCGGATTTCGGCATCCGTAAGGTCAGAAATGATCGCTTCATAGACTTGGGACGCTGGTGTCCGGAGGGAGAGAGTCGTGTTGCGCCAGTTAGCCGTGGTGATCAGGGGGACATCTCCAAATAGGTTGACCAGATAGAAGTTGCAAAAAGCACGAATAAACTCCGCTTCGCCCGTCAGCTCATTTTTAACTGAGTCGTGAACGCCGGAGTAGCCGGTTAAGCCCTCGATCATCGCATTTGCGCCGTATATTGCCGAATATAATTGTGACCAAAGTATTTGTATATGGTCATTGTTGGAAACAAGTGCGTTTTGCTGAAATTGCGCATTATCTTGTTGGCTTAGGTCCAGGACTGATAGCTCGTCCGCACTCAAGCCACATAATATGGTTACCCCTGAATTCGAAAAGGTTAGATATCCGTTTGCCATGCTGGAATAGATCCCCGACATCGCGGAAGTTGCCTCGGCGTCCGCGGAAAATACCTGGTTTGTTACGACGGTGTTGCTTGGAGGTGAGATTTGAATTAGCTTTTTGCATCCTCCGAAGAAAGTGGCGATTAAACCCAGAAGGATCGTTTTATATAGAGGTTTCATTTTCTGCTTTTTAAAAATCACAAGAAATGCCGGTCGTTAAAATTCTTGGGCCCGGTAATGCTCCAAAATTTTGCATTTCCGGGTCGACGCCTTTGTAGTCGGTGATAATGAGCAAGTTTTGACCTTGTACATAAATGCGGATATATCCTTTTTTCTTTTGCGGGATCTGATAAGACAAGCTCAGATTTTGAAGCCGAATAAAGGAAGCGTCCGTATATTGAGCGTCCGAATTATAGAGATAATTGAAAAAGCTTGGATCCGCTGCCGGCCCTTCTGTTGTGAATCGGGCGACGGTGGTGTGGTCACCCGGCTTTTGCCACCTGCTAAGTACGGTGGCCACCTGGTTGGAGGCGTCGCCAGGGATATTGGAGCTGATTAGCGCATTTTGGCCGATCTGCTTCCTGAAATAAAAGGTGAAGTTGAGTGTCCAGTTTTTGTAAGTTAGCTGATTTGAGAGGCTGCCTTCGTATTTCGGGTCCATGATGATCGGATACCGGTCATCCGGCCCTCCCGTATAGTCGATCGTAATTTGTCCGTCCTTGTTCATATCCTGGAACGTATTGAGGCCGGTCTGTGGGTCAACTCCTGTAAAGTGTAACTCCCTGATGATGTTGATGGGCTTCCCGATAATAAAAGCGGATGCATAGGGTGACTGCGCGAGATTCGGGTAGGCCAGAAGTTTGTTTCGATTAATACCGAGATTGAAATTGGATGCCCAGGCGAAGCTTTTGCTTTCCACAATTTTAGCCTTCAGGATGAACTCCCAGCCTATGTTTTGGACGTCTGCGGGGCTATTCGTCGTTACGCTCTGGAAGCCGGTAAAAAGCGGTGTTGGAAATGGTATCAATTGATTGTCGCAGCGATCGCGGTAGAACGAGGCTTCAAGGTTGAGCCTGTCTTTTAAAAAGCCAAGTTCGAGGGAAAATTCGATTTTTTTATTCACCTGCCAGTGGTAAGTGGAGTCTGTCAATCCCAGCGGTGTAAGCGCCCGATATCCGTTGTATAATGCGTTGGTGAAGTACCACTGGCTTAAATAGTCGTAGTTCCCGATCTGGTCGCCGCCGGTTGTCCCGTAGCTGGCCCTTAATTTGCCAAAACTTAAAAATTTGGCATTGTTTCTTACCCAGTTTTCCTCGGTAAAGATCCAGGCAGCCCCCAATGAACCGAAGTCGCCAAATTGCTTGCCGGGCGCAAACTTGGATGAACCGTCCCTTCTCGCGTTCAAATTGACAATGTACTTATCTAACCAGTTAAAAGTGATTCGAGAGAATACGGCATCGTACTTGTATTGTTGCGAGATATTGTTGGAATACTGGTAGGGTGCATTCCCTACAGAAGTAAGCAAAGCATCGTTGATAAAGCCACTTCCGGTCACTACCACCCCTTCCGTGGTATTGTTTTGGATTGAGGCGCCAAGCAGCATGTCTATCTTGCCTTTCCCGAGGAAAGAGTGGTATTCGAGCTGTGGCTCTACGATCAAATTGTAGATGGAGGTAGTCCCGTAGTTTGCATTGCCTGTTGGGTTATAGAGGGGGTTCTGCGAAGCGATTGGCACTAAAAAGGTCTGGTGCGTTTGTATATTGTTATAACCGAGGTTGGTTCTTGCGTTCAGGCCTTTCGCGAGCTCATAGTTTACCATTAAATCGCTATTCAGGAAGTATGTTTTAAGTGTATACCTGTCAAGCAGGGTGCCAAAAATATAGCGGTCGCCCAGCGGTGCCCATCCGGCGTAATTCAGATTTCCATATTTATCGAATACTGCGGGCGCATCCGGAGGAAGGGAGGTGCCGTTTGTCGGGAGGTTGACCATATCGGCGGCTGACACGGAGTAGTTGCCCACCAGGCCTATTTTCAACCTGTCATCCAGGGAATGGTGATTGAAGTTAAAGGATAGCGCTCCCCTTTGGTCAGCGCCGCTCCTGGTCGCAATTTCTGTCTGGCGGTGATAGCTGCCGGCAAGCCGGAATGTCGTCTTCAGATCGCCGCCTGAGAGGCTTGCCTGTAAATCGGTAAGTTTTCCGGTTCCGCCCCAGAGATATTTTTGCCAGTCCGTATACCGGGTAGTATCCCAGGCAACCAGGTCCGGCGCGTTATTGATGTCCGGTGTTAGTCCGTCGTTAGTCAACGCCTCCTTTCTCATCTGGACATACTGAGAAGTGTTGAGCATGTGATAATATCTTGGTACCTGGCTGGCTCCCTCGTACATGTTGATATCGAAAGTGTTCTTTCCCGCTTTCCCTCTCTTGGTGGTGACCAAGATCACTCCGTTTGCGCCCCTCGAGCCGTAAATTGCCGTTGCGTCCGCATCTTTCAGGACCTCAATGCTTTCAATGTCCTGGGGGTTGATGCTAAAGAACGGGCTTTGACCATTGGCCGGGCTGGGTATCCCGGTTTGTATCACTCCCTGAGAGCCTGTTTGATAAGAGTCGCTATTTTGAACGTCCAGGATAGTCAGAGGCACCCCGTCTACGATATACAACGGATCTGAAGGGAAATTTCCAATTACGTTTCTGCCCCTTATTTCGACTTTAACGGCTCCGCTGGCATATCCGCTCGTGTTTGTTACCACCACGCCGGGTACTTCGCCTTGAAGCGCCTGCAAAGGGTTCATTACGGGCTGCCGGGCAATCTCTTCGGCGCTGACGGTGCCTATATCACCTGTTGTCAACCTGTGGGTGGTGACCCCGTACGCTTGTTTGACGACCTTGTCCAGCTCATCTTTTGCCACTCTGAGATAGAACTTTATACTGGATTCGCTCTTTATTTTTATGCTTTCCGTGGTGTAGCCGATAAAGCTGATGGTCACCGTATTGCCGATGGTTACACCCTGCAGTTCAAATTCCCCTTTTGCGTTGGTGATCGTTCCCAATCCGGTCTCCTTTATCGTCACATTGGCTCCGGCAAGCGGGACCCCGGCCTCATCATAGACAGCTCCGTGGACTTTAATGGTCTTTGGCGGCTGGCGGGCCAAGTCGGATTGTGCGGGTGGTGTAAGTTGTTCGGAAATGTAGATCGTATGACCTGTCATAGTGTAAATTAAACGCCAGGGTTGGTAGGCGAAACATCTTTGTAAAAGCTCCTCCAAGTTCCCATTTACAAGTCTTATTGTTACCGGCCTTGAACGGATTAAAAGATCATGCGGCATCAGCACCCCCAGCCCCAGCTGCTCCTCGATCGCATTGAACACTTTGGTCAGCGGGACATTTTCGCCGCTGAAACTTATCTTCTGCGCAACCCCGGTGGCACTTACGTGCAGCGCAGCCATCAGCACAATCGCAGTCGTGATCTTCATCGCTTTCAGCATTGGTCGCCAGCGTGCTGGCGGATACGGGACATAGAAATCTCGTTCTATGATTTTTTTCATAAATTTGTTTTGGGTTGGGTTTTGACCTAAGTGGGAAATACGAGGGTGTAACGCCCAACCCGGGCCCTCCTTATCGAAGAGCTCAGCCGGGGATGTGTTGGTAGCACTCGCCGGCTTTTTTGTTGGGCGCCGATAGCCGGCCTATGCCGGGTGCATCGGAAACAAATACGGTGTTGGCAGGTTGTTCATGTTCGATGGTTTATGAATGATGCAAATAATGCGTTTGGGTACCAAAACACCCCTTGCCCTCCCGGGCTGGAGGGGAACTGGCAAGGGTGTTCATGGAGGTTTAATGGAAATGGTACCCCGCTGAGGAGCGAGTCAGTTCTGCGATCCCGCGGGAGAAACCATGATGGTCTTCCCGTCGAGTGTCGCCCTTATATTCATCTTACTCAATAAGACAAGTGCTTCGGATAAGTTGAGGTCGCGGCTGATGAGGCCGTCATAGGTCTCGCCGGAAGGCTGGCCGTCATAGCGCACCGTCACGTCGTAAAAGCGCGAGAATTGGCGCATGATCGTCCGGACGTCTGCATTCTGGAAATAGAAGAAGCCCCGCCGCCAGGCGGTCACCGCCTGCAGGTTGGGATGGACAAGGGAGACATCGCGGTCCTTTTCAAGGGCCTGGTCGCCCGGCTGCAGGGTCAAAGATTTATCCGCCAGCGTAACTCTGACCGCGCCCGAGATGAGGGTGATCATTTCGGTGCTGTCCTCGCCGTACGCGTTGACGTTGAAGCTGGTGCCAAGCACCCGCGTCGTGCCACGGGCCGTCTCCACGATGAAGGGTTTCGCGGGGTCGGCCGCCACTTCGAAATACGCCTCGCCGTCGATCCTCACGCGCCGCTCCTTCCTAAAGGTCACCGGGTAGCTGATGTCCGTCGCGCTGTTGAGCCAGACATGCGTCCCGTCGGGGAGCTGCAGCTCGAACTGGCCGCCTCGCGGCACCATGAGCTCGTTTTGGCCAACCTCGGGAATGGACGACTGCCCGGGTGAGGTGTACGCCAGTTTCCCGGCGGCCTTGGTGATGCTTACCCGTCCCTGCATCGCGATCCGCCCGTTCCGTGTGGAATCGAGCAGGAGAACGGTGCCGTTGGCCAGCCTCAGCCGGGCCTTGTTGGTCGCGGGCAGGATCTGCGCGACAGTGCCAGTCGCGGCGACGCCTTCGGTCCCTCGCCCACCCCTATGTAAAAACTCACGATAGAGCCAGATGCCCACCAGGAAGAAGAGGAGAACACTTGCCGCTGCAAGCCAGGACCCGATCCTCCTGATGGGTTTGGTTTGGGGTTTTGGAGTTAAGGCCGCGCGCATCTTTTCATCGAGGCGCGGTTCGTTCCAGTCGAGCACCTTGCTGGCGACCTTAAAGACATTGCCCGATTCCAATTCCTTTTCGTACCAGCTTTTGTTAGCCGGGTCTTTCAACCAGGAAGCGAGTGCCGCCTCTTCGGTGCCGGTCAGGTCCTGGCCGAGCATTTTCTTTAATAAGATATCCTGTAGCTGCTGGTTGTCCCTCATTTTTTCTCCGATGTTCAGGCGACGCTCCCTATACTGCTGCCTTATTCATATATACCGCGGCGGCTGCTCGTTTAGGAGGTCGGGTGGGGGAAAATTTAATAATTCTTTAAAACAGGGCGTGGACGAAGCGCGAGCCGGCAAGGAGGGCCAGCACCAGGAGGGAGACAGAACGCGCGGGGGCCTTCTCGAGGAGGGCAGTCCTGATCTGGGCCAGGGCTTCTTTGGAATGCCAGTAGACGCTGTGGATGCTGAGTTCGAGGATCTCCGCCACCTCTTTGACCGGCCGCTCGTCGAGGTATCTCATCCTGAACACCAGCTTCCGGAGCCTGGGCATCTCCTCAACGATCGCCATTATCTTTTCCACGAGATCGGCGAACAGCTGGTCCGCATCCGGGGGGGCAGCGCCGTCCGTCTCCATGTCTTCGGTCACCAGGGCGGTGAGTTCGACGGGTGAGCGCCTTTTTGCCTCCAGGAAATTGATCGACCCGTTCCGGGCGGCCACAAAAAGGAAATTCTTGAGGTGGGCCATGCTTTCGATCGTCGCACGACGCTCCCAAACGCGCGCAAAGACCTGTACGGTCAGGTCTTCCGCGTCTTCCGCGGATCCCACCATCCGGAAGGTCGTCACGTAGACCGGACGTTTGAATGCCTGATAGATCTGTGCAAATGCGCGCTCATCGCCGCGTTGGAACGCGTCGAACAGGTCCTGATCAGATAATAGGGTCTTATAGCTCATTCCGCTGCGATACTTGAAAATGTTCCAAAACCTTTACATAGCAATGCCCTTGGGTAATCAACAAAGCTATTAGGAAGGTTAACCAATAAGCGTGAGCGGAACAGCGGAAGGCGTTGGTCGATCGGTGAAAACTTGGTTGTTCGGATTCAACAGCTTATTCCTCCCGAAAATAGGAGAAATTTTTTTCAAAATGGCGGCGATTTTCTGTGTCGGTTATAAATGTTTGATTTCTAAATTGCTCTGCCGGTTTGTCAACCGTGCAAGCGCTGCCAGGTGCGTTTCAGGCCGGAGTTGCGGAGATGACGCAGCGCGAGCGTCTTGTGGTTGAGGACGGTCTGTTTGCTGAGGCCCAACATGCTGGCGATGTCGGTCGTGGTCATCCTGTCAAAGAAGTAGAACCGGATCACGAGCTGGCGCTGCGGGGACAGTTTCTTTATCTCCGCGGAGAGCTGCCCGAAAAGGGGGGCTTCGTCAAATTTCGGGTCGGTAAGCGGATCCGTGTCCGGCTGTTGTTGCCGCCGCGCGAGCTCATGGTACACCCGCCGTTGCTGCTGTTGCCGCCGAAGGATATTGATCGCTTCATGGCGCACGCATACGAACAGCCGCCGCCGCAAATGCTCGTCCGTCTTTGGCCGGCTCCGGCCGTTCATCACCTCACCGATCACCGTCATGACGACATCCTCGGCGTCGGGCCCGGACAATAACAGGCGGGTGGCGACGACGTGCAGCGGGGAAAAAAGATGGGTAAACACGTAGGCCGTCCTTTCGGTATCGAAGGGTGTCAAGTTTCAGGAGGCAGATTTTTGCGACAGGGAGCTTCGCGCCGCCAAGTTACAAACCTTATCGGGATCGGCGCACGAAAAGTTGAGCATTGTCAATAAGCGTTTGCATTTAGCGCGCGTAATTTTTGTATTATGACCCGGCCTGTTTCGTTTACTCCTGTACCTTTGGGTCGTGTCCTTTTTCGCATGTCGCGACCATCAAACCTTATTCCCCAACCGGGCTGGTCCGTTCGAACGATGACCCTCGGGCAAGTGCCACTCGTCGTGTCCTGGATCGCTGCCATCGACCCGGATGCGGCGATGAATGAGATCGAAGTTGCCGCGCGGATGGAGCGGGAGCTGATCGATGCCGGTGAGGCCGGCGTTTACCACTATTTTATCGGCTATTTCGAGCGTCTCGCGACTTTTTTTATGGTCGGCGCGAGGCTGGCGTGGGGAACGGTGGGCGGGGGACGGAACGAGCGGCGGGAACAGGACTATGAGATCGTCACGCTGCTGGTGAGCCCGGTGATTACCGAGGACCTGTACCTGCCGTTGTTCCACCAGGCGATCGGGTTTGTGTTTGAGTCGGAGCGGGTGGACCGGGTGATCTGCAAGATTGAGGTGGGGGATGAATTGCGGGGGAAGGTGTTGCGGCGGCTCGGGTTTTATGAGGTGGAGTGGGAGGGTGGGGATGGGGTGAGTGGATGGTATGGATGTTCGAGGGAGCGGTTTTGGGGGGGTTAGGGGAGAATCGTGAATTCTGCGGTATTGTTTCTACATTTATACCATTTCAGAGATAACAATACCAGACCATGTCCGATATTCAAGAGATTATCGATCGTTTGAGGCAATTTCGCGACGAGCGGGATTGGTCCCAATTTCATGACTCGAAAAATCTCGCCATTGCGCTATCGATCGAGGCGGCCGAGCTGAACGAGCTTTTTCTGTGGAAGAACGGCGAAGCGGCGGAGGCTGTAGACTGCGAAAAATTGAAGGAGGAATTGGCTGATATCTTTTCGTTCGCCTTCCTGCTGGCGGAGAAACACGATTTGAATGTGAAGGAGATTGTGTTGGAGAAGCTTCGGATCAACGGCGGCAAATACCCAGTAGAGAAATCGAGGGGTTCCGCCAAAAAGTATAATGAACTGTAGATTTTTGGTATATTAGCCTGTAATGATTGTTTACCAGGGTACCAAGGTCCGGTTTAGCGAGGACGTTCTAACCAACAGCATCGACAAGATCATCAGCTCCCAAATCAAGAAGTGGACGGGGAAGGAGACTGCCAGGACCGAAATGATTTCCTTCAAGAACTCGCTGGAGCATATGGACAGGGTCCTGCAGGATCGCCAAATTCCCGACGATTGCGGTATTTCGGTAGAATATCATATCCCACAGACCTCCAAGAGGGTTGATTTTATTATTTCCGGCAATGACGGCATGCAGGATTGCTGTGTGATCATTGAGCTGAAACAATGGTCGGAGGCGGAGATTACGGCCCAAGACGGCCTCGTCAAGACCAAATTGCAGGGTCGCCAGGTGGCGACGAGTCACCCATCTTATCAAGCCTGGAGCTATGCCGCGCTCCTGAAGGCTTTCAATGCCACGGTGGAACAGGATTCCATTGAATTGTATCCGTGCGCCTACCTGCACAACTACGAGGCAGATGATGTCATTACCAATGACTTCTATGGCTTTTATCTCGAAAAGGCACCGGCTTTCCTGAAGCCGGATGCAGCCAGGTTGAGGGGATTTATCCGCCGGTATATCAAGAATGGGGACAACTCCAATATCGTCCAGCGGATTAATAACGGGAAGATCCGGCCATCGAAAAGCCTGGCGGATGCGCTGAGATCGATCATGGAGGGAAACCGGGAATTCCTGATGATCGATGACCAGAAGGTCGTTTATGAGACCGCCATGGCGCTGGCCAAACATTCGGATGAGCGACGCAAGAATGTCCTGATCGTGGAGGGCGGCCCCGGAACCGGAAAATCCGTGGTGGCCATCAATCTGCTCGTGGATTTGACCAGGCAGCATATCCTGGCGCATTATGTCACCAAGACCAGCGCTCCCCGGTCCGTTTATTTTGACAAGCTTCAGGGCGTTCGGAAAATGAGCGAGCTCAAGAATCTGTTCGTGGGCTCGGGGAGCTTCATGAAGACCGAACGGAATTCCATCCCGGCCCTGATCGTTGACGAGGCACACCGGCTCACAAAGCAGACCGGATTTCTGAAAATGGGCGACAACCAGGTGAAGGAGATCATTGACTCGTCCTTGTTCTCCGTCTTTTTTATCGATGAGGACCAACGGGTGCATATCGACGATTATGGAGAGGTAAAGACGATCGAGCGCATTGCCGGCCAGGCGGGGGCCAGGGTCACCAAGATGGAGCTTGCATCGCAGTTCCGCTGCAATGGATCGGATGGGTATCTGGCATGGTTGGATGATGTTTTGCAGATCAGGGAGACGGCGAATTCCGGCTACTCGGCCGATTTTGAGTTTGATTTCCGGGTGGTCGACAGCCCGGCTATCCTTCGCGATATGATCTTCGAAAAGAAGAAGGTCAACAATAAGGCGAGGTTGGTGGCGGGGTACTGCTGGGATTGGAACAGCGATAAGTACCCCGAAGCGTATGATATTTGCTTTCCGGAATACGATTTCAAGATGCGGTGGAACCTGCAGTCTTACGGACGCTACGGGTCTTCGACCTGGATCATCGACCCGAATTCAGTCCAGGAAGTCGGGTGCATTCATACCTGCCAGGGATTGGAGGTGGATTATGTAGGGGTGATTATCGGGGAAGATTTGATCTATCGGGATGGGAAGGTCCTGGTGGATCCGGCTAAGCGGTCCAAGATGGATAAGTCGATTTCGGGGTATAAAAGGAGGATGAAGGAAAAGCCGGAGGAAACGAAGGAATTGTTGAGGACGATTATCAAGAATACGTATAGGACGTTGATGACGCGGGGGATGAAGGGATGCTGGGTGTGGTGCGGTGACCCAAGTCTTCAGGGTTATTTTAAGGACTTAACATCGAGATAGGATCTTATTACGTTCGTGGGAGTATTGCGACATTCCCGAATTTGCTGATTTGACCAAATTTTTTTTTAACATCCTTGCAAGGTAACTGTGTCCGCATTTTATTTTAGCACCTTAGAGCAGCATGATATGACTCCAACAGACCAAATTGTAGGAGCCATTTCCCAGGAGTATAGCAATTTTCACCTCGACCAAAAGCAGCAGCAAACTAAAACGTGGGCTGATTCGGTTAGGATTTTTAAGGAGTTTTATAAAAGTTCCCGTCAGCATTTTGATCTAGCCAATTGGGGTATTTTATACGAGTACAATATTCCGAGACGGGCAAAGCGGATAGATGCCGTATTGCTTTCAAAGAATTTAATATTTGTAATTGAAATCAAGAACCGGCAAAGCCGATATAATTCACAGGATATTGCTCAACTTGAAGACTATTGCCTCGATCTTCGAGATTTTCACTACCAGAGCAGGAACCGCACAATAATTCCTATACTCCTTTGTACGGAAGCTACGGAGGTGCGCAATGAATTATCGCCTTCTACTGAGCAAGTTTACAAGACGCTTTTCGCCAACAAGGATTCGCTGGCAGACGTAGTCCAAGCTGTATTCGGCTATTTTGGCGAAACAGACGATAGCGAAATTTCACTTCTTGAGTGGAACAATAGTCAATACCTGCCAACACCAACAATTATAGAAGCGGCAGAGGCGCTCTACGCTGGCAAAAATGTCGCTGAAATTTCAAGATATCAAGCAGGAGCGGAAAATTTGACCAGAACTACGGCCGCAATTCTAAATGCTATCAAGCAAGCTCAAAAAAAGAAGCTAAAAACAATTTGCTTTATTACGGGCGTTCCAGGAGCTGGAAAGACTCTTGCGGGGTTGAATATTGTTCATAACAGGGAATTCCAGAGCGAGGAGAAAGAGCTCGGGGTATTCCTATCCGGTAATAGTCCCTTAGTGAAAGTCCTTTCTGAAGCACTTTCGAGGGACTTTGGTAAGCGTGAAAAGCAGAGTTTGAAGGAAGCAAGAAGGAAAGTAAAGACCTTCATTCAAAATGTTCATGAATTCATCGATGAATATTATTTTGACAAGACCAGGGTTCCAATTGACAGGGTTTTGATTTATGACGAGGCACAACGAGCTTGGACAAAGGAGCATAAGGCAAAAAAGTCTAACGGATCAATTACAGAGTCGGAGCCCGAAATACTCTTATCGATTATGAGTAGGTTCACTGATTGGGCGGTAATCATCGCATTAGTCGGCGGCGGGCAAGAGATAAATACGGGAGAAGCAGGGCTTCGAGGATGGGGCAATGCCCTTGAGACGGTATTTTCCGATTGGAACGTGTTCATATCGCCGGAGCTGAAGGACGGGGACCATAGTACCGGAAACTTAACGTTATTTGAAAGCGCCCCGAGTAGCCTTTCTGTTTTTGAGGATGAATCCCTGCATCTTCGCGTCTCCATTCGATCGTATAAGGCGCAGGAACTTTCAAGATGGGTTTCGCTAGTGCTGGACGGCAAAAGTGTCGAAGCAAAGCGAGTGCTAACAGAGAACATGAGGCACTATCCAATTGTTATAACCCGGAATCTTGATGTTGCGAAAGCCTGGCTCTCCGGGAAGGCTAGGGGAACGCGACGCATAGGGGTCGTCGCAAGTTCCGGTGGAAGGCGATTGAAGGCGATAGGATATGACCCATATTATGGCTTACGTGGTGATTCGAGCCAGGATGAATTAGGTGCATGGTATCTAAATTTGCCAACTGATGTTCGTTCTTCCAATTTCCTAGAGGTTATTGCGACCGAATATGCGGTCCAGGGTTTGGAACTTGACTGGGCAGGTGTTTTTTGGGACGCTGATTTAAGGCGAGTTGGCGACCGATGGGATTTTAAGCAATTTAAGGGAACAAAATGGCAATCAGTATCTGATAGTCAGCGAAGGCAATTTATTCTTAACAAATATCGTGTGCTTCTTACAAGGGCAAGAGAGGGGTTTATAATTTATGTGCCAATGGGAAGCCTCGACGATGAGACCAGAAAGGTTGAATTCTATGAGCAGACTTACGAGTATTTGAAAGCGTGCGGAGTTGGTGAAATTGACGTCTGTGGACACCGTCTGGCCGATGGATAGATCGCTGTTGGAATTGCACAATCCGCCGGGGCCGGATGAACTGGCGAACGAAATAGTGGAGTAGTTACGGGTGAAATTAGGGAGCTTTATGGGCGATCGCTCTGCGATTTCCCCATCACCACCTTCCTCACCTCCTCCTTCACTCTAAAAAAATTCTTGTCCACTTCCCCATGCCCCACCTTCTCCCGACCCGTATACCAACCAAGCCGGATACCCGGCGCCGGACCGGCCTCGTGCACATCCAGAGCCGGCGACCGACCCACCTCACATGCGCCGTCCGCGCCAACTCTCTTAACTATCTCCACCCTCGCCCAGAACGCCTTCCACCGCATTTCCATCCCCGGATCGTCCGCCACCACCCCCACAAACTCCCCCGCAGACAGATTCGCGATCGTCGCCGGCCGGATCGAGTCTTCCCAATGCGCGCTCTCATTTACCGTGGTGTCGCGGCTGTTTCGGGACACGCTGTTCCGCCCCTGCAGCACCCGGGGGAAGCGCTCGCTCATCCAGCGGGCGGTCTCACCGCCGACCTGGCCGCAAAAGACGTTGCCCGCGACATTCAGCAAGAGGTCGGCCTCATCGCGGGTATAGTTTAGCCGGAGCTGGCTGATATCCTGGACGGCTAGCACGGGAATGATATTGTTCGACCGGCCGGTGGCCATGGTCGAGGCCATGCTGTAGGCCCGCACCGTGCCGAACTCGTCGCACACGATGGCGCAAGGATGCCGCCCTGCCTGGTTCACCCGGCGGTTCAGCCGGTCGATATACAGCGAGATCACCGGCGCCAGGGCCTCCTGGCGGACCGGGTCTCCGCCGAGACAGAGGATAGCCGGGGCTGCGGGATCGTTGATATCGAGGGAGACGTCGTTGCCGGTTAAGACCCAGTAGATATCGGGCGAGGCCAGGCGGGCCAGGGCGATGGTGGCCGAGGCGATCTGGCCGGACAGCATTTCCATCGCCTTGTTATCGAACGCATCCACAAAGGGCTGGACCAGGCTGGCGATCTCCGCCTCGCCGGCCAGCAGCGGCAGCAGCCGGTGCAGGGGCACCTGCGCAAGTTCGATCACATGGGGCAGGGTGCAGTACCTGCCGCCGTCGACCCCGCGCAAATACCAGATCAGTGCGGACACGAAGTTGATCGGCGACTCAATAAAGAACTCACCCTGCCGGTGGACCCAGGTTTTGTTGAGACTGAGCAGGATCGTCCGGCTGGCGTCGATGGCATCGGACAGCCCCTCCAGCAGCCGCGGGTCGAGCAGGTTGCAACGCGCGCCCGGGCGGCTCCGGTCAAAATGAATGACCTGGAACTTCGCCAAAGCGGGATAACGGTCGCGGTAAAACTGGAACAACTGCCAGGCCCGGTCGGTAAGCGCCGGAAACTTATAATCGTACACGAACACCGCCAGCCCCTTCTCCATCAACTGCTCAAGCATCGGTTCGATCAGATACCGCGACTTGCCGGAGCCCGGATTGCCGAGGATCAGGATCCCCCGCCGGGCATTGATGACATTGATCCACGACGGCAGCCACCGCCCCTTGTAACGGTACCTCGCCCGCAGCGAAAGGCCAAACTCCGTCGCCACCTTCCTGGACTCCTGCGGGAAGCCGGTCTCCGATTCGCCAAACCTGCTGAGCAACTCCTGCCGGCCCAGCCACATGCCGATCAGCCGCGTTTCACTCCATAGCGTCAGGAGCAGCCCGGTGACCAACATCAATAGATACCCGGCGAACCCAACCACGGAACCTGTCGACCATTGCAACGCCCACGGACTGCAAAAATAGAGCAGGCCGCCCAAGCTAAGCCGCAGCAACGCGCCTTTCAACGAACCCTGGCCCGGCGTGCTGGTTGCGCCGCCCGCGTTCGCCCCCATCAAGAATAACCCCGCCAGCAACAAGGACAGGAACGGCCCGCGAAATAAACCCGTCCGCGAAATGGAAACCAGCAACGCATCCGTCACCCGGCTGGTCAGCCGCAGCCCGGCCCACCACCCATAGGTGAAGTAATACACATGCAGTAGCAGCAGGACGATGCCTCCCAATAAAAACATCCAGGAAACATTCTTTGCCTTCGGAACCTGTTCCATAGAAAAAAGTTGTTACATGATTATATCCTCAGGCGGTTGGCAGGTTGTTGGGTCAGGGGTTGCTGGGCCAGGCGAAGCGTCTGCTCCTGCCGTTCCACCGCAGCCAGCTCGCAGCGTCGTTCGATCGCCGCTGGCGAATAGTTCTCGCCGAGTGAATTCCCTTCGAACACGGATTTGTTTCGTTCATCGATGTAACAGATCCCCGTGAGTCTGCCATCGGCGCCTCGCTGGATCACCGTCTCGATCTGGTCCTTCCGAAGCGCCTGACGAAAGCCTTCGAGATCGGGCGACCGCGCATAAAAGGCCCAGTCGATGGCGGTCCGCACCCGCAGCGCGTCTTCTTCCCGGCCCTTTCCGTTCTCCCTGAACCGCTCCTCGAGGTGTTTGAGCGTGGGCTGGCTGTCGAGGACGCTCGCCTTGATATAGGGGCCGGTTTCTTTTCCCTCGGCGGTCAATGGAACGTATATCAGACCGCCCGTCAGATAGGTCGGAGAATCCTCCTGGCACCGGCTGACCCTGAGCTGGTGCTGGTCGAGAACCGCGTTCAACTCCGCAAGCGAGGTGTATTTGTATGTCGGGACGACTTCGTCGAGCGCGGCCGAGAGGCGGGGGAGGAGTGGCTCCGGGGCGACCTGCTGTTGGGCAATCTCCTGGGCGAGCTGCTGCCCGACGTGCTGCACATATTGCCGGTCCAGCCGCTCGACAAGCGCATGGGTCCGGAAATAATCGTTCCGGTGCAGGGTAAGGCGCTCGCCCTCCCGGCTCAGGTTACTGGCGACGATATGCAGGTGCGGGTGCTGCCGGTCGTCGTGCCGGTAGACGAGATAGGGTTGGTCAGTCCATCCCATTTCCCTGATATACTCCCGCGCGACGGTACGCATGCGCGTATTGTCGACGGTTTCATCCGCGGGCCAGCTGACGAGGACGTGCATGGTGTTCTGCACCGTGCCTTCGTTCAGGCTGTTGCGCCGCTGAAAATGATACAATTTGTCGCGGTCGGACATGTCTCCCAGGTCCTTGGCGGTATTGCCGTCGATCAGCTGAGCCTTTCCGCGCTTCAGCTTGTTCTCATGGTACCGGATCACCCGCGATACCTTTTTCGAGACGTCTATGTGGGCGTACATACATCAACGATTTTATTGACCACCGCTTTTACTTCGCCGTACAGGTCTGCGAGCCGGTTGCGCTCGTCCGGCGTCCATTCGGGCCGGGCGTTCAGGTCGTCCATGGTCCGGCGCAGCACGACGATCTCGTCCACGAATCCGTCGAAGGACTGATTCCGCCACTTGAACCGGATCGGACGGCCCAGGATGCGCTTGCGCGCGTATTCGCTGAGCGACCGGCAAGTGCTGCGCCCAAGGTCCGCGTGCACGCGTTCAAACTCATCCGGCGACAGCCACACGGCGATCTGCTTACCGGGGGGCTTCTTCAGCTTTTTCATGACGGATGGGTTGTGCGTCCAACAATGATTTTGATGAGATCACCAGCTCGATCGATCTGCCGCCCTCTCTTTCCCCGACCTGCAACACCAGCTCCTTGTCTTTCGCCAGCGCGAAGGCGCGGAAGGCCACCCATTGACCCAGCGCGGAATCTCCTGGTACGGGTTTCAGGATCGCTGCCGCCAGCGGCTCCAGCGGCAGATACTGTTGCGCCATCCGCCGGAAATGACGCCGGTCCCGCACGATCCAGCGGCAATAGCTCGGCGTGTAGGCAATCGGAGACCGGTTTCGCCACTCGATCGCGAGCCAGAGCAGGCTGTCCTGTAAGAATACGCCGCCCAAACCCAACTCCAGGCCTTCGGTCCTGGCGCGGGCGATGAGCCGGCCATGCACGGAATCGACCGGCATGTCGGGACGCGGCGGATCGGGAGTCAATTGGTTTGACCATGCCGGCGCATGTGCCGCATTCCCGCTGGCTGCATTGCGCAACAACACCGCATACCCGGCCCGCACGGTCACGCGAACCTGCCGCACCCTTCTGCCGAGCAGGTTCTTACCCGCCTGCACACCCGCATTGGCGGCTTGCGCCTGCCAGGACGCATCCGGAGTAAGCACGTCCACGCCTGCCACCGACTCACCGGCCGATTGGCGGATCACCTCCTGGCTCAGACGGATTGGAATATGGATCCCTGGCATGCCGTCGAGGTCGTAGACTTGCAGATCGGTCGGATAGAGATTATTCCCGACCCGCACGGAACGGATATCCACGGTCATGCGGTCGTTCCGAAAATTGACCGTACCGTAGACCCAGGTCCCCGCGGCGATGACGACGCCGTGAAGCCGGACCGGATCAGTCAACCGCAGGGGGAGGCTCGTCCCGTTGACCAGCGTTTCGTTTTCCGGGACAACCGCCGGGATCGCATTGGCCGTCGAATCGGCGGGAAGGAGTTCGTCGACCACGCCTGGTGAAGCACGGGGGTTTGGAGTGTTGTCTTCGCGTGGGTGCTGGATACGGATCACTTTGTCGAGCATCTTGTTCAGGCGATCTAGTTGCGGGTCGTCGGTGGGGGTCGGGGGCGCCGGCGGAGAGATCGGGGTCGCGGCCTGTGTGTTGGGGGGCAGGGGTGGCGTGACAGGGTAACCGGGGGGTGTGACAGAGACCGCCGTCAAAGGCGTGGCGGGAGGTGTCGTGCCCGGAGAGGAAGGCGATGCCCGGGTGGCTTGTTGGTCAAGGCTTGCGCGAAGCCGGTTGAGCCGCGAAAGCAGTTCTTCTGCGTGGCCGGAATCGGGCGCCGCAGGCGTGGTAAAGGCCGACCGGTAGGGGTCCTGTCGGGCGAATTCTCTTTTACGCATGGAATCCGCGTCCGCGCGCTGGTAGGCGCCCAGTTTGTCGGTGAGCGATTTCCGGACGGCCGGGAAGGACTCGGGGAGTTGGAGGTTCAGGCCCGGGGGCGGCGTCGCGCGCGATCCGGTCTTTGCCCTGCCGCCGCCGAGCGCGACGAAAATGCCGCAGAGAAAGGGCAGCGCCACCAGCGGGGCTAGGAGGAGCATGCGGTGTTTGGGATTAGACATAACGAATGTTTGGAAGTCATTACAAATTTGGTTTACCGGGCTTCCACTTTCAGGTCGTGATTTTCCAGGATCGCCCAACGTTCGATCAGGAAGCCATGCGGGTTGTTGTCGGACCGGCTGCAGTTGCGCAGCCAGCCTTCGGTGACCAGGTCCCGCGTCACCTGGCTGCTGGGGCGGATGATCTTCTCGGTGGCGTAGCACCGGAAATAAAAAGGATAGTTGGTGAGGTCGAGGCGGACGCTGTCGATGCTGATCTGCTGGCTGATATTCCCGGAGATGACACCCGAGTAGTAGCCGGTCTCGCGCAGGTCGTCGTATTCGCGTTTGGCCGAGGCGTCGGCGAGGTATAGCGCGCGCCGGAGATTGGCCTCGATCACCTTCTCGTCGGGGTCGAGCGTGAAGAAGGCCTGGTGAAAGCTCCGGACGTGATCGCGGGCCTCCACGCCGATATTGTCCTTCCGGTCGGCCGCCATCGCCTCGAGCGCCTTGCCGCTCGCGAGGATGTAGATCCGCTGCTGCGCCCTTTCGCCGGTGCGGAACGCCAGCCAGCTGACGATGCCGCTGAACCCGAACGATGCGAAGACCACGACGGCGGTGAAAAGCCGGATATGCTGGAAGGCCGTTTCTATGTTGCGTGCTCTTGGAAACATGAACTCAATTTTGCCGGATGAAATTTGTCCGCCAGAGTTTCGCGCCCAGACCACCCGTGCGGACAATAAAACGGGTGACCGAGGGGACCGTGAAATAGCCCACGATAGACATGAGGAGAAAGACGAGGTAGGCCGCATCGGTCGGGCCGAAGCTGGTCTGCCCGGTTGCCGCCAACTGTGCGATATCCAGCCGGATCATCTCCTGCTGGATCTGCGCGATCAGGGAGCCGAACAAATTCGCCACGGGCAGCCACAAAAAGACGTGGATGTACTGCGAGAGCCAATGGCTGAGGCTTCCTTCCATACCCGGATATACCGAGAACGCCAGCGCGAGCGGCCCGAGGATCGCGAGAACAATTAGATAAAACGTCCTGACCGTGTTGATGCACAGTGCCGCCGACTCGAACATCGTTTCGAGAATCTCCGACAACCAGACCTTCACCGAGTTCCGGAGGTTGTAGGACGCCTTTGCCATCTCGAATTTCACGCGGTTGGACAATCCCGAGAGGACGCCCGAATCCGCTTCGCCGGATAATTGCTCCCACTTGTCGAGGCTCCCGCTGCCATCCGGGCCGGTGTACATCTGCCATTCCGAGGACTGCTGCAGCATTTGTTGCTTCTCTTGCAGCAACGTGGCCACGGCCTGGTTGGCGTTGCCGGCCAGCGAAGCCGTACCGTCGACCGCCGGTTGCAGGATGCCGTTGAGCATACCGATCACCGACGGAAAGAAGGTGATGGCCAGCCCGATCAGCAGGGGCCGGAACAAGGGCCGCACGTTCACAGGCCTCGCTTCTGCAATATCCAGCCAGATATGCCCTGCGACATACCAAAGCGTGCCCAGGCCGGCGATCGCGCTGCTGATCCCGATGAGGTCGGCGCAATTCCCGATCATGGTGTTGTAGACCTGGGTGAGGACGGCCTGGAGGCCGCCGATGTCAATGAGGTAGACCATATAGTTGTCGTAAAGCGTTAATGTCTCCCGCCTCCTTCAGACGCCGCGTAGCCTGGAGGGAGAGGGTATTGTCCAGTTCCTGCATCGCCGCCAGCTGCGCGCGGGTTTCGGTGTCGATCCGGCCTATGACCTGCATCCGCTCGGCATCCGACATCCGCAACTGGTCCGCCGTCAGCACCATCGTCAGTTCCTCCACGGATTGCCGGCAGCGGTGCAACAGGGCCGCATACGTGCCGACGATATATTCCAGTTCCTGCGCGGTGAAGACCCCGCTGCCGCTCCACTTGGCGTTGGCCGCCCGGTACCCGGACACGATGCGGTATTCGGCATCCAGGATGGCCCCGATGCGCGGGTCGCCTGCGACGACGGGTGAGATCGCGAGCAGGGCGTCGAGGAATGCCTGGTGCAGGTTGAAATTGGATTTGGCGATGTCGCGGATATGGGTGTAACCGGCTTGCAGGGTCTCGTATCCCTGGTACATCTCTTGGAGCGTGTTCTTCATCGAGGTCAATTTTTCCTTGTCGAGCTCCAGTTGAAGCAGCAGGTCGGCGACGGTTTGGGCGCGGCCATGGACGTTCGACGTCGCGAGCAGGCTGAATAGTAAGATTGTCTTGTACATAAAATTGGTTTTTGAAGGTTAATTGTTGAGATTATCGATCGGTTCTTGTTGCCGCCACCAGGACAAGCGCGCCTCCAATTGTTGCGTCAGGTTTGCCTGAAGGGCCCGGAGGGTCACGAGCACGGCGCCGTTGTTCAGGGCCGGTTTGATGACCGCGAGCGACGTGAAATAATCCGCGTGGAGCCGGTACTCGTTGCCGGTGATGCCGCCGATGGAATCGAGGCCGCCGGTCATCAGCCGATAGCCGTCGGCGGTCGTCTGTTCCAGGAGTTTCAGCTGGACGAGTTGTTCCGCCATCGCGGCGACGGTTTGGCCGCGGGCAGTACAGGGTTGGACGGCCATGAAGAGGGCGACCAGCGCGCCCGTCAAGACGCCGGTCAAAGGGATCCGTTTCATATCGTGGTCGTTTTATGGGAGGTTATACAGGGCTTTGATCATCAACATGTCGTTCTCGTCTTTTGCCCGCTGCAGGCTGAGCAGGGCATTCGCCTCGATGAATTGCCGGAGGTTTTGCACATTGGTGTCTATGGCGCGGTTGGTCTCGTCGATCAATTGCAGGCGGCCTGCGTCGTCCATCTGCGTGACATAGGATTGGATGACCAGCCTGATCTGGCCCACGCTGCGGCCGGCCTGGCCGAGGATCCCGGCGTAGACCGTGGCGATATGCCGGAGCTCGGCGGCTGAAAAATGTGGGTCCTTTTCCACGGCCGCGAGGGCGCGTTGTTCTTCTCGGATCAGCTCCACCTGGCGATCGATCATCGACGCCGTCTTGCTATAGGCGCCGAGCGCCGATTTGACCTGCCACAATTCCTGGTAGTAGGCTGCATAGAGGTCGTGCTGCTGTTGGACCCAACCCGTGATATCGTCGAGCAGGCCGCCCGCCATCGAGTTCTCGAGCGCTCGTTCCGCTTCCTGCAAGGCGATCGTCTGTGTCTGGGCCCGCTGGACTTCCAGGTCGGCCGCCACGATCACTTTTTTTGCCGCGGCATCGACGAGGCCGACGATCTCGAGCACCTGGGCGCGGGCGTGACCGTGAGGTATGACCGATAGAAGGCCGGTGAGGACGAGGGCCAGGCAAAGCTTCACCGCCCCCGAGCGGATCGCCTCCGCCAGTGTCACGATGCCCTTTTCGAGGCCACCTTCGTCGCGCGCGTACTTTTCGACCAGCACCCGCTCCGATTCCTCGCTCGTGAACGCCAGGTATTCTTCCAGCGAGGTTTCCACGCCATAGACCGTCGAGGGGCCGTTGGCATAGCAGACCGCAACCTCCTTGTATTTCCGTTTCGGATCGGGCGATTTGTTTACGGAGAGGACGTTGGCGGTCTCCAGTTCGGTCAGCCCCAGCAGCTCGCGAACCTGATCGAACCGGTTGACCAGCTTGGACTGATCGAGCAGGATCTTCGTGTCCGCGTTGTTGACGATCGTGTTTTTCACGATAGGGCTGGCGATCACGTCTTCGATCTCCTGGGTGACCACAATGGCTTCGCCGTTGAATTTGCGCAGCGTCTTGAAGAGATAGCGGATATACTCCGCCATCCCCTCCTTGGCGATCGCCTTCCAGGCCTCTTCGATGACGATGACCTTGCGGTCGCCGGCCAGGCGCCGCATCTTGCTGATAAAGACCTCCATGATGATGATGGTCACGACCGGGAAGAGGATCGGGTGGTCCTTGATCGCGTCGATATCGAACACGATGAGGGGTTCCTGCAACAGATTGGGCTGATCCTCCGCGTTGAGCAGATACTCATATTCGCCATGCCGGTAGAAGGGCGTCAGGACATAGAGGAAATTGTCCAGGTCGAATTCTTCCTGCTGGACGCCCGCCTTTTTGAGCGCGTGGCTATAGGTGTCGCGGACATATTCATAAAAACTGTTGAAGGAGGCCGCGATATCCGTGTGGCCGGCCAGCCATTCGTAATAGCCATGCAGGGCGTTGGAGAGCGCGACATATTCGCTCCGACGGTGTGGCTCGTCGGTCTTTTTCCAAAGCGTGAGCAACAGGTTCTTGAGGCTCTCCTTTTTCTCGGTGTCGAGCGCGTCACCCGCTCCGATGCGGAAGGGGTTGAAGCGGACAGGCCGGTCTTCGGTATAGGCGTAATATTTCCCCTTCAGCAATTCGCAGAGCCGCCGGTAGCTTCCGCCGATATCGATCAGCAGGCAATGCGCGCCCTGGCGGCAGAAGGCGTGGGTCATCAGAAGCATGAAGTAGGACTTGCCCGCGCCCGAGCCGGCAAAGACCAGCTTGTGGAGGTTGTGCGTCCATTGCATGCGTTTGGGTGCGTCGCAGACATCCACGAGGATGGGCCGCCCGCTATGGCGTTCGCACAGGCGGATGCCCGTCGTCCCGGGCGCGCCCGTGTCCAGGGCGTCTTTGATCAGGAAGCAGGCAGCCTGTTCGATGGACAGAATGCAGGTGTCGGACAGCGGCAACTGGTCCGCATTTCCGGGTACTCCGGCAAACCAGAGCTGTGGCGCCCCGACGGCCTCGATCCGGGCGGTGGCCCCCATCCGGTTGATGGCTGCGCTGACCTGTTGCCGGATCTCGGGCATGTTGTCGTCGTGGTCCGCCCAGGCCAGAACATGGAGATGCATGCGTACGGGCATGCGTTGCGTCGCAGCCATCTCATCCAGGAACCGGGCGATCGAATCGCGGGCGACGGCATTCTCGCGGGCATGACCGGAGGCGGAGTTGAGCCTCTTCCATCTCTTTTCCAGGTCGGCCAGCAGCCGCGCGCGGTCGGGGAGAATGATGAAACTGTTCACACAATGTTCCACTTCCAGCAAGGGCCCGAGCCAGGCCGCGAAACCGACCGGCATCGTCGTGGTCTCGGTCGAGTAAGGCCGGTAGGGAACCCAGGGACTGCAAGATTCCGGCAACTGGTCACCGTCCGCCAGCGTATAGATCACACAGGGCCGGTCCTGGACGCGGACGCCTGCCGGCGGGAAGCTGATGTCGCCGATCACGGGCGGCCGGCCCGGTGGCGCCAGGTGCCAGTATTGTTCGATCGGTCCCGGATGGCGCTCGCTTCCGGCAAGTTCCCCGGCATCCAAACACCTGAACCGGAACAATCTTCCGAACTCCAGCATGTTTGCGAATTCCCGGACGTTCTCGCGAAACGCCTCCTTTACTTTATCGTCGATCAGCGTGCCCGGGATAAGATGGCGATGGAAGAGCGCCGAGCTGCCCCAGGTCGCCGGCTTCGCGCCGGGAGGCGGCTGCGTGATCCAGAAATAGCAGCGGTGTTCGAAAAATGGCCTTCCGCTGAAATGCGCATCGCTGCCGCGCGCAAGCAGGTTGGCCGGTGTGGCGTCGGGCGGCTCCCAGGCCCGGCGCCAGTAATAGTCCTGCTGATGGAAGATCGTATCCGCGGGAAAGATCGACATTCCCCGGACGATGAGCCGGTTGACGGCCTCGTAGGCCTCCGGCGATTGGTGACAACCTGCGTGGATGAACTCGAGTCCCGCGGTGATCGCGCCGGTTCTGGCTGCGATGAGCGCGTCGTCCGATACCTCCCCGATAGGCATTGGGACGTGGTGGTGAAGCATAAATGAATGTTTTAAGGCATGGATGATCGCCGTCTCCTGCATTCGATGCGCGGTGGCAACAGCCGCCGGGCCCTCAACTTCTGAAGGCCGTGGACGCCATATTTCCGGCTACACGCGATGCAAGCCGTCAGAATCCCCGCACCGGCGGCCAGCGTCAGCGGCACGCAGATCCAGGTGAGGACGTGACAGCAATACAGCAGGATAAAAAAGAACAGATCGGCTATCAGGCCAGCGGCGGCGATCAAAATATACTGGCCCTGCAGCCCCCGGAATTGCAGCGGGCGGCCGATGGCCCGGTGGATGGGATAGTCACTCCTTGTCATACGGATGGCTTTTTCAGACCCCGAAAAAACTCTGAATGATCAGCGCCACCACCACCAGGAAGATGCAGGAGCCAAACCAGGCCCCCGCGGCGCGGCCCATCTCCTCGCGGTGCCCGCTGTTCCAGAGCACAAAGACGCGGATGGCGCCGACCAGCCCGACGATCGCGCCGATCGCATACATCAATTGCGTCCCAGTTTGGAAATACGAGCGGACGAGCGTGTTGGCCTGGTTGATGCCGTTATTGCCGTCGGCCGTCTGGGCCCTGAGTTGAGATGCCGCCGCGCCGAGACCTGCGAGGACCAGCGCCGACCTTTTGAGCCAGCGCCTGGCCGTCCCGCGAATGTCTTTGCGGAAGCAAATCAGGAGCACCACGAAATAGTAGGGAATTACAAATACGAGGACTGCCACCCCGAACGCAGCCCACGACACATTTTTCAACATATTCACACAATTTTGCGTTCGGGCGTAAATATGGGAAGAATGTGGGCACAAAAAACTGGAAAAGTTCCAGTGTTATTAAAAAAAATTGTCGGGGAGGACTGCGAATTATACCTTATGCCGATAGTGCAAGCTGCACCCGTTCGACCACCTGGCTAACACTAGGCTTTGTGAGCGCATCTACATTCAGCTTGTTCAGTTTTCTTCTAAGCAAATCGGGAACCTTTGAGAATGAAACGAGCAACAACTTCTGGAATTTGTCGGTTTGCTGAACCAAGTCCGCAATCGGAAGAAAGGTTGAGATGGGAAGCTCGCCATAACTTCCTGCGTCCTTAAATTCAATCGCAACCGTTTTGCCGGTCGTCTGGTCATGGACCAGCAAATCGACGTTCTTGTCAGACGACGCCAAGACTTCAAAGTTGTTATGCGATGACAACAGTTTTATAAGTTCCCTGGTGAATTCTTGTTCTTGCATGGCGGGCATAGGTCAAATTTTAAAGGTAAAAGCTCGTTTTGATTTCGACAACAATACTCTTGACAACACCAACAAGAGAAACACAATAACGGCTTCCAAGGTCGAAATTACAGCTTTTCTTAGATCCTTGCCAGCGTCCTCCCTGCTGGCAATGTTAAGATATATAGCCAAAATCGCTGCCGCAACCGTGCCTATAGGAAGATAAAATAATGTTTCCCGCTGATCTTCAATAAGTTCTTTAAAATTATCCAGTTTGGATTTGTAGGTCCCGCTTACGGGACATTCCTCGAGCGTAATAGAAGCCTGCGGCTTGTTCCACGCAATCTTTTCATCTTCCAGCATAAGAGTTATTTCACTAAAATAGCGATTGAGGAGGTCCTTCATCATCTTCAGGTCCTTTTTGTTGGCAGGCTCAACATATACCTTCAGAAAATTTCCTTCCCTGTTATAAACGAGGAATATGCAGTCTGCGGCGACATAACCGGCGCAGAAGTCCTCGATCGTAAAGACACCTCTGACTTGATAGCGACTGTTTGCGTATTCTTGGGCGAGATTATTGCCGAACCGGTCAATGAATGCTCCAACTATTACGTCTGGTTCGTAATTGCGGAGCCGGACCCTGAATTCGCCGTCCATGAGATAAAGGTTTTGGCGAAGGTAAATACAAAAGGAAAAAGCGGTCCAAAATAATCTATCGACGCTTGCACGTCCGGCAGGATATCATCTTGGACTAGCGCCCGTCACTGAGTTCTTTCCTGATGTCGTACAATTTTTTTGACGACATGCCCAGATAGGAGCTCAGGATCTCAATGGGGACGCGGACCGTCAGATCCGGCTCGTGGCGGAGCAGGTACTCATACCGCTCGTTCAATGACAGTGTGCCCATCAGGTGGTCGCGATCCTCCTTCCGGTCATAATACTTTTCCTTGACCTTTTCCCGGATGATGGCGAGCTCGGGATGGAGCCTGCAGCCCGCCTCGAGGTCATCGAACGACAACATGATGACGGTGGTCTTCTCGATCGTAACCATGCTGTCCGTTGCTGGTACCTGGTACAGGAAGCTCTTGACGGAGGTCGCGATGTCGCCCTCTTTGAGGATCCACGGCGTATATTCGGCGTTCTCCGTGCGCACGACATGCCTGACCAGGCCCGTTTCGATGAAATAGACGTACCGGCATATCTGTCCGGTTTTCAGGATGACAGCTTTTTTGGGAAAGGTCCGATACTCGACGTGGGTAAGGAGATAGGCTTCGAGGGCCGGTGGAACTGGGTGGAAGCGGGATAGGGTTGATAGAAGTTGGTGCATGGGGATAAGGTTTGGGACCTGTAAATCGTCAGCAAAAAGTGTACTGTTAATGTAGTAACTTAAGGTAGTGTTTCCACATTATTAACTTCAAAACAAATGAACATGGAAACAAAGCCTCGTAAGCCGTCTACAGAAAGCCTCGTCCGCGACATTCGTAACA
>DATNBP010000103.1:0-3004 GCA_035572015.1 Puia sp. | reverse complement strand
CCATAGCGGTTGATCTGGACCTTGGCATTTGGGTCTTTGCCCTCCCATTTCAGGTCGATGCCTGAACTCCAGTTCTCCGTCAAAGGAGATTGAGCCAGCGTAACGGACGTCGCTGCGCCGGATGCCAGCAATTCTTTTTTGATCTGCACGAACCGGTCCCGGAGGACGTCGTTGTAAATGTTTACATTGACCAGGCGGTCCTTATCATACCCAACCTGCCGCTCGCGTCCATATCGGAGCTGCCGGGTGACAATGATCGTGGAGATGATCAGCACGATGGCGATGCTGAATTGGAAAACCACCAACACTTTTCGCGGATTGATGGTGGTGCGCAAGCTGCTCACTTTCCCTTTCAGGACAGTCACGGGCCGGAAGGAAGAGAGGACAAAGGCAGGATAGCTGCCCGCCAGGAGGCCCGCGAGTACCACGAAACCGAGGAGCGCCAGCCAACAGACCGGATTACTGTAGCCGATGAACAGCCTGTTTCGGGTGAACCGATTAAAGGCAGGCAGAACGAGTTGTACAAGGACAACCGCCAAAATGCCCGCCACCGTCGCAATCAGGATCGACTCGCCGAGAAACTGGAACAACAGATTCCTTTTGAGCGCCCCTGCCACCTTGCGGATGCCTACTTCCCTCGCGCGCCGTTCGCTGCGGGCAGTGGACAAGTTCATAAAGTTGATGCAGGCGATGACCAGGACGAAGAGGGCGATCAATGTGAAGGTCCTCACAACCGTTATCAAGCCGCCGGCCGGCTTCCCATTCTCGAACTGGCCATGTAGCGCTAATTCGCTAACGGGATAAAGGAACTCTTCCGTCTTGGCATGGCCGTTCGTGTGATCCGGAATAATGCTCCTGATCTTGTTGTTAACCGCGGTCGCGTTGGTATTGGGCTTCAGCAAGACAAACGTGGGTATGCCGAGATCGTACCAGCTCTCGTTGATACCGTTTTGCTGAGCGTAACCAATGAAATATTCGCTATTGGCGAACATGGTGTTTGGCGGGAGGTCCTTCAGAACTCCCGTAATCTTTAGCACATCCTGCCCTCCCATTGTCATCGCTTTGCCCACCACATCTTCTGTATTGAACAGTTTCCTGGCCAGCGTCCTGGTGATCACGATACTCCGGGGATCGCTGAAAGCCGATGCCGGATCCCCGCCGAGTAAGGGGAAATCGAACATTTTCAGAAAATCGGAATCCACGGTAAAACCCTGCGATAACATGTTGGCTCCCGTAGGCCCGGTAAAGAGGTTCCTGGTCCAATTGATGCGGCTGACGCCCTCAATGCCAGGATAATCCTTTTTTAGCGTCAGGGCCATGACCTCCGGCGTTTGATTAAGGGTCCGGAGGGTCCCGTTCACTTTGTCATTGGACATGACCTCGTAAAGCCTGTCGGTCTTTGTATAGAAGCGATCCACCCCGACCACAGCCCAAACCCAAAGGAGGATGATCATCGCACCAGCCATACCGATGGCGAGGCCCGCGATATTGATGATCGAAAAGGCCCGGTTACGAAGCAAGTTTCGGACGGCAATGGTAAAATAGTTTCTGAGCATGCGATTAATGTAAGAGTATCTCTCAATCTAAATTTTTATCCGCAAACCACGCCATCGCCGACCGCATGAAACCCGCAAACTCCGGATCGGGACTGCCGTCCTCCGCCATATACCGGTCGTCCGATACATACAAGTCCCCAAGTCCTTTGTACGCCTTTGCCTTAATCGTCTCTCCCTTACTCATACCCCAAAATCCCCGGATCATTTCATAGTGACGACCGATCTGCGCCTGGACAGCTTCGCTCCCGGGATCCGCCCCGCGGAGCGCCCGCAACCGTTGCATGACATCCTGTTGATCCGACCGTAACTGCTCGAAATTATTCTTGCTCATTCCTTCGACCGCGCGCTCCGACTTCCGGATCGCTTCCTCCCCCCAATGTTCAATTGCTTCCTCGCGTAAAGCTGCGGCTTGTTCACGCGGCATTCCTTCGTATAACTTTTCAAGATTTGACATGGTTTTGTTTTTAAGATGATCAATAGTGGCGTCGATCGTCTTCAGCAGGGTCTCCAGCCGGTCCAGTTGTGCCGTCAGGGCGATCTTGTGCCCTGCAAGCGCTTCGATCAAATCGAAATCGGGGTCGTCCAGGATCTCGCCGATGCGTTTCAGGGGCAGTTGCATTTCCTTATAAAAGAGGATTTGCTGCAAGCGAAGCAATTCGGCCTCGCCATAGTGCCTATACCCCGCATCTGTCCGAAGGGAAGGTTTCAGAAGCCCCAGCTCATCGTAGACGTGGAGCGTGCGCACGCTCACACCCGCAAGCCGGGCCAGCTGCTTTACCGAATATCTGGCCTTACCCATGCTTAGAACGTTTTGACAAAGCTAGGGTATGACCTAAGGTAAGAGTCAAGCTTTTTGCGAAATTTCTTTTTAAATGCCCAGGAAGTTCAATTCTGCCGCCCCGTGGCCTTCTCGTGTAACAAGCCGATCGCCGTTTTGAAGATAATGATGAACAACCCGGCCTCTTCTTCGGTGAAATTGCTTTCATCGCTACCCTCCCCGTCTTCACTATAGATCGTAGCCGCCGCGAACTGCAACAGCTGTGGCTGGCAAAAGGATTCGATCACCGCCATGGCGTTGTTCTCATCGTATCCTTCCTGGAAGATATCCTCCATCTCGTCGTACTCGGCATTGAAGGCCGACTCAAATTCTTTTTCGGTGATCGATCCGACACCAGACACGCATTCCCGGAAGCTCAATAGGATAACGGTGAGGACATAGGCTACGTCCTCCCGGGCATCCGCCTGCTGCAGCTCCTGGCTTTCACCCAGCACATACCCCACGAGCGCCGGCTGTTCCCGGGCGAACTCATCCCAGATCTTCCCGATCTGCGCCTCGTCCATGTGCTGGATCCGGTCGTTGACCAGATCGATCATTTCATCGGTGATCGGTCGCATTCTTTTTTTTCCAAACCTACGAATTTCTCAACGGATGACAATCGGCTGCCGGC
>DATNBP010000102.1:0-7358 GCA_035572015.1 Puia sp. | reverse complement strand
CTCCTTATATGGACTACATGAGCAGGTTCAAGTATTACCCGGTCAATTATTCCACCGGGAGGGTCGGAGTCTTCAACATGGGCAGGAATATCAGCTTCAAGGTGATCGTGCCGCTGGATTTCAGTAATTAGGCTTCCCATGCACTATGCCAGGCGCCGCTCCGTTCCGCGTATTCGATAAAGCCAGCGTAAAAAGGGGTTTGCGCCAGGGTTGCACTGTCCCCGATCACCACGAGTTTCTTGCGCGCGCGGGTCATGGCGACATTCATGCGGCGGATCTCAGCCAGAAAACCGATGCGGCTGTCGGGGTTGCTGCGGGTCATTCCGATATAGACGATGTCGCGTTCCTGCCCCTGGAAACTATCGACGGTGTTGACGGCGATCATTTGGGCATGCCGGCGGAGTATCGGATCGTGCGGCAATAGCTCGTTCAACAGGTGCACCTGCTGGCGGTACGGTGAAATGATGGCCACGGCCGGGAATTGTCCTTCAGGAAGCCGCGCCTCGATAGCGGATACCAGACCTGCGGCGTGCCGGAGGAGAAAAACAGCTTCTTCGGGGTTACTTATGCCACCGTCTTCCCGCCGTTCCTCATAGCCGCAACCTGCGGTATCGATAAACACAAGCGGCCGGTCGTCTTCGAAGAGAAGGCGCCGGGCCACGGTCGTGTGCGCACGGAGGCGGTTTTCATAGAAGACTTTGGAGGGGTAGGCCATGATGTCCTCGTGCATCCTGTATTGCTCCTCGAGCAGGGTGACTGCTCCGGGATGTTGGATAATGGCCTTTTCCAGCAGGGTAACTTCGAGTCCTGCGGATGCCGCCCTGGCCGACTTGATGGTTGGCGGAAGCTGGAACGGATCGCCGGCAAGGATGAGGCGATCAGCCTTCAGCGCGGGAATCCAGCAGGCGGGTTCCAGCGCCTGCCCCGCCTCATCGATCACGGCGGTGTAATACTTCAGGTTGCGGATGGCAGGGTGGTCGGCGCCGACCAGGGTGGCGGTGATCACCTGGGCGCGCGACAGTATATCCTGCAAAATGCCGTCGCTGATACGGTCAGCGTCCTTCAACAGGCTGCGCGCTTCATCAAAAAGCGCTTTGCGTTGCTCCCGTTCCGCGGCGCCGAAGTTCCTTTTGTATTTATGGGCCAGACCGCGAAACTCGGCCGCTTTTTTCCTCAACTGGCGGATTTCTTTCGCGTTCCGGTGGTCTGCGATCCGGCTATCGAGTGTGAGCGCCTGAAGACTCTCCGAGACACGGGCAGGGTTACCGATGCGCAGGGTATCGAGGCCGCGGGCAGCAAGTCTCTCGCTGAGGAGGTCCACCGCGGCGTTGCTTGGCGCGGTAACAAGGATCGGACCCCCGTCGCGGGCGTACAACGCGGCAATTGCCTGAACCAGCGTCGTCGTCTTGCCGGTGCCCGGCGGTCCATGGACGATCGCGAGATTGGAGGCTGCCAGGATCTTCGCTATGGCAGCTTGCTGGGAGGGATTCAGGGCGGCCTGACCCGGAGCAATTTCCGAGGTCCGGTAGCCGGCGCCGGCCACCGGCGACATGCCGGAAAAGCCGGCGTATTCGTTCCCGGTGAGGATACGGACAAGTTTACCGCGAACCCTGTCTTCCGCGATGGATCCGGCTTGTTTCAGGGCGGCGAACATCCCGGTATAGCTGTTGTCGTCAAATAGCACCTCGATGCCCAGTTTTCCATTGCGTGTCCAACCGGGAAGTTCGTCGGTCGGCAGGGTGAACCGGAGCCGGTCGCCGCCGACAAAGCTGATGGTGCCGTCGATCCTGTCTGCGGCGGGATCGTGATTCGAAAAAAGCGCCCCAGGCGCGCCGGAACGCAGTTGGTGACTGACATCCTGATGCGTCGTCCTTTCAACTTCGACAGTCAGGTAGTCACCGCGCCCAAGCTCGGTATCACGGATCGCGATCGGATACCAGGCCAGGCCATTGGCGCGCCGCTCTGCAAGGGAGGAGGTTTGCGCCAGCCTCCGGTATGCCCGGCGGTCTTCTTCACGTTCGATTTTCAGGAGGTCGGCCAGGTCCCGGAAATAATCCATGCGGCAAAGGTACGGCGCCCGAATTTTCTTTACATTTCAGGCAGAAATATCCCAGGTTTATGAAGATCGCCGTCGCCCAAACCCGTCCGGCAAAAGGGGATGTGCTTCGAAACCTCGAAGCGCATATCAGGCTGATCGGGTCGGCCGCATCGGAAAACGTGACCCACCTCATTTTTCCGGAATTATCTGTCACGGGTTATGAGCCATCGCTCGCGGCCTCGCTGGTCATGGAAGCGGGCGATGCACGGCTGGACGTGCTGCAAACACTGAGCGACCGTCATTTGATGACTATCTGCGCAGGAGTTCCGACGACCGGCGCCGCGGGCATCCTGATTTCGATGGCGATCTTTCAGCCGGGACAGGAGCGGCAGGTCTATTCCAAACAATACCTGCACGCCGATGAAGTCCCTTTTTTCGCGGGTGGCCCGGCCCCCGTCAGGCTGGAAAACAACAAGATCGCCCTTGCCATTTGTTATGAACTGTCCGTCCCCGAGCATTCCCGGGACGCGCGTCGTGCGGGAGCCGAAATCTACCTGGCCAGCGTGGCCAAGGCAAAGTCAGGCATGGAAAAGGCGGCAGCCGGACTGGAGGCCATCGCCCGACAATACGGGATGTGGGTCATGGTTTGCAATTGCGTCGGTCATTGCGACGATTTCGATTGCGGAGGAGGTTCCGCCGCTTGGGATAAGGCGGGCATGCTGCTTGGACAGTTGAACGATACCGAGGAAGGATTGTTGATCCTCGATACAGCAGAAGCGCAGGTCGTCAAAAGAGCAACCGGAAACGAGATATATGAAGATCACTAAAGAGACTGCCCGGCACTATGTCTGGGGCGGCGATAGCGACGGCTGGCATTTCCTCGAATCGGATTCCCTGAGTGTGATACAGGAGAGGATCCCGCCCGGCGGCGCCGAGCAGTTGCATTATCATGTAAAGGCGCAGCAGCTTTTTTTTATTCTCGAGGGGTGTGCCGGTTTTGAAACAGACGGCCAAGAGGCAGTGGTAAAAAAGGGGGAGGGGTTCCGCGTCGCCCCCGGGAGCCGGCATAAGATATGGAACGCAGGCCCCGGAGACCTTCATTTCCTGGTCATTTCGGAGCCCCGGGCGCAGGAGGACCGGATAAATGTATAAAAAAAGCGCCCCGCGAAGGCGGGGCGTCAAAAAATCTCTTTTGTCAGGGTCTCACTACTTAATTGGTTCTTAAAGGATTGGATGTTTTGGTTTCTCGGATGGTGGTTTTTATAGGTCTTTCAGTGGATTGGCGGTTTTTTCGATGGATCTGGATTCGTTGGTTTGGGTCTTCAAGGGTCTTGGATCTCTTTCGTTGCTGATACAAAGATGTAAAAAAGCCCGGACCGGGGGAAATGTATTCGACCGGCCTGCGGGATGGCTCGACCAACGACGGTTTTGCCCGACGAACGGATAAAATGCCCGATGAAAACCGCGACCAAAAACTTCGAAAATGGCCAAAAAATCGAGTATTTTTCGACTCATATGAGAAAAGCCATTATCCTGTTGTCGATGCTTACCAGCGGCTTACACAGCAAGGCAGATGTTAAATTTTTGAATTTCAACAAGTTAGATTCGGGTGGCAAGCTTGCCGTCCGATAGGATCGCGCAGGGAATCGATTGTTTTCAAAAGGCGCTGCCGTTGGTTACAAAAGAAACGGGCGTCGATTTTTGGCAGGAGTACGCGTTTGCCATGAATATCGGGAATATGCCCTTTCATGCGCGGTGGGCATTAACGAGGTATCTGCAAAGCGGCGGCGTAAGCTTGCTATCGCAAATCATGGACTCGACGCTGCGGGCCAATCTGAAGCAAGCCGATCCAGATATCAGGTATAGCCCGAAAGCGTTGTGGGAGTCCAGCGTGCGGCACAAAGAAGTGACCTTCACGTCCTACCCGTTCGGGCTGCGATTCACTGTAGACTCGAACTGGCGGATCAGCATAGGAAACTTTGATAACCGGAAGGCAGGCGTGATCATCAAGCCATCCATTGCGGTTTCAGCGAAGGGAACCTCAAATTCTATGCCGACCGCGGAGGGGCAAGGGTTTGGTATTTCGGCGTCGAACGCGATTTTCCTGCGGACCAAGGCCTGGCGCTGGAAGACGTCAGCGGGGCGGCGAAGACGATGGGTGACGCAGGCAAACTAAGTGTTTATCGGATGGGAAGCGTGCGGACGAGGTTTGCGGGAAGAGTGTTTTATTTCTTTATTCTCGACACCTGCGGAGACATTCAACAGGAGTCCCGGGCAAACTTTCAACGTTGGATCAATCATATCGTCCTGGAATAGGAACCCGGACAAAAAACACTGTTTATGAAAAAATTCGTTTTCATCGGCGCGCTGCTCGGGATGTCGGTTCTTGCCGCGGCTCAGCGACCGATGGTACTCAGGGACTCGGGACTGCACAAGCTGAAGGTCTTTATAGGCACCTGGAAGGCCGAGAACGACCCCGACCCGTCAGGACAGCCGGGCGTCTCGGCGGTAAGCACCTGCAGGTGGTCGGCCAATGGCAATTTCATGATTGCCGACCAGGAAGTTACCAATGCGGGCAAGACGACAAACAATCTGTCGATCTACAGTTATGATGCGACGAAGGACGAGTACACGCTAACGCTCGTCGGTATTCCCGGCCGGGACCCCTTTTCGATCCCTATTACGTATAAGGGCGATGAGTTATACTATCTCGGAAGCTACACCGACGATAGCGGGAAAAAGGTCTTTACGCGAACGGTGAACAGTTTTCTTTCCGCCTCCAGCTACACATTTAAAGTTCAGACATCGGAGGACGGAGAGCACTGGGTAACGCATATGCAGGGCAAATCGACAAAGATCAGCTAATATGAATATCGAAGAGGTTCGGGCGTATTGCCTTCGGAAGCCCGGGGCGGCGGAAAGCTTCCCGTTTGGCGAGGAGGTGCTCGTGTTCAAAGTGGGAGGCAAGATCTTCCTGCTGGCAAACTTAACGGAGGGGAACAGTCTAAACGTCAAATGCGATCCCGAACGCGCGGTGGAGTTGCGCGAACGGCACGAAGAAGTACAGCCAGGCTATCATATGAACAAACGGCACTGGAATACGGTACGGATCGACGGCGTCCTAAAGACAAAGGATATCCGCGACATGATCGATCATTCCTATGAGATGGTCGTTGCGTCGTTACCGAAAAAGGTCAGGGACATGGTTGCAAAACTTTCCCTGTGCACAATAATGGTACTTTGTGCTTTTTCCTGTAGCCGGTCAGGCCCTGTGACCTTGCCTCCGCCTACCCAAAACGGGTCGATGACCGTCAACCTAACTTGTCCTCGCCAGGCGCCGACATATCAGAACCAATTTGAGTTAATTCTCAGTGAGACTTCCGGCAAGATTTTGTTGGATGATCTGACCCAAGTCAATACTGTCATCAATGCGACGCTGCAAACGGCCGATACCCTCATAAATGTGACGTCAATTTTTTACGATAGCGTCTATCACAAGTTCGATTGCAGAACTTACAAGGCGGTAAACCCAACGCGCTGGGCGACATCGGTCAACGGAATAGTACAGCTGGATATCACCCGGACGGGCGGCCAGCCTGCCACTATATTATATAAAAACCCCCGATCTTTGGCCCGACAGGATGGTATTTCAATGGCGGCGGTTATGGTCGGGCTTCTGCCAGTGTCTCAGGCGCGAACAGTTTGTTAATGGACTATACCCGGTATAGCGGTGCCTACAGTTACTTCTATATACCCGGCGTCAACCTCTATAAGTTTCATTTGCCTAAGACATTGGCGGATACTGTGGACCTTTCCCAAATGGATACCGCCAGACAAATCACAATACCATGCCCTGTCAACGACTATGTGCAGATCTATTACCTTGTGGGCTTGATGGATTCAACAGATATTTCTACCGCGGTATTATTATATGATTTTTTCGATTTAGGTGCGGGTTCCGCTAGCTTCGCTTACCCGCCCAAGTATGTGCAAAAATACGAAACACAAGTATGGGGTGAATCCAATGACAAAAGTGAACAATTTATTTACTACAATTATAGTGATTCCGTTCCGGGGACGATCGAATTTCAGGATAATTCAAAATTCACGCTGGTTGCGACGACAAATTCCGATTTTCGAGTCACTTTCAATGGCTCCAAGCCCAGTTATTATAACACGGCATGGAGTGCGGGGCCTGTCAGCTTTGACGTATATGAATCGCCCGACTCGACGCTTCAAGCCCTATCCCTCCTAAAATCTTTGCATAGCCGAATGCTTGCGGGCCAGGATTTGTCCGGCCTGACTTTGGTCAACTTTAATTTTGAAACAGCAACCGGGTACGGCTTTCTCGATTTTTTTAATTATGCCTGCAACCCTAGTCGGATTCAAACATATAGCCTTCCTTATGAATCAGAGTATTTTAAATCGTTTTAAGCTTACCCAGCAAGGATCCAAGCTTGCTCTGGTCACGATAACGTTATTATCAATATCCCTTTTTGGATGTCACGCCCAGGACAGGGATAACAAGGATTTTTCAAGACTTGTCTGGCATCCGGTGGACAGCATATTCAGTTTGTCTGTCGAGCGGGAGGGGAGCGGACGTTATCAGCCGGGGAACCTGTTGGGGCTTGAGTTGGAGGGTGGAGTAAACGTTCAAACGGGGCATTGGGTAGCAACAGCGCAACTTGATTCGGGCTATGCAGCGCTGGCGACCGTATTAGCCCAACGGCTGCTGAGCGGGCGGTTGGCAGGGAAAGTGAGCAGGAATGCCGAGGGATATGTCAAGGCCCGGTTCTGGAATTTATTCCGGCGCGACAGCGTACGTGTAAACGCATATCTGCTTGAATCGGTCTCTGGCGACGAAGCGATCGCCCTGGCAGAGAAGCTTCGCTCATTGCCACAGGTTGCCGGCGTTCATAGAAATGACAATAAACACCCGATATTGTACCCGATCGTCACTCACGGATCTGAAAGCTACGTTGCTTCACGATTATGCGGTGTTTGGCGATGTGACGATCCCGTCCACCGAAGTTGAGGTTGAGCTGAATAACCTCGCAACGTATTACTATATTTTTAGATTTAAAACCTGATGAACGCCCACCAGTCAGGGCCTCACCCTATGAATTTGTCCAGATGGTCGCGGCCATAGGCCTCGCCGGCAAGCGGGATCATATCGCGGGAGTGGCCCTTGACAATGTATTTTTTCAGGAATTCCTTTTTGGAGTCACGGTACCAGGAAACCATCCTGAGCTTCTTGAGCGTGTAAATATAGATCCAGGCCAAATCAAGCTGGCTGGGAAGAAAGCCGGCACGTGCGCTC
>DATNBP010000101.1:0-21070 GCA_035572015.1 Puia sp. | reverse complement strand
GACCAGGTCGAGATCGCCGTCATTATCCAGGTCGCCATAGGCGGCGCCATTGGAAAAGCAAGGATGGGTGAAGCCCCAGTCGGCGCCGATGTCCTGGAAATGCAGGTTGCCCAGGTTCCGGAATACCTTGTTGAGCAGGGGCGTCTGGGGAATGCGTTTCAGCAGTTGATCGATATTTTCCTTTTTTCCGCTGAGCGCCATGCGCTGATAGACGTCGTCGGCGAAGAAGTTCAGGAAATCGAGATTGGTGACGTCCCGGTTGACGCCGTTACAGACGAAGATATCGTTGAAGCCGTCGTTGTCGGCGTCGAAGAGGAGCGCGCCCCAGGACCAGTCGGTGGCCGAAACGCCGGCGAAATCGGCGATCTCGGTGAACTTCCCGTCCCTGTTGTTGAGCTGGAGGCAGTTCTTGACGTATTGATAGTAGAAGCCGGACCTGAGCTTGCTGTTGAAAAGGCTGATATTGTCGAATGACCCGGTCGTTTTCAGCCTGTAGTCGTCTCCCGGCAGCATATCCGTCGTAAAGAGATCCGGGTAGCCATCGTTGTTGATATCGGCCATATCGACCCCCATGGAAGACATGCTGATATGCCCCATGCAATTTTCCAGCTCGTCCTTAAAAGTCCCGTTGCCCTGGTTGATATAGAGATAATCCCGCTCATAGGAATCGTTGGAGACATAAATATCGGGCCAGCCGTCGCCGTTGATGTCCGTGACCATCGCGCCGAGACCGAAACTGATCAGCGTGCCGTGGATGCCCGCCTTCTGGGTGACTTCGGTAAAATGGCCGTTGTCATTGCGGAAAAGGTGATCGCCGCCTCCCTTGAGGAGCGGTTCGACGGGCCATGCCGTATCGATCAGATCCCGATGATTGGCGTTGTTCAGCGTGTTGACAGGAATGGGGCTGTTGTCGATCATGAAGCAGTCGAGATCGCCGTCGCCGTCATAATCGAAAAAGGTGACCTGCGTCGTATAGGCTGAAATATCGAGCCCGTATTTTGCCGCCGATTCGGTGAAAGTGCCGTCGTGGTTGTTGATGTAGAGTTTGTTCCTGCGGTTGCCGTCGCTCATGTGCCCGGAATTGCAGACATAAAGGTCGAGCCAACCATCGCTGTTGATGTCCACGAAGACCGCGCCGGTGCTCCACATGCTGTCCTGCCGGAAACCGGCTTTTGCCGTCACGTCCTCGAATTGGAAGTTGCCCTTGTTGAGATATAGTTTGTTCTCCCCCATGTTCGAGGTGAAGAAAATATCCGGAAGGCCGTCGTTGTTGATGTCGCCGATCGCGACGCCGCCGCCGTTGTAAAAGTTCCGGAACAAAAAGCTGTTGTCGAGCCGCTGATCGACGACCATGTTGTTAAAATTCACGCCCGTGTTGGTCATCAGTTCGAACAGCGGCCGGCCGGGGGCGGGTTGGTCTTTGCAGGAGGGGCAAAACAGGCAGACGACGATCAAGCCGGTTAGTAAAGGGATTGCGAGTCTGGGCATGCTGCGAAAATAGCTAAAATAACAAAGGCCGTTCTGTTAAAACGGCCTTTGTACGAATCGTTCGATTGGCTTAGTATCCGGGGTTCTGCTTCAAGTGCGGATTCGCGACCAACTGGGTGGCCGGGATCGGGAACAGCAGGAACTTGGGATCGTCCGTAGGCTTCAGCGCCCATGGGGTCAGGAACACGCCCATACGGATCAGGTCCTGTCTCCTCCAGCCTTCCCACCACAACTCTTTTTGCCGCTCTTCGAGGAGGGTGGTGCCGTCATAAATGTTCCCCGTGTTAACGAGCGTGATCGATGCCAGCGGCTGCGCACCGCGACTCGTGTGCAGGTTGTTGACGATTGACAGGGCGTCAGCCGCACCGCCCGAAGCGCCGCTCAGGTCGGCTTCCGCCATCATCAGCAGGACATCCGCGTAGCGAAAGATCATGAGCTGATTCGACGACGTGCTGGTATAGTGCGCGTAGTCCGGGTAATACTTGATCCCGCGGATACCGTCACCTTCCAGGGATGCCACATTCGTCTCGACATTGGAAACTGTCGGCGCGAAATTGAGCGGGTTGCCTTTTCGGTCGAAAATGGAATCTCCGTTCTCGTTGAACTGCTGACCGGCGTCAAGACCGACATTCAGGCCCGAGATCGGGGAGACGCCTTTGCCGTTAGGTGCCGGATACGGGAAGTTGCCCTTACGGGTATCTGTCGGATCGAAGGCATTATAGACATCGGCGATGGTGCTGAAGCCGTTCCATCCCGCGCCGCCATAAACACCAGGCGCGTCCCAGGAATTGTAGTGCAGCGCCATCATCCAGCGGGCGTCGATACCGCCGTTGGACGTACCGTTCTCATTAGTTGCGGTGCCGTTGTTCGGGTAGACGAAAATTCCCTCGGTCGATACACCGCCGGTACCAGGTGCGCCGTACCCGCCATTGTTGGGGCCGAAGTTGTCGAAGTAGTTGGGCGTGAGGCTTTCCTTGCCGCTCGCTACGATCGCCGCGCCGAGTGCATAGACCTGGTTCATATCACCTGCGTCCTGTGCGGCCGGGTGCTCCCTGTTGAGGAAGGCCTGTTTATTGAGCAGGACTTTCATAAGCAGGAAACGGGCGGCGTTCGGTGTCGCCTGGAAATTCTTGTTGGTCGGATCGAGGACCCCAATGATCCCGGTCAGGTTGCTGACGAGCGTGTCGATCGCTTCCGCCGGCGTCATGACCGGCGCTGCATTGACCGAGTTATAGGCGGCCACGGTTCTGTAAGGTACCTGTCCGTAGAGATCCAGGAAATAGAACTGGGCGAGCGAACGAAGGAAGATGGCTTCAGCGGCTTGCTCCGGCGTGGGATTGAGCGCTAGTACCGTCGTCGCGTCGCTCTCGAGCGTACCGAGGTTGGTGAACACCGTCTGCGATTGCCCGTGGGTTGCATCCCAGGCGTGGGTATGCAACGTACGCCACACGCCATTGTCATCCCAGTCACCCGCGCGCGTCGGGACCAGGCACTCGTCGGAGGTGTTCTCCTCGAGCGAGAAGATCTGGTCCTGGCCAAACATGACGTTGGTGCTGGACATGTCGTTGTAGGCCTGCACCAGGATACCGCCCGCGGTGCCTCCCCCGCTCGAAGCGCTGTAGGAAAACTGCTTGGGCAGACTCTCATTCAATTTGGTGCAACCCATCGAGGCGAGAAGGGTCATCGCCGCGATTACATTGAATTTATTGGAATAATATTTCATAATAGTGGAGAATTAATGGTTTGTGATTACAATGTGAAGTTAAGACCGACCGCGATTGACCTTGACGTCGGGTAGCCGATGTAATCCATACCCAACGAAGGAATGCCGTTGTTGTTGTGGTCCTGGTTGACTTCAGCATCGAAGCCCGTATATTTCGTGAATTCATAAAGATTGTAGACCGTAATGAACGCGTGCGAGGCCTTGACGACATTGCTCACCTTGCCGATATTGTAGGTCAGGGTCACGTTGCCGATCTTGAGGAAATTGCCACTCTGCAGGAAGCGGGTCGATGCCGACACGGGGTTGGCCAGACTCTCCTTAGTCCCAATCAACGTCTTCGAGATATTCTTGCCGTTGGCGATATTACCCAGGTTAGTAACGCTGACCAAAGTGTTGTTGAATATCTTGTTACCCATCTGTCCGTGCGTGTTGATCGCCAAGCTGAACTTCTTATAGGTAAGGTCTGTGTTGATCCCAAGGATCACGCTCGGATTGGGGTCGCCGGAATAGGCCGATGCCTGGCTCTTGACGATCGCGATACCGTTCTGGTCAAAGCCCTCGAACTGGCGAAGATAAAAGACGTCGATCGGCTGGCCGTTGGCGAGAGCCTGTGCAAAGGCCGACGAAACACCCTGGCCATCAACGCCGCCAGTCAGATACAACGGGGAACCGCCGAGCGCCGGATAAATGAACTTGTTCTTTACAAACTCGACATTGCCGCCGATATTCCAACTGAAGTCTTTCGTCCTGACGGCAGCGATATTGATCGAGAATTCGAAACCCTTGTTGGTGATGTAACCTGGAAGGTTCTGCCAGATGGTCGCGCCTTGTGAAGGTACGGAAAGCGTGCCCGGGAAGAGCGGGTTGGTAGTCTTCTTGGAAAACACGTCGACGTAGCCTACGATCCGATCGTTCAGGAATCCGAAATCGATGCCTCCGTCATAGGAAGTAAGCGTTTCCCATTTCAAGTTGGGTGAGGAGAAGTTGATCGTCCCGATTCGCGGATTTTGGTTCCCGTTCGCGGCTGGGTTGAAACCGCTAAAAAATCCAAGTTGTTGAGCCGCGGAGGAGCTGAGGCCGTCTTGCCCACCCGTCTGTCCATAGCCGACGCGGAGAGCAAGGTTGGAGAAGACTGTGTTGTTTTTCATGAAGTCTTCATTCATAATATTCCAGCGGAAACCAAAGGAAGGGAAATAGGCATACCGGTTGTTAGCTCCGAATTTGCTCGAGCCGTCGGCGCGCATCGTCGCCGTCAGGTAATACTTTTCCGCGAAGCCCAATTCTACCCGGCCAAAATAGGACTGCAGGTTAGTTGTAGGGGGAAAGTCGGAAAAAGCAGTCAGGTTCGCCTGATTACCCGCCGACATGTTATCATAGTAATGCAGGTTTGGATAGTACGGTCCTCCGGGGACATTCCAATTGAAACCATATGTGAAGCTTCCCTTGTCATCCAGACCAGTCGTCGACCAATACTCGTATCCAGCTAGCACTTTCAGGTTCAGATCGGTAGTGACTTTTTTATCAAAGGTCAACGTGTGGGTGATCGTCTGGGAGAAAATCGAACCGTCTGCCTGGGCCGCCGAACCTTTTCCATCCGCATTGCTGCCTGTGGCGGCGATTAGGCCTTGCAACTCAGCGTCCCGTGTAGCTATCCCGTAGTCCAAACCGTACAGGAAGTTGTAAGTCAGGAAGGGAAAGATCTGGAAGGAAATGCCCGCGTTACCGAGGATCTGCGTAACACTGGAATTGTCGTTGGTATACGCGGAGAGGGCAAGCGGGTTAATCTGGCCGCTGGGATTGCTTTGCATGAATGTGCCGTCCGGGTTTACCAGGCGCAGCGTGGGATTCCAGTTCATTGCGGCGCTTATCAGGTTGCCCGTGCTGCCGGCATCATTGCTGATCGGGGCCGACTGGAGGTTATAGTGAGAGGCGATGACGTTGACATTCAGCCGGAGCCTTCTGTTGATCGCATAGTGTTCGCCGCTGAAATTGGCGTTGTACTGGGTCAGTCCGCTTTTCAGGATAATCCCCTGATCGTCATTGGCCGCGAACGACGCGCGATACTTGCCGTTCTCGTTGCCACCCTGAATAGCCACTGCATAACGTACACTGGGTTTATGCCGGATAATCTGCGAAAAAGGGTCGATGCTGAGACCGGAATCACTTTTGAAGCCGTACTTCGCAATTTCCGACCGGTATTGCGAGGCCGAAAGAATATCCGCCTTTTTCATCAGACCGGTCGGGAATGTGGTAGTAACCGCCGCGTCGATCTGGGACTTTCCGGTGCCTTTATTCGTCGTGATTAATACGACGCCGTTCTCCCCGCGCGAACCATAAATCGCCGCGGAAGAAGCGTCCTTCAGCACGTCGATTTGCAAGATATCGCCGGGATTCAGGAACAGCAAAGGGTTGTTTAGGGGGGATGTGCCTACGCCCGCCGATTTGTTGCCAGGGATCGGCGATGTAGCGTCGAGCGGCACACCGTCCACGACATACAACGGGTTATTACCACTGACGATGGAGTTATTACCCCGGATCTTGGTGATCGTCGTACCGCCGGGCTGACCGCTGTTATTGGCGATCTGGAGGCCGGCGACCTTGCCGATCAACAGTTCCTCGGGCGTCGTCACCCCCTTGTTGAAGTCCTTTGCGCGTACGGTTGCAATGGACCCGGTCACGTCCTTTCTCACGGTGGTCCCGTAGCCGATAACGACCACTTCGTTCAATCCGGTGGTGGAAGGTACCAGCGAGACTGCAATCCCGTTGCCGTCTCCGATGGAAACCTCCTGCTGCGTGTAGCCTACGGAGCTAACCACCAGCGTGGTGGCATTGGCCGGGACGTTGATGATGAAGCTACCGTCCTGGTGCGATGCAGAGCCTGATTTGGACCCTTTCACCGTGACGCTTGCGCCCGCAACAGGAGCGCCCTTGTCGTCAGTAATTTTGCCGGTAACCGTTTTTGTTTGGGAAAAAGCAAGTTGTGTGAAAAGTACACAAATAAACACTAGACTTACCGTTCTGGCAAGCAGTCGTTGAATGGTCATAAAGCAAAAGTTTAGCAAATTATTGAACTAAGGTAAAAATTAAAATCGAATTAACAATTTTTTTTACGCACTGTAATCCAACCTTCTGTGTCAACGTGGACAACATTCCATGAAAGAATGCTGCAACATTCTGCAACAAGCCGCCAATATTTTAGCTAAACCGTATTAGCAGCACGGGTCAGGGTGAACGCCGTGACTGGGTTTGCCGGATGCATGCGCCGGATGGCGGCGACCACCGCCCGTATGGTCGCGCCGGTCGTCAGGATGTCGTCGATGAGCAGGAAAAAGGTCGTGGAAGGAAAAAGGGTCTCGAGCCGGTAGACGTCGAGAAGTTCAGTCCGGCGCCGGCTCCGGGGAAGGTGTTTGTTGGGCAAGGTCGGATGGGCCTTCGACAGAATGCCGGGAAGATAACGATAGCCGAATTCGGCTGCAAGCGCCGCGCCGAGCAGGTCGAGCCCGCCGGGGAACCCCGGTCTAGCCGTGGTTTCGTCGTGGTGGAGCGGACGCAAAATAACCGTGCCGGATGGAAAGCGGAGGGCCTTCAACGCTGTCACGGCGGCGGCGATCCAGTCATCGAGGTCGGGCCGCAGCCGTTGTTTGAACCGCACGAGGCTATGCGAAACAGGGTCCTGCCCCGCCTCAATCGGCAGATATGGAAAAAGAAAAAAATGGGGAATTGTTTCGTCGCCCGCCCTGATCGACGCCTTCGATAACCACAAAGTCTTTTGCACGGAGGTAAAGATAGGAAGGAGCGTCGGCGAACAGGGAGAAATTATCGGCAGTGAAGATGGGGCCGTGAAGATGGGGCCGTGAAGATGGGCCCGAGAAGGTGAGGCTGCGAAAGTCAGCGGCGATCTTTACTTTCGGGATCGGCGTCGTACCCGTGCGCCTGGTCCCGTTGTCTTTCCTGGTGGTCCTGCCAGACAAAAATGGCCGTCCAGGTGAGCACGCCGGGCACAAGCCACCAGGCTGACTGGAGGATCAGGAAAAAGAAGAGAATTCCCGAAGCGAAGGCAAGTAGACAGGCCTTGAGCATGGACGAACATTTTGCGTCTGAACAAAATTACGCATAATATAGCGTGATAGTTGACGAAGCGCGCGGGGAAATAAAAAAAAGCGCATTTTTTTCTAATGGAAGTTACTTAATAATGGAAAATAAGATCTTGCAGCAATGGGAGGATCGGTACGTCGCCTTCTTCGACCGGGCGGGAGGATTGACCGACGGGTCCCACGATCTGGGACATTTTCAACGGGTATGGCGCACCGCCCGCGCGATCAACCGGCTGGAAGGGTCGCCCGGCGATGAGCTGACACTGCTCACCGCAGCCTATTTTCACGACTTTGTCGCCTTGCCGAAAAATCACCCCCGGCGATATGAGGCGTCCAGGCTCAGCGCAGAACGCGCCGCCGACACAATATTAAAGGAGTGGGACGATTTTCCGCCGGACAGGATCGAGGCCGTGAAGCACGCCATTTATGCGCATAGTTTTTCAGCAGGCGTGAGGCCGGTCACTGCGGAGGCCAGGATCCTGCAGGATGCAGACAGGATGGAAGCCCTAGGCGCGATCGGGCTGGCGCGGGTCTTCTATACCGCCGGTCAAATGAATTCGTCCTTGTTCGACCCCGACGACCCGTTTGCCGAGCGCCGCGAGCCCGACGACCGGCGATTCGCGCTGGATCATTTCCAGCTCAAGCTGCTGCGGTTACCCGCGATGATGAACACGGAAACCGGCCGGCGGATGGCGGAGGAACGCGCGGCCTATCTCCGTGCGTTTCTCGTGAAGATCCGAAGCGAGATCAGCGGTAACGGCGAGCCGGGATGATCACAGTTGGAGCGTACGGCTCCCGCCCCAGACGGGCGCGGCTCCCGGGTGCGACGGATCGGGATCCCAGCGGCATTCCCTGGCGGTCAGTCTCCGTGTCGCGGGGTCGATGCTGATCAATTGGAATGAAAGACGCCGCTCATCTTTCCCAGACTCTTTTCCTTTCATCGGCGAATCGGCCCGGAACACGGGCAGACTGAGGTCATCATCGGGTCCCCGGTAAGTGTAGAACTCGTTCCAGTTATTGTGGCCGTGGAAATAGGCCCTGATGTTCGGGTGCGCTTTCAGGAACGCCGCGAATCCCAGCTGTTCGATCCGGTCGCCGTTTGGTTTTCCGTCTTCGCCCGTGGAGACCGCCGGATCCTTATAGCGTTCCTCGAGGAGGTTCTCGAACCGGTCGTGCGGATTGATATCGTGTTTGCCGTTTGGGTTCACGAAATGTGCGGCATCGCCTTCCGGCGGGTCATGCGCGACGATCACGACAGGCGTGGCCGGGCTTTGCCGCGAGAGTTCCTTTTCCATCCAGACGCGGTTGCCCGAATCGGGCCAGATGGTGATGAACAGGAAGCAAATGCCGCCGATGTTCCGCGAATAATTGACTTTGTCAGCGGGGAAGCGGAAATCCTTTGCGGTGAGCGGCACGGCCGGTCGCATCATAAGGTTATAGATCCCTACCATGCTGGCCGGGTCGGTCGCGGGTTTCATCGGGCGGTAAAATCCGACGGCGTCCGACAGATCGTGGTTCCCCGGTACCAGGAGAAAGGCAGCGGGTGTGTTACGCTGGTCCCTCAGCGTAATGCCTTCCAGCCAGTCCCGGCGAAATTCCTCCCAGGAGTCCGAGGCGCTTTGGATGCCGTTTTCTTCGCGGTTGGCGATATCGCCGGAGATCATCACGAAACCAATGGGCCCCACGGTATCGCCGGCCGAAACGCCGCCATCCGCGGGCAAGCGGAGGTTGGGGAGGCGATTGATCGCGGCAACGAGCCGCGCGTTGACGTCGGCGGAACGAACGTTGCTATCGCCCCCGAAGGCGCGCCGGTTGATCCCGAAATGGACATCGGATGTAAAGACGATCTGTATGGGGGACGCACCCTGGGCCGCAGCGAGGCAGGGCAGCAGGAGGGGCAACAAGAGGGGAGTGGGCAAGAATCGCCGGAGGGGCAAAAAGAGCGAAATGAGCCATTTTCTCATAGCCAAAGATAGCCGGAACAAATGCGTGGCATATTATGGTAGCGTTAATTCCATCAGCAATCTCGCTACGCTTTCGCAAGCCAGGCGGCGTCAGGTTGTAAGTAATTGATTTACAATTGTTTGATAACGAGACGCTGCGATGGGAAAAATAAGGCGGCCGGGAGTCAACTATGTGCTGGTTTCCTTCGTATCCTATTGAGAATGCTTAAGGAGGAGAAGGCAGGGGAAATGTGTAATTTTACGGACATCCAGGACAATGAAAAAGTTCATACCCGTTCTATCGCTGTTGTTGCTGACTAACGCTGTTTTTTCGCAGTCCCAGGTGTGTCCTCTGAACAGCAATTGGTCGCTGGGCAACCTGACCCACTGGTGGGCCTATACCGGCAACAATGCGGGTGGAAACGATTCGCTGGACGAACGACAGAAATACGACTCGTCCTTTGGACCGCCGAACGGTACGCTCGGAGTCACCTCGATACCGGAATACACCCTGCCTTCCGTGCCGGGTATACAGGTACTTTCGGCTTCATCAACGGATCCATACGGCGGGTTTGCTACAATTCCCAATATCAACGGGTATCAATATACCAACACGATAAAGCTGGGGTCCACGCAGATCACCCACGGGGGGAACGGCGGGGCACAGGGGGGATATGTCCGGGGCGTAAAATACCGCATCAATGTACCGCCCGGCCCTTCTACAGAGCCTTACACCATGACTTATGCCTATGCAATGGTCCTGGAGAACGGGACGCACAATTCGGATGACCAGCCCTTGTTTTCCGCGACGCTGACCGCCGGGGACAGTATCGTGCATTGCGCGTCGCCGCGATATTTCCTCCCGACCTTCAATAACACCGACAGCGGGGGCATCGGTGCTACCCTGGATACCGCGCTTGCCAAAAGCCAGGGGTTCGCACTGAGCCTGAAGGTATCGCCCAATTCCAATCCGAACGGGGGGCCGAACGCCACGCACTTACAGGATGTTTGGTACAAACCGTGGACGGAAGTCACGTTCGATCTGTCGCCCTACCGCGGTCAGCAGGTCGTGCTGACCTTCGAAACGGACAATTGCGTGCCCGGCGGGCATTTTGCCTATTCCTATATCGCATTGCGGAATGTCTGTGCGGGTCTTCAGATCAACGGGGATACGTCGGCCTGCATCAACAGCACCCTTACGTATTCCATACCCGGTCTCACAGGGGCTACCTATTCCTGGTCGGTCCCACCGGACTGGTCGATCGTGGCGGGGGCCGATAGCAGCGTCATGAAAGTGAAGATCGGAACGGTCAGCGGGCAGGTGGCGGTCAATGAACACAACAGTTGCGCCAACCTCGATGCAGTACTCAACGTTACGACGGCCCTGCCGACGATCGCGGGCGCGGTCAATTCCAACGCTGAGGTATGCACCGGCGTCAACAGCGTCAACCTGACAACTACCGGCAACCGGGGCTCGGTGCTGGGGTGGCTGGCCACTGCCGGCGGCGTCACCACGCCCATCAACGATACGACGGCACTGTATACGGCCCGGAACCTCACGGCAACGACCATTTACCGGGTGCTTATCCGGAACGGAGAATCCTGCGATATCGATACCACGACCGAATCGACCGTCCTGGTGGATCCGCTGAGCGTCGGCGGGACATTGTCGCCCTCGTCCCTCGAATTCTGCCAGGGGCAGTTCAAGGATGCATTGATCCAATTGCGTGGTCAGGTCGGAACGCCGGTCAACTGGCAATCTTCTCCCGATGCGGTCAACTGGACCGGGCTCGCGCCGGCAGATACGGCCGCCGAGTACAACGTGGTGGGGTTGGCCTCGAGTACCGATTTCCGGGTGATCGTGCAGAGCGGCGTCTGTCCCGCGGACACCAGTTCGGTTTCCGCCGTCACCTACGTGAATGTTCCGTTCCCACAGGCAACGTATTCGCCTGCGGATACCCTTATCTGTTATAACACGCCGGCCTTCCTGCGGACGACGATCACCATCGGGACCAATTATGCCTGGAATCATACGAATACCATAACGGGCATCGGCAATGATATCGTCACCTCGCTGCCCTTCACGCTTACGCCGACGGCGAAGCCGCTGACGACGACGGACTATGTCCTCAGCATCGAGAACGCAGGCTGTCCCAACCTGCTGCTGGATACCTTCCATGTGGGGGTCCTTCCGCCCATCCTCGTCAACGCCGGCAACGATACGTCGATCGTCGCGGGCGAGCCATTGCAGCTTAACGCCATCTCCAACGATACGACCAGTCCGGCCGGGGATAGTTTTGTCTGGTCGCCCGACCTCGGCCTGAACAACCCGGACATTCCGAATCCGATCGGCATTTACGCGCCGGAAACGGATTCCGTGCGGTATTTCGTTACGGCGACCTCGCAGTACGGCTGTACAGGCACGGGCCAGGTGCTGGTGAAGATATTCAAGACCGCGCCGGATATTTTTGTCCCCAATGCCTTCACGCCGACCGGACCGACCAACAATATCTTCCGCCCGATATGCGTGGGGATCGGAAGTCTTTCCTTCTTCCGGGTGTACGACCGGTGGGGCCAGCTTGTTTTCGCCACAACGAGGATCGGCGACGGATGGGACGGCCGTGTCAACGGGCATCCCGAGGCAGATGGCACCTTTGTCTGGGTGGTAGAGGGAACGAGCTACACCGGCAAAAAAGTTTATCACAAGGGCACGATGATCCTGGTCCGCTGACGGGGTCGCGCGGTTGTAGAAAAATTCCTATCTTTTGGCCAAACCAATCCATTCGTGATCCACTTTCTCTTATCCGTTTTATTGGCGGGCGGCGCCGGGGGCCCGGTTGGCCGGACGGTCCTGACGGACACCGCGGGAATGCGTCAGGAAATCCAGCAGGTCTATGGCCGCGAACCAGGCGCCAGTTTCGCGGTCGCGTTCCGGGACGTATCCACCGGCCAGCAATTCCTGTTAAACGAGCATCTCCTTTTCCACGCCGCCAGCACCATGAAGACGCCGGTGCTGGTAGAAGCTTTCCGGCAGGTGGCCGCGCATCGGTTGTCCATGGACGATCCCATCCTCATCCACACCGATTTTGTCAGCATTGCGGACGGCAGCCGCTACCAACTCGATTCCGCGTCCGACAGCGAGACCGACCTGTACCGCGAGGCGGGAAAAAAGCTGTCCCTGCATGAATTGCTGTTCCGGATGATCACGCAAAGCAGCAACCTGGCCACTAACCTCGTGGTCGAGGCGGTCGGCGCGAACAAAGTGATGGCGACCATGCGACAGCTTGGCGCAAAAGACATCCGCATCCTGCGGGGGGTGGAAGACCAAAAGGCTTTCGACAGGGGGATGAACAATATGACCACGGCGTACGACCTGATGTTGATTTTCGACAGGATCGGCTCAGGCAAAATCGTCGATGCCGCGGCCTGCGCCAAAATGATCGATATCCTCAAGGCGCAGCACTTCAAGGAGGTGATCGGCGGAAAATTGCCGGACGATGTGGTGGTGGCGAGCAAGAGCGGCTGGATCGAAGGCGCCTGCCACGATTCGGGGATCATCTTTCTGCCCGATGGCCGGAAGTATGTGCTGGTGCTTTTGTCAAAAGGCGTCGAAGACTACGGCAAGGCGGTGGAAATGGAATCCACCGTGTCCAGGATCGTGTACGATCATATGGTCGGAAAGCCGGTCGGCGAAGACACGGTCGTGGAAAATTCGATGGATCGGATCGGACAGGGCGAATCCGTCGACACTGCGCGCCTGGCCGCGGCCTATCCTGCGATCGACAGGTTATACCGGAGCTATGCCCGGCGCAATCATTGGCCGGGACTCGAATACGGGATCGTCGCGGGCGGACGGTTGGTACATGCCGGTACGATGGGGTCAAGCGATCTGCAGCAGCATGTGCCCGTGAGTTCCGAAACAGACTTCCGGATCGCGTCCATGACGAAAAGTTTCATCTCCGTCGCCATCCTGCAATTGCGGGATGCGGGTAAACTTCGCCTCGACGACCCTGCCTGGTTGTATATACCGGAGCTGAAAGGGCAACACGGGCCGGCTTCTGACGCGCCGGAGATCAGCATCCGGAATCTCCTGACGCATTCCGCGGGGTTTCCCGAAGACAACCCCTGGGGCGACCGGCAACTCGCCGACAGCGATGAAGAGCTGATGGCGATGGTGCGGAAGGGCCTCTCCTTCTCCAACAGTCCGGGGATCGGCTACGAATACAGCAATACCGGTTTCGCGCTGCTGGGTCATATCATTCGGCAGGTGTCCGGTCAGTCCTACGAACAATATGTCGACGACCATATCCTGAAACCACTCGGGATGACACACACATATTGGGAATATGCGAATGTGCCGCCGGAGCGGCTGGCGCATGGGTACCGCTGGCTCAACGGTAAATGGGTGGAACAACCGCTGTTGCATGACGGAGCCTATGGTGCGATGGGCGGCCTGATCACGACGCTGGAAGATTTTGCAAAATACGAAGCATTCCAGCTCGATGCGTGGCCATCGCGCTCCGGCGGAGGCAGCGAAGGCATCCTGAAACGCAGCAGCCGGCGGGAGATGCAGCAACCCTCGACCTTCAACAATCTCAACCCTGGTTTCAGTTATTACCCCGGCGCCGCCGCCTGTCCGACGGTATCCTTTTACGGCTACGGTATCCGCTGGTCGCACGATTGCAAGGGGCGGACGATGGTCGGTCATACCGGCGGCCTGCCGGGATTCGGCAGCAATTGGAACAGCTTGCCCGACTACGGGATCGGCGTGATCAGTTGCGCCAACCTGACCTATGCGAACACCGGTGCGATCAATCTCGAAGTGCTGGATACCCTGGTCACGATCGCGCGGCTGCGGCCGCGGGCCGTGCCGGTGACGAGGATCCTGCAGGAGCGTAAACGGGAGCTGGCGGCTATGCTTCCCGATTGGACGGGCGCAGCGCAAAGCGGTATTTTTGCGGCGAATTTCCGGATGGATTATTTTGTCGATTCGCTTCGAAAAGAGTCGAAGGAAATGTTCGCGCGCGCGGGGAAGATCCTGCGGACCGGAGAGGTGGAACCGGAGAACCGGTTGCGGGGAAGGTTCGTCCTGGAAGGAGAAAAAGCCAATGTCGTGGTGCGCTTCACCCTGACGCCGGAAAACCCGGCCAGGATACAGGAGGTCCGGATGTGGGTGGAAAATAAATAGTTTAACCAGCCTCCGCGTTGCGGGGGCCCTGTATGTCGATATGAAACGGTCCCATCTGACGAGGCTGGCGCCCACGCCGAGCGGATATCTCCACCTCGGGAATGTGATGTCGTTCGCAGTGACGGCGGCGTTTGCGCGGCGGGAAGGCGCCGCGATCCTGTTGCGGATCGACGATCTCGACCGGGACCGCGTGAACCCGGAATATATAGAAGACATTTTCGAGACCCTGCGATTCCTGCAAATTCCCTGGGACGAAGGTCCGCACGATCCAACCGATTTCGGGCAACACTGGTCGCAGGTCCGGCGGCTGGAGCTGTACCGGGCGGCCCTCGGGGAACTCCGGGCGGCCGGGCTGTTGTTTGCGTGCGATTGCAGCCGCTCACAAGTGCGGCAGGCCGCAGCGCGAGGGGAGGCGTCTCATGCGTCGCAAGGGGAAGGACGCTATCCCGGCACCTGCCGCAGCAGGGGACTTTCGCTCGAAACCCCGGGATGCAACTGGCGCATCCGGACCGATGGATCCGGGCTACCCGAAGAAATGACTGATTTCGTGGTCCGCAAAAAGGACGGCAATCCCGCTTACCAACTGACCTCCGTCATCGACGACCTCCATTTGGGCGTCGACCGGGTGGTCCGTGGCGAAGACCTGCGGGCGTCAACGGAGGCGCAGCAATGGCTGGCAAAGAAATTGGGACGGACGGAGTTTGACCGCATCCTGTTCGTTCATCATCCGTTGCTGGCCGACGGGGAACATGCAAAGATGTCGAAGTCCTCCGGCGCCGGATCGGTTCAATTTCTCCGGCGCAACGGCGTGAAACCGGCCGAAGTCTTCCGTCAGATCGCGCAGCGCGCCGGCGCAGATTTTATGCCATGCAATTGGTCCGGCCTTGGGGAAGGACTTATCGCGCTATGGGCCCTTCACTTCCCACAATAGGCGAACAAGGCCTAGCCATGCCGGTTCTTCATGCATAGTGGCCTTGTCCTTTTTATTGATCTAGGGTTAGCGGGCGCCGGGATCCTTCGGGACGATGCTGCCTACCGACCAACCAGCCGTGTGATTGGTGTTGAGCCTGACCGTCTGGTCGGGATTTTCCAGGGTAATATAATAGGAAACCTTTCCGTTCAGGTTCTCCCTATAGAGATCGGTGATCCAATAATCCTTGTAATTTTTCTTAATGTTGGTCAACAGCCTTGCGGGCAGTTGATTGGAGAGAATGTTCCGCACCGCGGGGGTGTTTTTGTTGTGGTCCTTGGCGCCGTCGCCGGCTTTGACCTGGGCGAATCCTACTGATAAGGCTAAAACGAGAATGCAAGTTTTCATAAGAATTGTTGTTTTCTTAGGTGTTACAGATTTACGCGCATATAAACGCGGATTGAGCAATTTCCGTATATGGCGACGGCCGAATTCCGGAAAATTCATGGTAAATGGGGGAAAAAGAGGTAACATTGGAATAAATTTTTCGATATGAGGGGCTTATGTCTACTAACGGTAGCCGTTATGGGAATGATTCCCGTTTTGGCACAAACCGGCAGGCCGCAGGTCACGGTTGCCGGCGGAACGATCGAAGGAACCGTGGAGCCTTCGGGTGTTCATTCCTTTAAGGGTGTGCCCTATGCGGCGCCCCCGGTCGGCGACCTGCGCTTCAGGGAGCCGCAGCCTGTCCGGCCCTGGCAGGGGGTGAGGGAGGTGAAGGCATTCGGGCCGCGGGCGATGCAACTGCCGATCTTCGGGGATATGAAGTTCCGGTCGAACGGGATGAGCGAGGACTGTCTCTATTTGAATGTTTGGGCGCCTGCCGCGGGCAAAGGCCTGCCGGTCCTCGTCTATTTTTACGGCGGCGGCTTTATCGGGGGTGACGGCAGCGAGTACCGGTATGACGGAGAAAGCATGGCAAAGCGGGGAATCGTGGCCGTCACGGTCAACTACCGGCTGGGGGTATTCGGATTTCTCGCGCACCCTGAACTGACAAAGGAGTCGCCGCATCACAGCTCCGGCAATTACGGCTTGCTCGACCAGCACGCGGCGCTGGAGTGGGTGCAGCAGAACATCGCGGCATTCGGCGGCGATCCCGCTCGGGTGACCATCGGCGGCGAGTCGGCCGGTTCCATATCGGTCTGTGCGCAGATGGCATCTCCGTTATCGAAGGGTTTGATTGCCGGCGCTATCGGCGAGAGCGGAGGGTTGACCGGGAATATCAAACCCGTACCGCTGGAAAAGGGCGAAGAGACCGGAACGGCGTTCGTGACCGGCCTCGGGCTTCACTCGATCGCCCAGCTCAGGGCCATGCCCGCCGAAGATCTGTTGAAGGCGACGGCAAAGGGAGTACGGTTCTCCACGGTGGTCGACGGGTATTTCTTGCCGGCTACACCGGACGATATCTATTCCGCGGGCGATCAGATGAAGGTCCCGCTGCTGGCGGGATGGAATTCCGCGGAACTGCCCTATGGCGCCTTGCTTGGGGGGGTGGCGCCGACGGTGGCGAACTACGCGGCTGCCGTCCGGAAGATATACGGCGATAGGGCCGAGGAGGTCTTACAACTATATAAAGCGGATAACGACGAAGCCGTGAAAAAGGCCGCAACGCAGCTCGCAACCGATCGTTTCATCGCGTACAGCACCTGGAAATGGATCGATCGCGCGGAAGCCACGGGGGGCCAACCGGTGTACCGGTACCTGTATGCTCACCCCAGGCCGCCCGCCGTGGATGCTAAGGGAGACCAGGCGCCGCCGATGGGCGCGGGACATTCCTGGGAAATCGAATATGCGCTGGGCAACCTGCATACCAATACCGTTTATGCATGGACGGCAGACGACGACAAGGTATCGGCGACGATGGAGGCCTATTTCGCCAATTTCATCAAGACCGGCAATCCCAACGGCAAGGGCCTTCCTTCCTGGCCGGCCATGAAGCAGAACGGATCCGAGATCATGGTGATCGACGTGCATTCGCACGCGGAAAAAGAGCCCAACCCGGACCGGTATCGCTGGCTGGACGGCCAGAATTAAACGTACCTCCATGCACCGCAACAGCATAACCCGTCAGGTATCGCGAGCGCTGATCCGGGTGGCCCTTCTCTTGGTCTGGCTCCCCGGAAAACTGGCTGGCCAGGAGCCTGCGATCAACCCTTCCCTGCTTGCAAATGAATGGCCGGCATCCTGGATCACCTGCCCTGGTATTGGTGGCCGTGAATATGGCGTCTATCATTTCAGGCGACATTTCCACCTCGATGCACAGCCGGCGTCTTTCGTCGTCCATGTCAGCGCCGACAACCGCTATCGCTTATGGGTAAATGGCCGGCCGGTCTGCAGCGGGCCGGCGCGCGGCGACCTCGAGCACTGGAATTTTGAAACGGTGGACATCGCTCCTTATTTGCACGGCGGCGACAATGAACTGGCCGCACTGGTATGGAATATGGGTGTGGATGCGCCGGTCGCGCAAATTTCCAACCGCACTGCATTCCTTCTGCAGGGCGACGGAAAAGAAGAACAGCTCGTCAATAGCGATCAAAATTGGAAAGTACTGCGCGACAGTGCATACCGGCCGTGCTCGACGGATAATGGCGCCCGGCTGCGCACCTATATGGTGGTCGGTCCGGGGGATGAGGTAGCCGGCGACCGGTATCCCTGGGGATGGGAACAGCCGGGTTATGACGATCGCGGCTGGATGGACGCGGTGGACGTCTCGCGGCCCGCGCCCTGGGGAACGGGCACGGACAATTTGTGGACCCTGGTGCCGCGGACGATCCCGCTGATGGAAGAGCGGCAGCAGCGCATCCCGAAGTTGAGAAGGTGGTCCGAGGCGGCGGGCGCAAAAATGGGGGAAGGGCCGGTCACGACAGGCGTGGTCGCCATGCTGGCGGGCCGGGGAGCATTCGCGGTTCCGCCGCACACCCGGCTGACCCTTTTGCTCGATCAAACGTTCAATACCGTAGCGTATCCCGAATTGCAGCTGACCGGCGGCAGGGGGGCAAGCGTGAAGTTGACCTACGCCGAATCGCTCTTCGATCCGCACGGGGACAAAGGGGACCGCAACGATGTCGAAGGCAAGCAAATCCAGGGCAATTACGACATCTTTTTCGCGGACGGGGGGGCGAAGCGGTTGTTCCGGCCCTTGTGGTTCCGCACCTTCCGCTACATGCAGCTGGAGATCTCAACCGGCGAAGATTCCCTGCGGATCGACGATCTCTATGGCATGTATACGGGTTACCCGTTCGAACGGAAAGCCAGCTTTTCAAGCAGCGACCCGTCCCTGCAAGCGATCTGGGACGTCGGTTGGCGGACCGCGCGGCTTTGCGCGGGTGAAACTTATTTCGACTGTCCATATTACGAGCAACTTCAGTACGAAGCGGACACCAGGATTCAGAGCCTCATCTCGCTTTATGTGACCGGCGACGACCGGCTGATGCGAAAGGCCCTGCTCGACTTCTATCACTCACGGATAACCGAAGGGCTCACGCAGGGCAGGTACCCGAGCAGCCGCTTTCAGGTGATCCCGCCGTTTTCGCTTTGGTGGGTCGTGATGATACATGACTATTGGCTGCTGCGGAAAGACGACGCGTTCATCCGGCAGTTCCTGCCCGCGGTGAGACAGGTATTGGGGTGGTACGCCGATCATGTGGACAGCGCCGCCGGAATGCTCGGACCCATGCCGTGGTGGGGCTTTGTCGACTGGGCCGATGCTTTTGACGGCGGCGTTCCCCCCGGAGCCACCGACGGGCATTCGGCGGTGATCAGCCTGCAGTATGCATACACGCTGCAGCAGGCAGGCGATCTGTTCGCCTATTTCGGCGGCCAATGGGCTGCGGCGTCGCTGCAGTGCCGCAGGCTCGTCCGGGAGATCGACGCGGGGACTTACCGGGCCTGTTACGATGCCGCGAAAAAAGAAATGGCCAACACACCCGGGAAGAATAGTTACAGCCAGCACGCAGGCATCCTGGCCATCCTCGCGGGCGCCATTCCGGCGTCGGACCGGAAGGCAGTCATGGAAAGGATTCTGGCGGACAGCACCCTCCAGCCTGCGACCTTCTATTTCCGGTTCTATCTCAACCAGGCCATGAAGGCAGCAGGGATGGCCGACCGCTATTATTCCCAGCTCGGCCCGTGGCGGAAAATGCTCGCGACCGGCCTGACGACCTTCGCCGAAAAGCCCGAACCCACCAGGTCCGATTGTCACGCCTGGAGTGCCAGCCCGGATTATGATTTCCTTGCTACGATCTGCGGGATCATGCCGGACGCCCCGGGGTTCAGCCGCGTGCTGATCCAGCCTGCGCCGGGCGAGTTGACCGAGGTGGAGGGGAGTGTGCCGCATCCGCAAGGGATGATCCGTGTAAAGCTGCGGAAGATGGAGAACGGGATTTCGGGCGAGGTGGAATTGCCGCGCGGCGTGAGCGGCCGGTTCGTCTACGGGGGTAAGGAGATAGCATTGCGGCCGGGGCGGCAACAGGTTACGCTGGATCGCGGAAACGCGGGTGAGCGGAAGTCCGGAGCGGGTCGGGGCCTGGCAGCGGCCGGGACGGGGAAGGATGTGGCAGCGGCCGGGACGGGAAAAAACGCCGCCCCGGTGGGCGTGATCTTTGACACCGATATGGGGCCGGACTATGACGACGTCGGTGCCATCGCGATATTGCACGCGCTGGCCGACAGCGGAATGGCTGAAATCCTGGCGACTGTCGCCAGCAACAAATATGAAGGGATAGCGGCAGTGATCGACCTCTTCAATACTTATTTCGGCCGACCCGGTATCCCGGTTGGCGTGCCGGAAGGCGATGCCGTCAGCCAACGCGACACCCAGCATTGGACCGACAGCATCCTGGCGCGCTATCCCCACCGGTTAACCCGAAACGAAGAAGCGGAGGATGCGGTTCGGTTATACCGGAGGGTACTGGCTGGCCGGCCGGACCACAGTGTGGTGATCGTAACCGTCGGGTTCCTGACGAATCTGCGCGGGGTGCTGGAATCGGGGCCGGATGAATATTCGCCGCTGAGCGGGCGGGAACTGGTCAGGGAAAAAGTGATCCGGCTGGTGTCGATGGCGGGCAAGATACCCTCGGGCCGGGAGTTCAATGTGATGAAGGATGCGGCCGCGTCGAGGGTTGTTTTCGGGACATGGCCGACGCCGGTGGTGCTGAGCGGGTTCGATATCGGCGTGAAGATCAAATGCGGGTTGCCGTTAGTCCGTAACGCGGCGGTGGAGCACGACCCCGTCAAAGACGTATTCCGGATCAGCATCCCGCTGGCGGCCGAGGACAGCGCCGGGCGGAGCAGTTGGGACGAGACGGCCGTGCTGACGGCGATTTGCGGCCCGGCGCCCTGGTATTCGTTGCGGCGCGGGCGACTGCTCGTGCGGCCCGATGGAAGCGACAGCTGGACCGACGATCCGAAGGGCAGTCAGGCGCAGCTGGTGGAAGCGCGGCCGGTGTCCGAGGTGCAGCGGCTGATCGACCGGCTGATAGCCCACCAACCGGCCGGACGGTGGTCTAGGATTGCCTGGCGGCGTGCGGATCTTTCGCCTGATGGGCAGGCGCGTCGGGCTGCCGCCTTGGGCTCCGTTCGGTGATCATTTTCAGGATCTGCGAAAGCGCAAGCCCGAAGACGACAAAGGTGACAAAAATGATATAGCCGGGCTGGAGGGAAGTG
>DATNBP010000100.1:0-2632 GCA_035572015.1 Puia sp. | reverse complement strand
CCAGTACAGCTCCTTTGCCGACAAGATGGCTGCGTATGGACAATGGACCAGCAACGCCGAGGACGGCAATCGGGATATCCAGCTCGCAGCGACGGCCGCATCGCCCGAACCGTTTGATGAATACGAGGTCAAAGGAATCTCTTCGACCTGTCAGGATTGCTCCCCCCTTAGCATCCCGGCCAGTTTCCCGCCGCTATTCAGCGCGCTCATCCCGTGGAACAATACGGTGCAAAATGACAAGTTCGCGAGCGATAACCTGTATGCCAATGCCCTCCAGCTTGCCTTTTACAACCTGCAGGTCAACCTGGGTTCGCCGGAAGTGCGGGACCTGATGATACCCGACAATTGTCTTTCCACGGAGCTGATGCCATCCCAGCCAAAACTGCCGCCATTGGGGATTCAGGCGGGGTTGGTTTCGAAACAGGCGCTGGTGAACGGGTCGGGATTGGCGGCTTCTTCCATGGCGTATACGACGGGCGGCGGGTCAGGTAGTAGCGGATCGACGTCGAATTCGCGGCTTGCGCAGCCCGCCGCCAGGCGCTCGAATATTTCGGCGATGACGGTAAAGGGTGGTGGCGCCGGAACGGCGGGCGGCGCCGGCGGGATGCTGACGGCTACGATCGTCGCGAACAATGCAACGATCAACTTGCCCGTAGTCACGACAGCCGGGCAATCGAGGCTCCTCTGGAAACATGACGACTATATCTATGCCGATTACCAATTGCTGCAGCAGTTTGCCGGGAACTTCATCGGGAACCAGCAGCAGGTGCTCTATATACCTTATGTCGGCACCATGCCTGTTGCGCTTCAGCAAGCACTCGCTTATGGTAATGATGTCGTGCTTGCATCGGGAGAATATGGCAGTATCACGATCGGCGCCGCGGCATATACCACGAGATACAACGACCCGGACCTCACGCGGATCGCCAACGCCCTGAAAGGCTTGCCGTTCCAGCAACTGCCGGCATCGAGGCATTCTTTGCAGTTCAAATATTTCTATCCTTTCTGCGGCGGCTGCGGCATCGGGAGCACGGTACCGGAAAATTTCAATTTCGGGGTGGTAGTGCAGGCGGGAGCTACAAAAACGATCAAAATAACGAGATGAAAAAGGTAATCGCTATTCTCATTTTTGTTGCGGCCGCGTTGTCTGGAGTGGCCCAGGTCGCAAAGGGCAGGGATACCGGCCCGAGGCATTTGCATCTGCGGGTGCTGGCGAGGTCCTATGGAGATTCCATCGTGCTTCGGTGGGCGCCGGCGGACCCGGTAGCATGGTTGATGGGCAACGATTCGGGGTACCGGATCGCGAGGATCGACTACAGTGACCGGCAACATCCGGTGACGACGGTGCTTAGCGCGAAGCTACGACCGTTGTCGCTGGAACAGATGATGGCGACGCTGCGTCGGGACGATCCATACGCCGCCATCGCCGCGCAGGCGTTGTATGGCAAGGACTTTCAGATGACCAGGGAGGCGCCCTACGGGCTCGCGAAAAAAGTCAGGCAAGCGCATGACGCATTGAACTTCCGGTATTCCTTCACGCTGGAAGCGGCGGACTTTTCGCCGCAGGTGGCCAGCGCGATCGCACTCCGCTGGGTAGACAAGGAAGTCAGGAAGGGCTCCAGCTATATCTATGTGATCACGGTGTGCGGCGCAACAAAAGAATATGCGGTCGACTCGGCGGCGACGCTGTTGGCGGACAACATGGCCGCACCGGTCCCCTCCCCCGACGGGTTACAGGGCTTTGGCTTCGACCGGAAATCGGAGCTGCATTGGAACCGCCGCCAGCTCGGGGACTTCAGCGCGTACGATATTCAGCGGAGCGGGGATGGCGGGCAGCATTGGGTGACGATGAACAAGGTCCCGTATCTCAGTCCGGACAAATTACCGCCGGCTTCCGGAACGACCCGGGGAAAGGCCGACACGATCATCCGCAAACTCGGGGCGTTATTAAGAGACCACCAGGTATTTACCGACAGTCTGCCCGAAGACTATCATCCGTACTTGTACCGGGTCAGGGGTATCAATGCATTTGCCGAATGGAGTCCATGGTGTGCCGCGGTCCGGGTGGAAGGCAAGGATATGACACCCCCGCCGGCGCCGGTCATCGACTCGGTGCGCAACATCAGCGGGTCGCAGCTGCGAATCGTGTGGAGCCAGCGCATGGCGAGTCCCGACCTTGCGGGGTACTATATCAGCAAAGGCAACAGCGTGAAAGGCCCCTTCTACCCGCTGACGAAATATATGCTGCCCAGGGATACGCGGTCCTTTACCGACCCGGCCGGCATTCCGCACGTTCCTAATTACTATGTCATTGTAGCAGTCGACACGGCAAAGAACGTCGCGGCGTCGAATGCATTCCCGGGCTATCTCACGGATACGACGGCGCCGGCCGCGCCGTTGCGCGTGACGGGCTCGATCGATTCGGCCGGTGTGGTCAATCTGCATTGGGCGGCAAACCGCGAACCGGATCTGAAGGGGTACAAAGTCTATTTCGCATATGGGGCGGGCGACCAGTTCGAAGAAGTGGGCGGCGATCTGGTGACAGACACCAGCTTCATCGACGCCGTCTCGACGCGGAGCCTGAACCGGCGTATCTGGTATTCGGTGGTGGCGGTGGACAACAGCAACAATC
>DATNBP010000099.1:0-5889 GCA_035572015.1 Puia sp. | reverse complement strand
TCGCCGCTACCCGCGGCGCGCTTGCCCGCTACGGTTATGACCGCAACGCCGCCGTCCAGCCGTGGTACTTCCCCTCGCTGGCCGAATATACCACCCTGCTGGAACGCCGCGGCTTCCGTATTCAGTTTGCCTCGCATTTCGACCGCCCGACCGAACTGAAGGACACAGACAACGGTATCAAAGACTGGCTCCGCATGTTCGGCAGCGCCATCTTCGCCTGCATTCCCGACAACCACATCGATCCGGTCCTCGATGAGATCCAGGACGCGCTAAAAGCGACCCATTTTAAGAACGGCCGCTGGTTCGCGGATTACAAGAGATTACGCATAGAAGCATTTCGTCAACACTAAAAGCATCACCATGACCAGCAATAAACAGGAATACACGATCACCGTCTACACCGAGAACCAGATCGGTCTCATCAACCGCATCGCCATCCTTTTCTCCCGGCGGAAGATCAATATCGAGAGCCTGAACACATCGCCTTCGGAGGCCGAAGGCATCCACCGGTTCACCATCGTCATCAACGAGACCGAAGAGGTCGTGCGCAAACTTTGCCGCCAGCTCGAAAAGCAGGTCGACATCCTTAAAGCGTACTTCAACACCAACGAGGAGATCATCTGGCAGGAAATGGCGCTGTACAAGGTCTCCACCGATGAGATCGCCGAAAAGGTAAAGGTCGAACGGCTCCTCCGCGAATATGGCGCCCGCGCCGTCGTGATCCGGAAGGATTACACCGTCTTCGAGACTACCGGCCAACGCGAAGAGACCGACCGGCTCGTCGCCGTCCTCGAGCCGCACGGCCTTATCGAGTTCGTCCGCAGCGCCCGCGTCGCCATCATCAAGGACAGCAGCGGCTTCCATGAAAAGCTGAAAGAATTCGAGCTTACCGAACCCGGTGAAGAGCTCGTCGAGAACGAATTCCTCGATAAACAGGACCAGGTCTTTAGCATGTAATCCCCATTCATTCACACAATAACAAATAAACCATGGCAAAACTCAATTTCGGCGGCGTAGAAGAGAATGTCGTTACGCGCGAGGAATTTCCACTTTCGAAAGCCCAACAGGTACTGAAGAACGAAACCATCGCCGTTATCGGATACGGGGTCCAGGGCCCCGGGCAGGCGCTGAATCAAAAGGACAACGGCATCAACGTCATAGTCGGTCAACGCAAGAACTCGAAGACCTGGGACAAAGCGGTCCGCGACGGCTTCGTCCCCGGCGAAACCCTGTTCGAGATCGAAGAGGCGCTGAAACGCGGTACGATCATTTGCTACCTCCTCAGCGACGCCGCGCAGATCCAGCTCTGGCCGACGGTAAAGAAGCACCTCACGGCCGGAAAGGCCCTTTATTTCTCCCACGGGTTCGGCATCACCTTCAACGAGCAGACCGGCATCGTTCCGCCCGGGGACGTGGACGTATTCCTCGTAGCCCCGAAAGGCTCGGGAACCTCGCTCCGCAGGATGTTCCTCCAGGGCCGCGGCCTCAACAGCAGCTATGCCATCTTCCAGGACGCCACCGGCAAAGCCCGCGACCGGGTCATTGCGCTGGGCATCGCGGTCGGTAGCGGCTACCTGTTCGAAACGGACTTCAGAAAGGAAGTGTACAGCGATCTGACCGGGGAGCGCGGGACGCTGATGGGCGCCATCCAGGGTATCTTCGCCGCGCAATACGAGGTGCTCCGGAAAAAGGGCCACACGCCGTCCGAAGCCTTCAACGAAACGGTGGAGGAACTGACGCAGTCCCTGATGCCGCTGGTTGCCGAGAACGGTATGGATTGGATGTACGCCAATTGCTCCACCACGGCCCAACGCGGAGCGCTCGACTGGTGGAAAAAATTTCGCGACGCTACCCTGCCCGTCTTCACCGAGCTGTATGAGAGCGTCGCGGCTGGAAAAGAATCCCAACGTTCGATCGACTCCAACAGCCAGCCCGATTATCGCGAGAAACTGGACGCCGAACTGAAGGAACTTCGCGAAAGCGAACTCTGGCGGGCCGGGAAGACCGTCCGCAGTCTCCGCCCGGAAAATCAACCGGCCGGTTCCACTCAAAAAACACCCAAAGTTGAAACAGTCGCTCACTGATCATACCGTCTCTGCGCCCGGTACGGGAGCCCAGCCCAATGGCTCCGGCGCCCATTCCGCCGCTTCCTCTTCCGCCCCCGCGCCCGGTCTCCGGCCGGGCGGGGGAGACGCGGAGCTGGACTTCGACGCGGCCGCGAAACGGCTCGCCAAGGTCGTTCACCGGACGCCGCTCGCCTTTAACCAGCGGCTTTCCCGGAAATTCGGCTGCCGCGTCTTCCTCAAAAGGGAAGACTTGCAGGTCGTGCGGTCATATAAGCTGCGCGGCGCCTACAATATGATGAGCAGCCTGCCCGCGGAGCAGCTCCTGAGCGGCGTCGTATGCGCCAGCGCGGGCAACCACGCGCAGGGATTCGCTTACTCCTGCCATAAGCTGAACGTTAAGGGCGTCGTATTCATGCCCATCATTACGCCGAAACAGAAGATCAACCAGACCCGGATGTTCGGCGAGCAGAATATCGAGATCGTTCTCACCGGCGATACTTTCGACGACTGCAACGCCGCCGCGATCCAGTACACGCGGGAACATGGCATGACCTTTATCCCGCCTTTCGAGCACCTCAGGATCATCGAGGGACAGGGCACCGTGGGCGTCGAGATCCTCGAAGAACTGCCGGGCATCGACTTCCTGTTCGTTCCTGTCGGCGGAGGCGGACTGGCTTCCGGCGTGGGCTCGTACTTCAGGGCGCGCTCGCCGCAAACCCGCGTCATCGGATTGGAACCCGAAGGGGCGCCGTCCATGCTGGCGGCATTCCGGGCCGGCCATCCGGTCACGCTGGACAGCATCGACCGCTTTGTCGATGGCGCCGCGGTCAAACGGGTCGGCCAGCTGACCTACAGCATCTGCCGGGATGTGCTCGACGAAATGCACCTGGTGCCGGAAGGGAAGGCCTGCTCGACGATCCTCAGGCTCTACAACGAGGACGCGATCGTCGTGGAACCGGCCGGCGCCCTCAGCATCGCAGCCCTCGACGACTATGCGGAACAGATCAGGGGAAAAACGGTCGTGTGCATCGTGAGCGGCAGCAACAACGACATCGACCGCATGCAGGAGATCAAGGAACGCTCCCTCCAGTTCGAGGGCCTGAAACACTACTTCCTGATCCGGTTCGCACAACGGCCGGGCGCCCTGAAAGAGTTCGTCAACCATATCCTCGGCCCCGACGACGATATTACGCGCTTCGAATACATGCAAAAACACAACAAGGAAACCGGCCCCGCCCTCGTGGGGGTGGAACTGTCGAGCCGCGACAACTACCAGCGGCTGCTGGACAAGTTATCCACACACAATATCACTTATACAGAACTGAACAAAAATGACACATTATTTGGATATTTAGTGTAATTTTATAGGGATCGGAGCGCCTGCCATACGAAATCCTAAATTTTACGGTAAAAAATTGAATAACATCTAAGACTGCTGATGAAGATGGTAAAAAATGGTCTATACTCTCCTGAGTTTGAACGTGATGCATGTGGCATCGGGTTTGTTGCCAATATCAAGAGCAACAAATCCCACCAGATCGTCTCGGACGCACTGACGATCCTGGAGAACATGGAACATCGTGGGGCCTGCGGCTGTGAGAACAATACCGGCGACGGGGCGGGGATCATGATCCAGGTGCCGCACGAATTCTTTTTCGACGAGTGCATCCGGCTCGGCATCCATTTGCCCGCTTACGGAAAATACGGCGTGGGGATGCTTTTCTTCCCCCGCGATATCCGGCTCAAAGAAGAGTGCCGCGACATTTTTACGCGCTCGGCAGAGAAGCTAGGGCTGGAGATCCTGGGATACCGCAAGGTGCCGGTGAACCCGGACAATATCGGCCCGACCGCCCTTTCGGTCGAACCGGAAATGGAACAGGTCTTCATCGCCTGCCCCGATCACATCAAGCAGCCCGGCGATTTCGAGCGGAAACTGTTCCTGCTTCGCAACTACGCCTCCAATACCATCAACAACTCGATCAAAAAGGACGCCATCGGTTTCTACGTGGCTTCCCTCTCCTATAAAACCATCGTCTACAAGGGCCAGCTCACCAGCGGCCAGGTTCGTCACTATTTCCCGGACCTGAGCAACAGGCGCGTCGTGTCCGCCTTTGGCCTCATTCATTCCCGGTTCGCCACCAACACGTTCCCGTCCTGGAAACTCGCGCAGCCCTTTCGCTATATCGCCCATAACGGGGAGATCAATACGCTGCAGGGCAATCTGAACTGGCTCCGGACCGGAGAGAAGGGGTTCACCACGCCGTATTTTACGAAAGAGGAAATGGACATGCTACTGCCCATCATCGCGGAAGGCGCCTCTGATTCGGCCTGCCTGGACAATGTCATCGAACTGCTGACCCTTTGCGGGCGCTCCCTGCCGCACGTGATGATGATGCTGATCCCGGAGGCCTGGGACGGTAACGAGCAGATGGACCCCGTGAAAAAGGCATTTTACGAATTCCACGCCTCCATCATGGAGCCGTGGGACGGACCGGCGTCGATCTCCTTTACCGACGGAAAGATCATCGGCGCTACGCTCGACCGCAACGGGCTCCGGCCATCCCGTTACTGCGTCACGACCGACGACCGGGTCATCATGGCGTCGGAAACCGGCGTCCTTCCGGTAGATCCGCGGCTGGTCAAGGAGAAAGGCCGTCTGCAACCCGGCAAAATGTTCATCGTCGACCTGGAACAGGAAAGGATCATCAGCGACGACGAGCTGAAAGCCAGGGTCTGCTCGCAGCAACCCTACGCGGAATGGCTGAACAAATACAAGATCCGCCTCGAAGAGCTGCCCGAGCCGCGGGTCCTCTTCACCCATCTCGAACACGACCAGATCTTCAAATACCAGAAGGCGTTCGGTTATTCCATCGAAGACCTGGACAATCTCATCGCGCCCATGGCGCTCGACGGGAAGGAACCGATCGGATCGATGGGCACCGATGTTCCGCTCGCCGTCCTGAGCGACCAGCCCCAACACCTGAGCAGCTATTTCAAACAACTCTTTGCGCAGGTCACCAACCCGCCGATCGATCCGATCCGCGAAAGGCTGGTGATGTCCCTGGCAAGTTTCGTGGGCGGCAATGCCAACCTGCTGGAGGAAGACCCGCTCGCCTGTCACTCGGTGGCGCTCCAGCAACCCATCCTGTCCAACCACGAGCTGGAAAAGATCCGCAGTATCGATACGGGCGTGTTCCAGGCGAAAACGCTGCAGACCTATTTTCGGGCCGACGGCAAGCCCGGCTCCCTCCAGGCGGGCCTGGATCGCCTTTGCCGCTATGCGGTGGACGCGGTCAATGACGGTTTCGAAGTCCTGATCCTGACGGACCGCGCCATCGACTCGGAGCACGCCCCCATCCCTTCCCTGCTGGCTTGCTCCGCCGTCCATCACCACCTGATCCGCAAGGGTTTCCGCGGGCAGGTCGGCATCATCGTGGAAGCCGGCGACGTCTGGGAGGTGCACCACTTTGCCTGCCTGATCGGGTTCGGCGCGACCGCCATCAACCCTTATCTCGCACTGTCGACGATCCGGGACCTCAAACTGACCGACCGGCTGAAGACCGATCTCGACGCCGAGGAATTGAAGAAGAACTATATCAAGGCCGTCTGCGAAGGCTTGCTGAAGGTCTTCTCCAAAATGGGCATTTCCACCCTGCAGTCCTATCAGGGTGCACAGATCTTCGAGATCATCGGGCTCAACCGGTCGGTCGTTGACAAATATTTTACCGGCGCAACGTCCAGGATCGAGGGCATGGGCCTCGACGAGATCGCCAAGGAAACGCTGGCGAAACACTTCTTCGCCTTCAGCCGGAAAAATATCCCG
>DATNBP010000098.1:0-30388 GCA_035572015.1 Puia sp. | reverse complement strand
CTAAGGCCCACGTTGACGAGGACCTTGTCAATATAGGCCGGCTTTCCTGCCCGGAGACTCCGGATATAAAAATCGATATCCACGACCCATTTTACCGCCGGGTCAAACCGGACAGCCGACGACCGCCTGTAAAGGACTACGCTTGGAGGTCCGATGATATTCCTGGCAAAAAGGACAGTCGCGTCTTTAAGAAAAGCTTTGTATCTTCTCGAAGGGACATACATCACCCGTTCCCTGTTCTCGTCCAGGAAAACGTCCCGGTAAGCTGAGAAAATGAACGATGCGTTTGGGCTTTTGTCAGCCGCCTGCGCGAACGCAGAAAGACTGTTCGCGTCCGAAAACCAATCGTCATCATGCATGATCTTTATCCACTTCCCACCGGCTTTTCGGACTGCTTCGTTCCAATTCTCGGGAGAGCCCAGCGGCACAAGGTTGCGAAAATAGCAAAGATTACACGTTTCCTTGTACCTCTCGCAAAGGGCATTTACCTCGAATCCGGGACTATCGTCCGTAACGACAACCTCGAAATCTCTGAAGGTCTGAACAGCAATAGAATCCAGGAGCCGCCTCAAAAATTCAGGGTTTTTGTATGCGGGAATACAAATTGATATAGTTACAGCTTCTGCCATCATTTTTTTTCTGCGTCAGCGGATCAACCCCTGAACGCAAAAATATTCAGCAACATATCGTAATCCGACTTCCTGACTTTATCCCAAAAAGGCCTGGGATGAATAACGCTACCTTCTCTTATACAGTACTTAAAATCGTTTCGAAGAAGAATATCCAATATTTCATTCAATTCCGATAGCCTATCATACTTTCCGTGATATTCGACAAAAAGGTTCTTAACATTCCTAATCTTGTCGCCGCAGTCCCGCATTACAGGAAGCTCCGCACCTTCGATATCTATCTTTAAAAAATCGACATCCTCATTTAAAAGGTCGCTTAAGCGGACACACTTTACCATTCCGTTCCCACCCGCCTCCTTATTATCAGCATCGATCTTGCTCGACATATTTCCGGCCGAGCTAAATGTAATGCTTTCATTATTTATCCAAATAGCGGCATTGACAGCCTCTGTTTCGCTAAAGGCCCAATTATCAAGGTTTAGTCTTAACAAGGAGTAATTTGAAGGATCGGGTTCGAAACCAGTGACGACTGCATTGGGATAATTGATCTTAAAATATAAAATGCTCGTCCCTATATATGAACCGCAATCAATTATCTTTGGCCTGTCCGTATCCGATTTGAATTTATAGAATTCGTTAATAAAAAGTTCATTGATTGAAACCAGGAATTCATTGGCGTCTCTGAACGCGACCCTATATCTATTTTTATACAAATGATATTTCAGACCGGTATCTTTCCGATGTTTTAAGGCCTTCTCTTCAAGCCAGCCGATATTGAAAACGCCGTACGGTCGATGAAAAGCCCTCTTTATGCTGTTGCTAAATCCTCCTATAAGACTTTTTAAAAGAAATGCCATTGTGATTGTTTGTTTCCGCCGGAAATCGGCACGACCCACAAATCGGCAAAAATAGGAATTTTTTCAATCAATTCGTAAATTGCCAAACTTTACTAAACCATCAGAGATGGAAAACAATTCGTTCTTAAAGAGATTAAGAAAAGGTATGGTGAGCCGACTACAGTCCGTGTTTGACAATCCATACAAAAAGGTCAACATTAACTGGTTTTATGAAAAATATTATAAGCATCTTTCGGCGGGAAAGATCAGGTCCCATAAGGTGTTCGGCAAGGACTTTTTTTTCTGCAGTCCTCAGGAATTCCTGCATGGACTAAAGGAAATTTTTGTCGAAGAATTATATAAACAGGAATTAAACGGCAAGTCTTATATCATCGATTGCGGGGCGAATATGGGGATGAGCATTATCTATCTGAAACGCCTTTGCCCCGATGCTGAAATTATTGGTTTCGAACCGGACGAAACCAATTTTGACTTGCTTACCAGAAATATAGGATCTTATGGCTTCAAGGACATCACTATAAAGAAGGAGGCTGTGTGGAAAGAGGACACGGTACTCCATTTTTCAAATGCCGGCTCAATGTCGAGCAAAATCGTCCACGCTTCGACCGGAACGTCCCTGGAAGTAAAGGCGATAAGGCTGAAAACTTTTCTGACAAGACCTGTAGACTTTCTGAAAATGGATATAGAGGGAGCGGAGTTCGAAGTTATCATGGATGCAGCAGAAAGTCTTTTTCACGTAAAGAACCTATTTATAGAATATCATGGTTGTTTCGACCAGCAAAAGGAGTTGTCGACGCTGTTGAATATGCTCAGCGGGAAAGGCTTCAACTATTATATAAAAGAAGCGGCTTCAGTCTACGACCATCCCTTTTCCAGGGTCAGGAACCCGATAATACCTTACGATATTCAATTGAATATTTTTTGTTTTCGTTCCGGCGGCACCCAATAAAAAGACCGGCAAATTTCCGTCTATGGATGTAGTTATGATATTCAATGGTCTTGGCAACCAAATGTCTCAATATGCCTTTTATCTGATCAAGAAAAAAAAATCAGCGTCGACCAGATTCATATTCCTGAAAAAATCGGCAAATGTCCACAACGGCTATGAACTGGATAATGTATTTGGAATCACAAAGAAAGATACCATTGGCGATAAATTGCTTTATTTTATCTACCTTCTGATTTCACACAGAAAGCCCGCAGTAGTTTTAAAGCCGGTTATCCGACTTTTCGGCCTATTGGGAATGACAGTCGTCTATGAAGACGACGATTATTCCTTTCGGCATAAATTACTGGAACCTTCACGTGGAATAAGATACTATGTGGGAGGCTGGCATTCGGATAAGTATTTTGTCGATATAAAAGACAGAGTTCTGAGTGAATTCCGATTCGACTACTCCAGGATCGGTGCAGCTAATGTCGAAATCCTGGCTAAAATCAAAGCATGTACCAGCGTGTCCGTGCATGTCCGGCGAGGCGATTTCCTGTCCCCGGAAAATTACCTGAAATTCGGTTCTGTTTGTACGTTTGACTACTTTTTGTCTGCAATCCGAAAAATGAGGTCCTTAGTTGAAAAACCGCATTTCTTTTTTTTCACAAATGACTTTACCTGGGTCAAAGACAATTTCGTTGAGGACGATTTCACCATTGTAAACATTAATATTGGAGCCGATAGTTGGAAAGATATGCTTTTGATCTCAAATTGCTTACACAATATATGTTCGAATGGTTCTTTTAGTTGGTGGTCTTCCTATTTGAATAACAACGAGAATAAGATCGTCATTGTGCCTAAAAATTTTATGGTCAATAAACATATTCCCGACGTCTATCCGGAAGATTGGATTCAATTGTCGGATTATTAAGCACGCTGTCGCTTCGGACTTCAATCCGACTTTCCCCGGCTAAATATCACAGGAAACGGCGTGATAAAGCCGGCATGCTGATATAAGACAGGAATTTTTCCAGGCCACGGCGTTTGGCGTCATCCAGGCGATACCCGAGGTGGCTGGTATAATAATCTTTGAGGTTGAAAATGGAAAAGGGGGTTTCCGCTACTACTTTATCAATGGCAAGAATACCCTGTCGGTTAGCTTCGTCAAATTCCTCGATGAAGCCCGGGTCCAATCGCTTGTTACTGATCCAGGCCGCAAATACAAACGGCAAACCTGTCAAACTCTTCCAGGCTCCGGCAAGATCATAGACATAAGGCGAAATTTGTCTCTGTTCAAGCGCTCTGTCCCCTATTACTACTCCTGCGGTGGTTCCCCGAATATGGACGCGGAAATCTTTTTCGGCGTCGACCAATTCAGGGCTTATCTTCCAGTATTCCTTCAACAGGACTCTGGCGAGTGCGACCGACGTCCGGCTTTGATAGTCAAGCAGGACCTTTTCTATTTTTTCAATTTTCGTCTCACTGAACATGCAAACAGAAGCTACATCTCCATCGCTGCCGATACAATAGTTTCCATTGATATGATATTCTCCCAGAAACGGGAGAACAGCCACAGGTACCAAACCCATATCGATCTCATCTTTCAGAAGCATTGCTGCGATCCTGGCAGGATAATCAATGATCAAATCTATATGCTTGCTGATCCGGGCCCTTTCGATCCCATAAAGGAGGGGCTTAGTATTCAGGTAGCTTACCGCGCCTACTCGTATTTTTCTGTCCAATTCCTTTACCCTAATTTTGGCGCAAATCTACGCAATTCATGGAATTAAACCCTCTCACGGCCATTTCACCGATCGACGGTCGGTATCGTCATCAGGTACAGCACCTGGATGACTACTTTTCCGAATTTGCCCTCATAAGGTATCGGGTCTTGGTTGAAGTGGAATATTTCCTGTACTTGAACAAAAAAAAATTCTTTCCGCTAAATGCCGCGACCCGGCGGAAATTACAAGCCATTCTGAATCAGTTCAGCCTGGAAGATGCGCAATGGATCAAGACAACCGAACTGACCACTAACCATGACGTAAAGGCGGTTGAATATTTCTTAAAAGACAGATTGAAAGAAGAATTCGGGACATCGACGGGCGCCCATGCAGACGTGCATTCACCCATCAGCGAATGGATCCACTTTGGCCTGACCTCACAGGATATCAACAATACGGCTGTCCCCCTGCTTTGGAAACACGCCCTGGAATTCGAATACCTGCCCGCCCTGCTGAACCTCAAACGGGAATTACAGTTGTTGGCCAGAGAATGGAAAGACGTGCCAATGCTTGCCCGCACCCATGGTCAGCCGGCCAGTCCCACTATCCTTGGGCGAGAGATCATGGTATTTATCGAGCGGATCGAAGATCAGGTGGAACTGCTGATCCAGGTGCCCTTCTCAGCAAAATTCGGTGGAGCGACTGGAAACTTCAACGCCCTTTACGCGGCCTTTCCCGACAAAAACTGGGTGAATCTCGCTAACGAATTTGTAGAAGGGACCCTCGGGCTGCAAAGGCAGCAATATACTACCCAGATCGAGCACTACGACAACCTGGCAGCGCACTTCGACACAATTAAACGGATCAACAACGTCCTGATCGACCTCTGCCGCGATGTTTGGGCCTATGTATCAATGGATTATTTTACCCAAAAGACCAAGGCGGGCGAGATCGGCTCTTCGGCAATGCCGCATAAGGTCAACCCCATCGACTTTGAAAATGCCGAAGGAAATCTTGGCATCGCCAATGCACTGCTCGAGCACTTTTCCGCCAAACTTCCGATTTCGCGGCTGCAGCGCGACCTGACTGATTCGACGGTCCTGCGCAACATTGGCGTTCCTTTCTCCCATACTATTCTTGCGCTCAAGTCGATTGAGAAGGGTCTTGATAAGCTGGTGCTTAACCGTGAAAAGCTCGATCGGGACCTGGACAGTAACTGGGCGGTTGTGGCAGAGGCGATCCAGACCGTTCTCCGGAGGGAAAACTATCCCCAGCCGTACGAAGCCCTGAAAGAGCTGACACGAGGAAAGGGCGGCATCGACCAAAAGGCAATTCACCATTTCATCGACGGGCTCAAAATAACCGCCGCGGTTAAAAAAGAGTTGAAAGCGATTACCCCCCACAACTATACCGGACCTGCAGTTACTTTCTAATACCGGACCTTCGTTCAGTAACTGTAATTCACTACCAGCTTTGGCCTTTCCAGCGAATCCGGGCATTCGCTGGCCGCGAATTCCATCGACCGGTGGATATTCTCAACTTGTAATTTCAGCATGAATCCGAAATTCGTGCCCGGGTTGGCCACCTGCTGTTTGACCATGCCGGTGACATCCAGTGATACATTGAAATTCCAGCTTTGCGTGGAAGGAGGAATAGCTACTTCGCCCGCTGTGGTGGCTGCAGGCGCATTATTGAACGTGATCGTCTTTTGATCCCAGGTTCCGCCGGTCACCATTTGCAACCAGCCATCGTTTGACAAGTTATAGGCGTTGGGATAGGAATCGCCGTAAGGAATGGACGCAGAGCTATCGGTGCCTTCACCATACAAATAGAGCATGGCCGACGTGACCGTCGCTTTTGCGGGGACCTTGACCAGGCTGTCGAATCGAAGGTAGCCATGACAGGTAAAGGAATCGCCACCGGACTGGGTTACCCTGGCGAGAACGAGTTCGTTCGCGAAATTTAGATTGGTGTTGCCATCGGATGGGTCGTTATCCCTTTTAGAAACATAGCTGTCTTGGCCCGTGGAAGCATCCGGCCGGAGAATCAACTGATAGTCCACCGGCGTGTGGACCGGAGCCGAAGACTTTTTACATGCTTGAATGTAGCAGGCAATGGCGACAACTGCAATTAAGGGTAATTTAAATTTCATTGTACTTTTTATTTGTTAAGTTAATGGATACTATTACCGGATCAATTCGACGGTGCCCCTCCTAACCGCATCGCCGCAAAGAGCAAACGCCCTGATCATATATACATAAGTCCCGGCCGGCAGCGGCTTGCCGTTGAACGTCCCGTCCCAGCAGTCTGACTGATTTTTTGTATGGAAAACCCGTTCGCCCCAGCGGTTGAAGACCGACATTTCGAATTCGCCAACATAACCCCGGTATGTGATACCGAAACAATCGTTGTTTCCATCACCATTTGGGGTGAACGCATTAGGCACGGGAAATGTGGCCATTTTCCCCGCCCCCTTTGTGACTGTCACCATCACGCTGTCAGTCGTCACACACCCATTCTCACCGGTTACTTGAACATAGTATTCGGTCGAAGTGTCGGCTGACGCCACTGGATCATAGCTCGTCGAGTCCGATAATGTCGAACCCGGAAACCACCTGTAACCGACACCACCGGATGCGGTTAATGTGGCGGTACTCTGGATACACCCGATATCGTTGGATTTGTTGATCATCACGATTGGCGATGATTTAACGTTCAGGTCGACCGTCAGCGTGTCCCGGACTTTACAAATATTATCAATTCCCACGGCCTGATACGAGGTGCTCTGTTCCGGAGTAACGACCACCGAATCGCCATTGGTATTTTGCAACACAAGCCATACTACATCATCCCCTGCACTACCATTCGTCTCATGAACGCCAAGTAAAACCGGTTCCCCCGCACAGACCGATTTGTCGGGGCTTATCACAAAGCTCGCCGGCCCTTTCGTGTTGACCAGCACCGAGTCCCTGCTCGAACATCCATTCAGCCCGGTAACGGCGACATAGTAATACTCGCTGGCGTCCGGGGTCACCACCGGGTTGGATATTGTTGAGTCCGAAAGGCCGCGCCCGGGCGACCACAGATATTGCACTCCGCCTGAGGCCCGAAGCGAAAATGCGCTGTCTGAACAGACAAGTGTGTCCGGCGTGATCGCCACGAACGGATTGGAGAGGACATTTACGGTCACAGTATCCTTGACATAGCAGCCTTCATGAAAAGCAGTAATGATATATGACGTAACGCTTACCGGTGTCGCAACCGGATTGTTGATTCTCGCATCGGATAAGGTGCCTGCCGGGCTCCAGACGACGGAGTCAGCACTGATCACCGCCGTGGTCAGAAGCACCGAGCCTCCCTGGCAAATCGATGTGTCCCGAAAGGTGGCAACCACAGGCACAGACCGGTAGCTTACCTCAACCGAGTCCGCAACGGTACAGCCGTATGCATCTGTAACGGTCAGCTTGTACCGCCCCGGTGTTTTCGCTGAGTCCGTATCATAAGTAGTGCCGTCTTGCCACAAATATGTCGCCCCGGGATCGGAAGTATCACTATATCCCAAAACGGCCAGACCGGGCTGACAGATCGAGGTATCGCCACCCAGGCTGAAGGGCTTTATCGAGCCCACTGTGACCGTGCGGCAATAAGAGGACTGTGTCGACAGGCCGTCATCCATCATCAAATTAATATGGTAGGTCCCAGGTTGCGAATAAGACACCGGTCCGGGGTTTGCCACGGTAGAATTGGGGATGCTGGCATCTGTACAACCCGCAAAACGGACTCTCGTGATCGTATTGTTTTGGACATTCGGAACCATGGTGTATAAGTCTGCACCAACTCGGAATAGCTTCGACAGCGAATGACAAAAACTGAAATTCCCGATATTTCCAAGCGAAGTCACCGTCGGGACGCTGAGGATATTGTTATTGAAATTCAACTGAAGCAAATCGTTGTTGGTGCCGTCGGGAACAAATCCGACGATTTGATTACATTCAATGATGATTTTAATGTCGCGCGCATACGCAATCGCATTTCCGGGGTTTCCGATTAGGACCGGCGTCGGATTGTTATTCAGCAGGGACGTCCCGAAATCCATCCGCTCCAGGGCACTCGGGCTGTGCAGATTTCCATTGGTTATGAACACATGCCATTCGCCTGTCGCAGGATCTTTCATCGGACAAATGCTCGTTGGATAATCGAAATAATTTCCGGGGTTTCCCAGGTTAGTCGCTACCGGGGGCACATTCAAATTAGTGCCAAAATCGAATCGGGTAAACGTATTGTTGGTCGCATTAACCGCAAACCCATACCAATTCCCGCCATCATTGAAAACATAAAACCCGATGGACTGGTCCATATTTCCCAGGTTGCCCCAATCGGTCGCAACGGGCGCGGGATTAGTGATATCCGGGCCAAAACTGACTTGCACAAGCTTCGGAATCCCGCCCGAAACCATATCCCCACCCACGATCAAAGCATACCAGTTTCCGTTATTATTAATGACCTGAATGCCCTCTGTCCCATACCCCGGATTGATTATTCCGCCAAAATTTCCAAGGCTCGTTGCTGTCGGCGTGTTGAGCATGCTATTGCCAAAGTCCAGCCGGATGAGGTTCCCCGGATAATGATCGGTCACGAAAACAAAGAAATTACCCCCCTGCTCAACGATATCCATAAAAACCGGCTGGGAAAAAATACCACCTATATTGCCCAAATTATCAGCTTGGGGCGTCTGGAGCAAATCGGCATCGCAGAAGCTCCAATAGAAAGTCGTTCCTCCCACCGAGGTATTGCTGATCTGGACCGGGGCGTTAACACATATGGAATCCGGCGCTATGAATGAAGGGACCTGCGCTTTCACCGCTGGTGACATGAATGCCACCATCACGAATGTGCCTTTCCAATGATAAGATGGTTTGAGGTACAACGGGTTGATTTGTCAATTACTTGTGAATCTCCGAGGTAAAATGGAACTGAATTTCCGGGTTATTGGTCCGTTCCGTATTTAGAAACCATTCACTCTGGGCCAGGTAGACGGCATACCCATCCTTATCCTCAGCAATATTGCCTTGTTTGAAACGCATAAAATCCGCCAATTTACGCTCATCCGCACAAGTGATCCAACAAGCCTTATAAAAGGGAAGGGCGTTGAACTGGACGGAAGCGCCATATTCGTGTAGTAAACGATATTGGATCACGTCAAATTGCAATTCCCCGACACAGCCGATTATTTTTTTGTTGCCGCCAAACTGCGTGAACAGTTGGGCAACCCCCTCATCCGTCAACTGCAGCAGCCCTTTTTCCAACTGCTTGGTTTTTAAAGGATCTTTATTTATAACCTCTTTAAATATTTCAGGCGAAAACGACGGAATACCCGTGAAATAAAAGTTCTCGCCTTCGGTGAGGGTATCGCCGATCTTAAAGTTCCCGGTATCGAACAAACCGACCACATCCCCGGCAAAGGCAGATTCGATCACATCTTTATCACGCGCCAGGAAGGTATACGGATTGGAAAACCGGACATCTTTATCCAGGCGAACATGATGAAAATATTTATTGCGCTCGAACTTCCCGCTGCAAACTCTCAAAAACGCAATTCTATCCCGATGCTTGGGGTCGAGATTGGCATGTATCTTAAAGACGAAGCCGCTAAATTTATCCTCATCGGAATCCAGGAACCGGGTAGTTGTCTCCCGACCTCGAGGGCCCGGTGCTATGCGGATGAATGTATTCAGCATTTCCCGGACCCCGAAATTGTTTATGGCGCTGCCAAAAAATACAGGAGCCACTTTACCCGCCACATAGTCCTCTACATTTAGCTGCCCGTGGACTGCTTCAACTAATTCTACGTCCTCTCTCAAAATTGCTGCATCTTTCTCTCCTAGCCTGTCATCAAGCAATTCGCTGTCTAAACGGTCGATCCTCACTGCAAACTCGTCATCATCTGTTGCTTTCGTATTGGCCGCAAAAAGGATCAAATCCTTGTCATACAAATTATAAACTCCTTTAAAATCTTTCCCGCTATTGATTGGCCAGCCCATAGGATGCAATTGAATCTTTAACTCTTTTTCAATTTCCTCCAACAGGTCGAACCGGTTCTTCCCGTCGCGGTCCATTTTATTGATAAAGACGATCAAAGGCGTGTTTCGCATCCGGCAAACTTCCATCAGCCTCCGCGTTTGCGCCTCTACTCCATTCACACTGTCGATCACCAGTATGACGCTATCGACGGCAGTAAGCGTCCGGTAAGTGTCCTCGGCAAAATCCTTGTGGCCTGGTGTATCGAGCAGATTAATTAAAATCCCTTGATATTCAAACGTCATAACGGACGTAGCAACCGAAATACCACGTTGTCGCTCAATTTCCATAAAATCGCTGGCTGCATGTTTCTTGATCTTATTGCTCTTTACCGCCCCGGCCGTCTGAATGGCGCCGCCAAATAGCAAAAACTTCTCCGTAAGGGTCGTTTTGCCCGCATCTGGATGGGAAATGATCGCAAAGGTCCGGCGTCTACTGATTTCATTGAGATACTTTTGAGCCATCAGATGGCAAATGTACATCATTTCACCTATTGGTTACTAGCGATTTATTGGGTAACGGTTAGCGCTAAGATAGTAGGTTTCTTTAAATACGGTTAACCAATTGACCACCGCGCAATTTCTCTGGATTCCCGCGTCAAATTTCGCCAAAAGCGTGCATCAGGAAAGACCGCCGGGGCCTGAAACCCGCTTCTTTATCGTCTGCCAAACCGGCAGCACATCCTCGGATAACTGAAACAGAAGCACACCGCCACCGTACACGAGCACAAAAAGAGCTGTCCGCGCGAATATCCAGCCAATCCCATGCTGCCGGCCAAATAATTCATGGCAAAGGATAAACGACCCCGCAGCCAGCAATATCGTATAGCCGCTTTTCCGGTCAAAAGGCTGGAGTTTGTATTTTCTAAAAAGAAATAGCCACCGGATAGCGTTGTAAACAGAAAATGTAACGAGGTCGGCGATAGCGGGTCCAACGATGCCGATCTCCTTCGCAAGCATATAATTTAATGGAATTGTCAGCGCAACAAGGATGATGCCCGAATACACTTCCACCCGCCAATCCGCCGACGTCCCTATTACCTGGCTGTTAACACCCGTTCCCAGGTCTGCCACCCTTGCCAATCCGATAAAGAAGAACACCCACTGACCCGACATATAGACGGGGTTGAGATGAAAAACCTCGATACCATCCCGGTAATTGATCCAAATGAGGACAAACATCCCAACCGAAAAAACAAGTTGGTTAATCGCCGACCGGTGATAAATGCGCCCAATCCTTCCCAAATCCTTGTCCTTCCAGGCCCTCGAAAGCGGCCCGATCGAGGCTGCTCCTACCGCACGCTGCGGTGCCTGGATCAGGGAAGAAGCCAATTGCGCCAGGGTAAATACACCCACCGCGCTTAACCCTCCGGCCACCAAACCTGCGATTATTATCTGAGCCAAATAAAAGGAGAGGTTGAAAAAAACCGATCCAACCCAGCTTTGCAGAGCCAGCGCCCGGATCTTGGAGGAAAATTTCCTCGTTACCCGGCTCATGTGAAAGCTAAAATGCAATTCTCCGCTTCGCAGTAAATAGAGACCAAGGAAAACAGCGATCGACAAAAAAGTGAAGGCGTACAGTTTTACAAAGAGCCCGAAACTTCCGATCACGCCTACCAGATACAGGACGATCAACAATAGCGTCACGACCCGTACCGCAACCTCCCGAAGGAAACTGGTCAATACCGACTTCTTAAGGTGCCAGCCATAGGGCTCCAGCACACTGAAAATAGTAATGCCCAATCCGAAGGGAAATAGCCACCAATAATACTTCACCAGTTCGGCTGATTTGGCTTGGTAAAAGTGAATTATTTGCTGTCGGAAAACAGCCCCGAGCACCAGCGTGACAATGAAGCCTGCTAAGCTTACAAGAATTGCGATGCTTACCATATCATTTTCCTGGACCGGAAGATTGTCCTTGTAATATGGATAGAATTTCATGATAAAATTTGGCATCCCCAGGCTGGCCGCAAAGGACAGCACCATGCCGATTGCCATGAACATTCCATTGATCAGACCATATTGATCAGGGGTGAACCATCGTGCGAAGATGAAATTGATCAAGACGCCTAACGCTATCCCGATATAGACGATAACGGAAGAAATAATACTTTGCTTTCGGATTGTGCTCATATTACTGGAACCCCGAACCCGAAGGCATCAGGATGCTAAGGTCCTGCGTGCCCTCGTAGTGAAAAGACCGGTTAAATGTCAATATGCCTCTTTTGACCCTTACCCGCCCGTCGAGATCGACTGTCGCTTCCCGCTTTCCCATCAACAGCTGCAACGCATTGCTGAACAATCCCTGCAGGTCCAGTTGCAGCGAAACGGGAACATAAAATGTATCCTTCGCGGGGATATTGATCGTCGAATCCAGCAGGGAATGCCCCGCATGCGCCCCGTTTACCTTGATATCCACCTCCGCCCGCTTCAACTTTATCCCGAAGCGGTTGGGGTTGTACAGTTTTACGGTGGCGGACACGTCCGTTTTGCCGTTCACCACCGGACCTACCTGCAAATCTTGAAACCCGTAATATTCGGCCGGCTCCGGCCTTCCGCAGGCCCCTAAAGCCAAAGCCAGCGCCAGCAAGATGCCGATTACGCCATAATTTCCACGCATATCGTGCAAGATAAGGGGCATTTGCCAATCCCCGTTTACAAATTCCACCCACCCATCCATCCCTCTTCGCCCATCTCCCCCCACCTGTCTCCTACCCCACTGTAAAAGCATTTAAAAATGCCTTACCTTTCTAAAAAAAACCTGTGCCGAGCATCGCCGAACGCATCCTGACCTTCAATAGCGGCCGGTTACCCACTTATACCGCGCTCAAATACCAGTCGATGGCGGAGAATCCGTTTCGGTTTTTTCGCGGTACCTGCCACCTCTTTTATGAAGACCTGTCCCAATCCGATGCCTTGCCCGCATACCCGCTGAGCTGGATCAGCGGCGACCTTCACCTGGAGAATTTTGGCAGCTTTAAAGGCTCCAACCGCCTCGTGTATTTCGATCTCAATGACTTTGACGAGGGTATCCTTGGGCCTGCGACCTGGGAGATCGCCAGGATGGTAACAAGCATTTTCGCCGGGTTTGAATCCCTGGGAATCAAAAAAAAGGATGCCACCCAGACTGCCCGGCTCTTCCTCCGCGTCTTTTCGGCGACGCTCGCGAAGGGCAAGGCAAAGTACCTGGAACACGAGACGGCGAACGGCATCGTACGCATATTCCTGGAGAAGATCGCCGGACGGAAACAGAAAGAACTGGTCCGCCAGCACACCGAATCCGGGAAAAGCGGCAGCATGCAGATCCGGATCGATCATGTCCGGTTCTTTCCGCTCGACAAGGCCCTCCGCAAGCGGCTGATCACCCATTTTTCCCAGCTCCTGCAGCATTACCCCCTCCTGAACGGCAGATTCAAGGTCGTGGATGCTGCCTTTCGCATTGCAGGTACCGGAAGCCTGGGCGTGAAGAGATATGCATTTCTCCTGAGAAATACAAAAGACCCGAAGAAGCACCTGCTCATCGACATGAAACAGGCGACACCCTCTTCGCTACAGCCCTGGGTTACCTGTCCCCAGCCCGCCTGGGCATCCGAAGCGGAGCGTGTGGTTGCCGTTCAGGAGAGGATGCAAAATATCAATCCCGCCCTCCTGAGCTTTACCACCTTCGACGGAGATTCTTTTGTTGTCAAGGAAATGCAGCCGACCGCGGACCGGATCGATTTCATGGTCATTCGTGACCGGTTCAAGGATATCGCCTGCGTCATCGAAGACATGGCCTTCCTCACCGCCAGCGCGATGCTTCGTAGCGCCGCCCGACAGGGCGCCGCCCTGCCTGACGAACTGATAGCCTTTGGAGGAGACACACACTGGCAGCAGGGCCTGGTCGCCTTTGCGGCTGCCTACGCCGGAAAGGTTAAGAAGGACTACAACGCATATTTTAAAGAATACAAAGCCGGCTTCTTCAATCACCCGGCTACCAAACGTCAAAAAAGATGAATTTCGTCCTCCCCTCCGATATCGTCGTGAAACTGGCGCTTGCCGTCATCATCGGCGGGATCCTTGGCGCGGAGCGGGAATATCGCAGCAAGTCGGCGGGGTTTCGCACGCTTACTTTGATCTGCCTCGGCGCGACGGTCTTCACCATCTTTTCAGAGGTGATCGGCGGTAGCGGCAATCCCGACCGGATCGCCTCCAACATCGTCACGGGCATCGGCTTTGTCGGCGCCGGTGTCATCTTCAGGGGTGATGTCCACAACAAGGTCAACGGGATCACGACCGCCGCCATGATCTGGGTGACGGCCGCGCTGGGAATGGCGATCGGCGCCGGCTACCTCGTCGTGGCCTGCTTCGCCACCGTCCTCGTCCTCGTCGTCCTCTTCATTTTTATGCTCCTCGAAGCCTGGATCGACCGTGTCAACCAGATCCGGACCTATAGGATCGTCTGCAACTTCGAGAACGAATCCCTGCACCGGTATGAAGACCTTTTCAGGTATCATCACCTGAAGTTCAGGCGTAGCGGCGAGCGGAAAACCGCCGAAAGCCTGATCACGGGCGAGTGGATCGTCCAGGGATCGGAGCGGAACCACCGCTACTGTATCCACGAAGTCCTGCATGACCCGACGGTTCGGGAATTCGAGTTTTAACATCGGCCGCCGAAGCCTTGGCGAAGGCGGCCCCTCGGAAGCCTTGCCGAAGGCGGCCCCATTGGAAGCCTCGCGAAGGCGGCCATATCCGAACCCTTGCTGCAGGCGGCCTCATGGCTGACCCTTCGCCCCCAGCAGCCGGAGATCCCAGGTGCGCTCGAATACGCCACCGCCCTCCAACCGGTTGATGCCTTCTTTCCCGGTGAGTTCCTGGCTGCTGTCGACAGCATCGGCAATCCCGCACCAGGGTTCGATACAAACAAAGTCCGCGTTGGGAGCCGCCCATACGCCCAGATAGGGGAAGCCCGGGAAACTCATCCGCAATCCTTCTTCCGACTTGCCGGAGCGGAGCGTCACGCCCGATGATCTCAGTGATTTGAATACCAGCGCGTCTTTGGCAAAAAGTTCTTTCCGGAGCGGAAGGACCGCGGTATCCTGCAGCATCGGTTCCGGCGTCTTCATGATCAGTCCGTCCTTTGATATCGGCCAGCGCGGCGCCACCTCGGTCCCGTCGAACTCGAGATAGTAATCCGAATACGATGTCCCTGCCGCCAGCGGGACGCGGAATGCGGGGTGCCCCCCGATCGAAAAATACATCGCCGGATCGGCGAGGTTCTTCACCTGGTAGGTGGTCCACAGGCGAAGGGGCGAAAGCCGGTACTGCACTCGCAGCTCGAATTCAAAAGGATACACCGCGCGGGTCTGCTCGTCGCTTCTCAGCAGGAAGCCGATCCGGTCCGCCTGCCGGAATTCGACGGCAAATTCCCGGTCGCGCGCAAAACCATGCCGCGGGAGCGAGTAGGCCTTGCCCTGATAAAAATAGGTATTGTCCTTTAAGGCTCCCACGATCGGGAAAAGAAGAGGAGAATGCTTCCCCCAATAGGCCGGATCGCCACCCCATAAATAGTCCAGGTTTTTCAATTTGCCATAGATGCGCTGCAACTCCGCCCCTTTCGGATCGACGCCGATCATCAGCTCGTGGTTCTCGATCGTATACATAGCCCAGATATTTGCCGGGGCAGGCTATCGCCGTTCGCCCCTTTTTCCTGCAATTTAGCGCAATTCCGGGTCCCGGTTGGCGGCAAATGCGTACATTCGAACCATGTACCGGTACCTTGAAATTGCCTGGACAAGCCTGATCATGGCGTTGCAGGAGTTCCGCAGCAACAAGCTCCGGACCTTCCTGTCGCTGCTCGGCATTACGTTCGGTATTTTCTGTATCATCAGCGTACTCTCCACGATCGCCAGCATGCAACTGGCGGTCAACAACGACTTGAAATCGCTGGGAACAAAGACCATTTACATCGACAAGTGGCAGTATTCGGGCGGCCCGGATTTTCCCTGGTGGAAATATATCAAGCGGCCCGTCCCGAAATTGGAAGAGGCCAAAGACTTGCGCCTGAAAGTACCGGATGCGCAGTATATCGACTTCGAGATCGACAACCAGGCCACCGTCGACTATGGCGACAACTCGCTCAGCGGTGTCAACTATTACGGCAATACGGAGGACTTCGATAAGATTGAACAGGTGACGATCGGCAGCGGCCGGTATTTTCAGCAATCGGATTTCGACCGCGGCACGCCCTACGTCGTCATGGGCTACCGCATCGCGGAACGCCTGTTCACCCGGCCGGAAAGGGCCGTGGGCAAAGCCATCAAACTCAAAGACGGCAGACAGGCCCTCGTCATCGGCGTCATGGAGAAACAGGGACAAAGCCTGATTGGCGGCTGGGACTTCGACAACAGTATCCTGATGACCCTGAATTTCATGCGCCAGATGTTCCGGGAAGAATACAGCAATCCCAAGATCCTGGTGAAAGGCGATTCGGTCATTACTTCCTACGCCCTCAGCGACGAATTGCGGGGCGCCATGCGGTCGGTCCGGAAACTTAGCCCCACCGAAGAAGATAATTTCGCCGTCAACAATATCGACAACCTGAGCAAATTCCTCGAGCCTATATTTGCCGGGATGAATATTGGCGGCTGGGCGATCGCCGCATTGTCACTCATCGTGGGCATGTTTGGTGTGGCCAACATCATGTTCGTCACCGTCAGGGAGCGGACGCCGCAGATCGGGCTGAAAAAAGCCATCGGGGCCAAACGAGGTGTGATCCTGATGGAATTTCTGATGGAATCGGCATTTCTCTGTATCATCGGCGGCCTGATCGGGATGTTCGCGGTGTTTATCCTCACGCTCATTTTCTCAGCCATCCTGAGCTTCCACGTCTTTATCCCGCTCAACATTATTATCCTGGCGGTCTGTATTTGCCTGGTCACCGGGATTTCCGCCGGCATAATTCCCGCCTTTGTCGCGGCCCGCATGGACCCGGTCGTCGCGATCCGGTCGAAGTGAACCCGGTTCCCCGGTTTCCGAGCCTTTGGCCGCCCGGGTCTCCCCTTTTTCCTAATTTTGCGTCACATGGACAAACCCGTCACCATCCTCGCGATCGAATCGTCCTGCGACGAGACGAGTTGCGCCGTCAGCCGCGATGGCCGGCTGCTGTCGAATATCATTGCCGGACAATCCGTCCACGAACAATATGGCGGCGTAGTTCCCGAACTCGCAAGCCGGGCCCACATGCAGCATATCGTCCCTGTGGTCGATGCGGCGCTAAAGAAAGCCGGTTGCGCGTTGACCGACCTTAGCGCCATCGCGTTTACGCAGGCCCCCGGCCTTATCGGCTCCCTGCTCGTTGGCTCCGAATTTGCAAAATCGCTTGCGCTCGCCCTCGGTATTCCGCTGTTAGCGGTGCATCACATGCAGGCCCATGTCCTGGCCAACCTGATCCCCAACGAAACAAAGCAGTCCTCGGCCGAAGCTTCAGCGAAGGCGAGCCCCTCGGCCGCCGAAGCTTCAGCGAAGGCGAGCCCGGCCTTTCCCTTCCTCTGCCTGACCGTAAGCGGCGGTCACACCCAGATCGTCCTCTGCCATTCCCCGCTTCGCATGGAAGTCATCGGCGAGACCCTCGACGATGCCGCGGGAGAAGCATTCGATAAATCCGCCAAGCTGCTTGGTCTTCCCTATCCCGGCGGTCCGCTCATCGACCGTCATGCGCGGGTTGGCAACCCCGATCGCTTTCCATTTCCCGAGCCCCAGATCCCCGGCCTGAATTTCAGCTTCAGCGGCCTCAAGACAGCGATTCTGTATTTTCTCCGGGACAATTGCGCGAGCGACCCGGGCTTCGTGGACAAGAACCTGGCGGACATTTGCGCTTCCATCCAGGGCCGCATCATTTCGATCCTGCTCCACAAATTCCGAAAAGCCGCACGGAAGACCGGCGTCAGGGACCTCTGCATTGCGGGCGGTGTATCCGCCAATAGCGGGCTCAGGACAGCCTTCCTCGACATGGCCGCCGCTGAAGGATGGAACGCCTTTATCCCGCCATTTGAATATTGCACCGACAACGCGGGGATGATCGCGATCACGGGTCATTACAAGTATTTGAACGGGGATTTCGCGCCGCTTTCCGTCTCGGCCAGTGCCCGCGCCGTTTGGTAACCTTCCCCAATAAAAAGTATATGCCCAACACTTATTTCCGGTTCAAGCAATTCATTGTCCACCAGGACAGGTGTGCGATGAAGGTGTGCACGGATGCCTGTATCCTGGGGGCCTGGTTTGCTGACAAGGTGCCGGGCTTGGCGAATATTTTAGATATCGGGAGTGGGACGGGCCTCCTGATGCTGATGCTGGCGCAGCGCCGCAAGGGCCGGATTACGGGGATCGAACTGGACCTGGAGGCATTCCGCCAACTGAAAGACAACATCGATCATAGCCCCTGGCGCCATTCGCTCAAGGCCTACCCGGGCGACGTCCGTTCTTTCGCATTTCCGGAAAAGTTCGACTTCATCATTAGCAATCCACCCTTTTTCGAAAACGATCTTCCCGCCGTTTCCGATGCCGCCAACCTCGCGCGTCACAGCAAGGAACTTTCCCTCTCCGAGCTGTTGGAAGCCAGCGGGGCCAACCTGAGTTCTGCCGGCTCATTCGGCGTGCTCCTTCCCTTTCATCGTTTCGGGCCGTTCACCGAACAGGCGCTGCGGGGTCACGGCTTTCACCTGCGGGAAAAATTGCTGATCAGGCAGTCGCCCCGTCATGAGTTCTTTCGGGCCATCGGCTGGTTCTCCCGCCACCGGGACTGCTTCATCCCGACGACTGAACTGACCATCCAGGATGGAGAAGGCGCGTATACCGACGATTTTATGGAATTGATGAAAGACTACTACCTGTATCTATAATTGGATGGTCGGCCGGCGGAACGATCATCCCCCTCCCTGCTCTCCGGCCGCATATCCCGCCAGGTACTGGTAGGGCTCCGTCAACTCCCCTTCCCGCACCATCGTGGCACGGTCGATGACGGCCGAGCCGGCCCGGAACAAATCGCTCAGGACATATTTGATCAGTTGCTCGCCGAAGAACCGGGACGCATCCCGCGGCAATTCATTGGGCAGATTGCCCACGGCCATCACATCGACCGACCCCGGCAAATAGGGCGCGGTCCGTTGTCGCGTCATGATATCCACGCCGTATACAGGCTCCTCCATCGGCGCGTCGCCGAGATTGCAGGGCACCGATCCTTCCCGGTCGTCGGTGATGTCGGCAATAGTCCGGATGCGGAACGAAGCCGAGGCCATGTCCTCCCACTCGAACAATCGGGGCATGCTTCGCTCCCAGTAGATGCCGTTCATGAGGATATCCGCCATATTCCCGTACGGATGGAATTTACAGCGGTAATTCCCCGGATGCCGGTGAAAATCCTCGCGCTGATACTTGCCGGTTCCGACCTCCTCGTACAGGTCGACACCCCGTAGTTGCGTATAGACCGGGTAATTGAATCCCCTATCCAGGAACTCATCCGGCTCCACTTCCACGATCTCCAGCAGGTTCATCACTTCCAGCACGCCATGTGCGACACGGCCGGAACCGGTCACGACGACCTTGATCGCGGGCAGCCGGAGACCGAAATACGTATGGATCAGTTCCTGGAAGCTTTGCTGACCATATACCCGCCCCAATTCGAAAGAGCCGGTCCGCCGGCCATAGGCCATGATTCCGTTGTGGGCGCCCACCACACCCGCAAAAAAGCCGAACCCAAGGATGCGCTGACCGTCGTCATGCTCGAGGCACTCATAGTCGATCAGCGTGATCTTCTTGTCGAGGATCGCGCGGAACATCCGCTGGTTATAAGGTTGCTGCTTTTTAGTATGCGAAAAGAAGAGGTAGGTCTTCCCCGCCAGAAGGTCCTTGACGGGCACCTCTTTGATCCCAAACAAAATATCGCATTCCTCCATGGTCTCGCGCATCCCGACGCCCGCCAACCGGTATTCGCTGTCGGGAAAGCACCTGTCCGGCGAAGACTGGACCAACACCCGCACATCCGGCACATTCTTATGGATCCATTTGCATTGAGCGGGAGTCAGCGCTACGCGGTTGTCCGCCGGTATCTTCCCTTCCCGCAATAAGCCTATCGTTATCATCCTGAGCTGGTTTACCTGCGATCGTATTCGGCTAAGGTAGAAATTTTTATCCCTATTTGGCTGGGCGACCCCAAATCCGTAATATTGCGTCCCGATTTTCTCAGTCCAAACATCGCAAAAGCCCAGATGGCGGAACTGGTAGACGCGTCAGACTCAAAATCTGGTACTCGCAAGGGTGTGCAGGTTCGATTCCTGTTCTGGGCACAAACGCCTTTCCAACGAAGTTGGAGAGACGTTTTGATTTGAGAGCGGGGGAGCTTGCTCACCAAAGCGAACAAGTCAAAACGCCGGGCGCCACCGAAGGCGGGGCAAAGGCTTTGAGTAAGACCCTCGTGGAAGTATAAGGAACAGCGCAGCGTGGAGTGAGCTAATCCTGTTCCGGGCACAACGACCCCTCCGCAATTCTTGCGGAGGGGTTTTTCGTTTGGGAGCGGGGCAAACTTGTTCGCCAACGCGGAACTGCAAAAAAAGCGATAGAAATCTTATCTTTCCATACAGTTGTACTATTTCTCTCCTCTGAAGGACGGCGTAAAAGTAATACCCAACAGCAGTCCTTCCGGTGAAATGAAACGACTGACCGTTTGACCCCATGGTTCTTTTTTGTTCCTGATCAGCACTCGGTATCCCCGCGATTCAAGGTCTGCAGTAGCCTTTTCAACGCTTTTAACGTCGAACTCAAGCCAGGCCTGTGGGGCAGGAATGTCGTCGGGCCACGAGTCATTGCCAAAACAGGACTCCGCCGCCTGGGAAAGTGGCCAGAGTGCAAAAGTTTTAGCGCCTTCAAGCAATTCTGTATGTAGATATGCCCCACTTTCCTCCTTAAAGCGGATGCCGAGTGCTTCGCTGTAGAGTTTGCGGCTTTCGAGAGGATCTCGAACAATCGGACCAAAACCTGCAATGAACAAAACCTCTATATCTTCAATTGCATTCATAGTATCATGTTTTTTAAATATGGTGGCAATCCTTGTGCCACTGACCACGACCCCTACAGAAGATATTCTAATTGAAAATCAAATCCGGCAGGAATTGGTTCGAAAACTTCCTTCCGCCTATCGGATCTCTGCTAGTTGGTGGATGTTCGCGGCAGCCGGGATCGGCGTCATCCTGATCGCGCCGATGACCGTAAGTTTCCAATCGGTCAAAGCAGCCTTGGCCAACCCGGTCAGGAGCCTTCGGTCGGAGTAACTATAAAATCCAACTTAGCTCAGCGATCAGGAATGTCGAAATGTTAAACAGATTTCCTAAAAAAACGTGACCCGGGCATTCTAAAAATCAGACACTTAGAGTAGAAAGCAATGATAGGTCCTGCAAAAAGCAGTAGTGATGTATAGAAAAGCATAGTGCAGGTATTCTGCGGTCACCCATGAGGGGCCGCCGTAATTTTGATAAGCGATAACTGGGGAGTTTCGCCATTATTAACGATTAAAACGCTGCACTATGCCTACCAGTAAGTTACCAAATCCTGATGATTTCCGGGGACAAAAATTCTATATCGGGATCGACGTCCATAAGAAGTCATGGGCAGTCACTGTTCGGTCTTTGAATTTCGTGGTGGCCCACTTTACTCAGCCCCCGTCACCGGCGGCCTTACTGAGCCAATTACAACGTAAATTTCCGGGAGGAGAATATTACTCGACCTATGAGGCCGGCTTCAGCGGAACGAGCGCCCACGAGGATCTCTGCAAGCTCGGCATTAAAAATATCATTGTCCATCCCGGAGATATACCGCGAACCGACAAGGAGAAGAAAAACAAGACGGATGTCCATGACAGCCGCTCGTTGGCCTTTCACCTCGAAAAAGGCAACCTTCATTCGATTTATATGCTATCCAGGCAACAGCAGGAGTTTAGGGCCTTATTTCGCCTGCGGGAATCGAAGGCAAGGGACGTAGCCAGGGTCATCAACCGGCTTAAAGCCTACCTGCTCTATTTTGGTATCGATTATAGCTCAAATTTCGAAGGCTATATCTCGGCAAGAGTGATCACCTGGTTGCGCAAATTGAAAATGACCCATGAAGCCGGCGTCTTTACGTTAAAGAGGTATATTGACGAGCTGGTGTACCAACGCAATGAATTGGGTAAAATAACCAAAGCCCTCCGGAGCCAGGCCAAAAAGGAATACGGCATGCCTTACAAGTGCCTCCTGTCAGTGCCCGGGATCGGTTTTACCACCGCCATTGGTCTATTGGCGGAGATTGGGGATTTTAACCGTTTCAAGGATCCGGCAGAATACTGTAGTTTCCTGGGACTCATTCCCTGGCAACACAGCAGCGGCGACAGCGTTCAAGTAAAAGGAATCCAACCCCGGTGCAATAAGCATCTACGCCCCTTACTGGTGGAGGCTTCCTGGATCGCTATCAGGAATGATTCATCCCTACTAAAGTATTACCGGAAACATGCTGTTAAGAACAGCCGGCACGCCATCGTAAAAGTCGCCAGGAAATTGGCTCTAATTGCGAAGGGAGTTGTTCAAAAACTTCAAATGTACGACGCCGCTTATTCCCCGTTCCCAGACCATGGGCTTGCTGCCCAATAAATATATGTAATTTCCCAATGGCAACCATGATTTAACGGCAGCGACAAAATCATATTCAGCCGGAGAACAAAAAATCATAGTTCCCATTGGGCGATGACAAACTTATTGTTTATATGGCTATAGCCCTCACAGAAACAACTTATGACAAAAGGAGGAGAGCGCAATTTTCGAACGGTTACATCGATAACAAAAAGTAGTAGGCGCACCTCTTTCATAAACTTAAATAACTAAGGGCGGCTTCTGCAGGGCGGAATGACCGCAAATAGCAGTTGAAGATTTTTTGATGGCTTGCCGTTTAAATGTAATTTTATGTAGTCAACCGACGAACATACTGCACAGCTTTTCTACATAGCGGTTCGAGAAATCTCCTGTTTGGTGCACATGAACTCCAAGTAGCTACAAGGGTCGCTTTCACAGCGGCCCTTTTACTTTTCCAAATTTGCCAGCGATTTGCCGGTAAAACGGGAATGGATATCAGCATCATTCCGATCGTAAACTTTTTATGGGGTTCATCAGCGCTGCTTTCAAAGACTGATAGGTCACCGTGAACAATGCGATGACGACTATCCCCGCAGCGGCGGACGCGAAGATCCACCACGACAACGGAGCATGATAGGCGTACGACTCCAGCCATTTGTTCATGAAATAGTATGAAAGAGGGATGGCCAGCAGGATGGAGATGCCGGTGAGCTTTAGAAATTCGCCTGACAGCAACCTCAGCAAGGTGACGATGCTGGCACCGAGTACTTTCCGCACGCCGATCTCCTTTGTTCGTTGTTCGGCAACATAGGCGGCAAGACCGAACAGGCCCAGACAGGAAATAAAAATAGCGATCACCGTGAAGACCGTAGCGAGGTTGCCGATGCGCTGCTCCGAAGCGAATTTGGCGGCGTAGTCATCATTAACGAAACGATAGATGAAGGGGCTGGACGGGTTGTACTGTTTGAAAACGCCTTCTATTTCTGTGAGAGCGTTATGCGCGGAGAGGCCGGGTCGAATGCGTATAATGATCATACCCGTGTACAGCCCGCCAAGGAAGACGGCGGGTTTGATGGTATCGTAAGGTGAATTCGTGAGCATGTTGCCTACAACACCGATCACCTTATAGTTCTTGCCGAATACCTTCATGGTCTCACCGACGGGATTCTTGATGCCGATAGTCTTTGCGGCGGCCGCATTAAGGATCATGGAGTTGGAATCTGTCGGGAAGTCGCGCGAGAAATCACGGCCCTGGAGTACTGTCCAGCCAATAGTGGCGCCATAATCGGAGGTAACGTTGACGTCATGAAACATGAGGGACTCCTGATCCGGTCTTTTACCTCGCCAGTAGAGTTCGTTAGCATCTTCAAAACCCGTGAGCGCCATATTGGTAGCTGCCACATTGCTAGCGAGACCTTTTTGGATCAATTCGGTACGGAGAGCTTCATAATGCTGTGCCAGCTCGGGGGTATTGATGTTGACGGTGATCAGGCCGTTACGTGAGTACCCTACGGGACGTTCTTTTGTGAAGAGGATCTGCCGGAAGACAACGACGGTGCCGATCACGAGGGAAAGTGAAACCGTGAACTGCGTGACAACGAGTATCTTTCGAGGTAATTCGCCCTTATTCCGGAAGCCGCTGATGGTGTTGAAGCCGGAAAGGTAAAAGGCAGGATAACTTCCTGCCAGCAAACCTGTGAAGGTCGTGAAGCCAACAAGTGAGAACCAGAAAAGCGGGGTTGCCCACGGAATCTGGATGTCTTTGGCAGAAAGCTCATTGAACAAGGGCAGGACCATGCTGGCAAGGAGCAGAGTGAAGGCGAGTGCGATGAAGGCGATGAGGACGGACTCGCAAAGAAATTGGGCGATCAGCTGACCCTTTGGCGAACCAATCGTTTTTCGGATGCCAATCTCTTTGGCGCGTTTGCTGCTCCGGGCGGTCGAGAGGTTCATGAAATTTATGCAGGCAAGGAGGAGAACGAAGGCGCCGATAAGCCCAAAGAGCCAAACGAAGCGGATAGTGCCACCGGTGGGCACGCCATTAGTAAAATCATTATACAGATGCGCTTTGTCGAGCGGATATACCATCGCTTCCTCGTGCCACGACTTGAAATAGGGGGTCGGAAGGAGGCGGATGCGCGCGGTCGCTTCGGCTGCATTGACATTAGGGGCCAACTCGACATAGAGATACCCGTTGTCATCATCCCAGTTGGTATTGTGGTTGTGATAGTTATTCGCCGGGTTCATCCAGGGCATGATAAGGTCCACTCCATGAAAGGTAGTGTTGTGGGGCAGGTCCGCGTACACGCCGCCAACGCGAAGGGGCAACTGGTTGTCAACCTTGATGGTTTGGCCAATGGGATTTGCCTTGCCGAAGAGGCGGTTGGACAGCGATTCGGAGATGAGCGCCGTGGAAGGGTCTGCGGCCGCCTCTGTGCTGCCGGCGAGGAGTTGGAAGCCGAACATAACGGGAAGGCCCTTCTCGGCCCAGATGGCGGGAGCACTTACCGTTTTTGCCTTATAGCTCAGTAGGTGATCGCTCCCGTCGCAGACAAGCGCGCTATTCGTGAACAGCCCTGAGTACCGATCCTGAAAGGCATGGCTCAGGGGCATGGCGATGACGTCGCTGGTGATGGTCCCCTCTTTTGTTGTATAGCTGAACAGGGCTTTTGCGATACGGCTATGGTTGGGGGCGTAGTGGTCGAAACTAAACTCGTCCGCGATCCAGAGGCCGATGAACAGGGCGATAGTCATACCGGTGGCGAGGCCGGCGATGTTGATAAAGCCATAACCTTTGCTCTTGACCAGATGGCGCCACGCGAGGAGGAAATAGTTTTGGAACATATGTTTTGTCTAAAACTATTGCCAAATGATCCCAAAAATATGCCCAACTTATTGCAATATGGTAATCAATTAGTTAAGGGCTACTGGATATTATCACCTGTTCGAATTCGTACACTTAATGTTCAATTCCAATAGCGTGAGTGAACCCCGACCGTTATTTCCCCGAAGTCGGATAATTGATCCCTGGTCCAAAAAAACACTCGTACGCGCTAATTTTCCCGTCTTTTATCGTAAAATAATCGCAGTTCCGGAATAATTTTCCATCTGTATTGTAACCATTACTGATTACAAAGGCAACATCCCCGCTCATGACCAGTTGCTGCACGTCAGCCGATTTGATCTTGCCCGCGTTGGGCCAGCACCTTTCCTTCATTGCATCTATTTTGATATGATCGTCGAGCGGGCTCGAGAAAGTGAATCCGTCAGCAACAATTTGCGTCATCAAATTCCAGTCCCTTGTCTCCCAGGCAGTATACCATGCCTTGATAATTTTTCCGTTTGACGTATTTTCAAGCCCGGCTGTCTGGCCTGTAATAGTCTGGGCAAATCCTGCCTTGCCGGACAGGATAATCCCTACCAAAAGAATTTGGCCAAAAAGATTAGTCATTTTCATAAACAATTTTATAGTAAGACAATCCGGGCCCGGTTTTCCGTACAAAAGGGGAGTTTTTCTACCCAATGCCGTTTTTCTACAAATAAATTTGCGAAACCGATTGGCTGCGCTTATATTTGCAACCGGATGGCTGCGGATTCCGCCGTCCATCAAAACAACCGAATAATTGTTCACTATAAAAATTTGAAAATGAGCCCGCTATTTGATTTCATCGTAGACAAGGAAAAAAAGACCATTTACATTACCCGCGAATTTGCCGCCGACCGTGACATCGTCTGGGACGCTTTTACAAAAGCGGAGATCCTGGTCCGCTGGATTGCCCCGAAACCGATGAAAGCCTTTATCAAGGAGATGGATTTCCGCGAAGGCGGGCGTTGCCTCACTGCCATGATCAATGGCGAAAACGTCGCTCGCTGGTCGTTGGCGCAGTATACCGCGATCGACCCCAAGTCCGGTTTCACCTCGAGGAATTCCTTTTGCGATGAACACGCGACTCCCCTGGGCAACGGCTTCTCCATGACGACGACCTCGTTCGAACCGGGAATAGACAAGACCACAGTTCACATTGAAAAAGTGTTTGATGATCTTGCCACAGTTGAGATGATGGCGACAAGCGGCTTCAAGGAAGGACTGGCGATGGGAATGAACAACCTGGACGAGTACTTGCGCACCGTAGTTACCACGAAATAATTCACGCGCCCCCGGCGACAGCCGGGGGTTTTACCATATCCCCTTTTCAATAGCCCGCTGTCAGTCCGCCGGTCGCCGGACGGCGGAGGCATCAGGCAGCCAAACCTCCATCTCGCCCTGGGTGCGGTTATCCCAGGAATAATAGGGTATGGCGACTCCCACGCCTTTCCTGCCTTTGTCCAGCATGGCAAACCGGATCACATTCACCCCTCCCAGAAGACCGGGTTCGTATGCTACAGTGAAATGTTCTGTCGGCTGGATTGCTAAATTTTGCAACGCCTGACCGTTATCGACGGATTCGATGCAATAGATCAACGGGCCATATTGCAGTGAGACCCTGCCCGAGTCAGCTTTGACCAATGGATTCGCCTCGATCAACCTCACTTTCATAGGAAAGCGAAGATCGATCTTATCTCCTTTTTTCCATTTTCGCTGTATCACTGCATACCCTTGCGTGACTGGATAGTCCTCGATGTGGCCGTTGATCGAAAGTTCCGGCCGCTGATAGCTTCGCTCGGTGTAGGTATACAGCCCTCCCGGGACCGGTCTTTCCAACCACCCGGGTATCCGGATATGCAGTCCGAAGTCCATTTCCTTTACAGGACTTACCGTTATTTGAACGGACCCGTCCCAGGGATACCGGGTATGTTGGACGAGGGCGACGGTATCTGCGCCGACGGCAATGCTGGCGCTGTCCTGGATAAAAAGGTTTACCCATATGGCGTCCGGAGAGGCGCCGTATATATAACCGCCCAATGAAGCCAGAAGCCTCGAGATATTTGACGGGCAGCAGGCAGTGCCGAACCATTCTTTCCGGGAAACATTTCCCGGAGAAGCCAGCGGGTTTCCATAGAAAAAATGGTCGCCGCTGAGGGATATCCCGTCCAGGGCAGCATTATACAACGACCGCTCCATCACATCCGCATACTTGGCATCTCCGCTAAGCCTGTTCATCCGTTGATTCCAGAATACCATGCCTACCGAAGCGCAGGTTTCGCAATAAGCCTCCCGGTTCGGAAGATGATAGGGAAGGCCGAATCCTTCATTGGATTCTTCGGCGCCGATCCCCCCGGTTATATAAAGGTTTCTGCCTACCACATCTTCCCAAACGGATTCCAGCGCCGCCCAATAGGTACTGTCTCCGGTTGCAGACGCTACATCCGCGGCGCCCGAATAGAGGTACATAGCGCGGACCGCATGACCTTCGATTTTTCGCTGCGCCCTCACCGGCACATCGTCCTGGCAATAACCCGGATTTTTCCAGTCGTCCCAGATCACCCCCTTGCCGTAGCCATGCCCCCGCTGGTCCAGAAACCACTGGCTCAATTTGAGATAGGAGGCATTGTGGGTGAGATGATACAACCTGACAAGGGCCAGCTCGATCTCTTCGTGGCCGGAGACCCAGTGCCTGTGACCCAGCCGGAAGGTGCTGTCCATATGGTTAGCCATCCTGATCCCTACGTCGAGGAGCTTTCGTTTGCCCGTCGCCTGATAATAGGCAATCCCCGCCTCGATCAGATGCCCTGCACAAAAATCCTCGTGCTTTTCCATATCCGTCCAGCGGTGATCGATGCCCGTCAGCGTATAATACGTATTGATATACCCGTCAGGCAGCTGGGCCGCGGCAATCTTATCGATCCATTCGTCGGCCGTCCTTTCCAACCCGGAGTCCCTGCCCATATGCAGGACATATCCCATGGATTCAAGCGCCTTATAGACATCCGCGTCATCGTAATATTTTCCTTCGTGCTCGCCTTTTCGCAAAGCAGCCTTTTCAAAATTGCGGATCCGCCCCGTTTTTGTTTCCGTGTACAGGATGCATGCTCTCAGCGTCACCCTGCGCAGCCGGTCCATCATAGGACTCCAAAAGGAATCCCCGATATGGACCTGGGCGAAATCCACCGGCTCGAACTTTCCGGTCGACGGTTGGCCCGAAACGATCATCGAGGGCCCGCAAACGAATACCGCCAGCAAGAATTTCTTTATCATGTTATCCCATTTTGTGAGCTTACTCAAAACGCACCGCAGAGGCAAATTCATTATCCCGGAGGTGGGCATCCTTCTTTGATGTAATCTTTCTTCCAAGGACGATAAACCGGCGGATCCTGACCCCGTCTACAGCAAAGACGGGGGTTCTCCCCAGTATTTGCGAAGATACTCCATCCAGGGAAAACGGAATGGTAACGCCATCGATCAAAATGTCGGAGATCTTGCAGCGGCCGACACAATCCCGCCAACTGTGATCGGTTATTTCGAAGTCGATGATCCGCGGCTCCTCGTTCCCCTGGAAAACCACCTTTTCCACCCTGAAATCCTTAAAAACGATGTTTCGGATCATCGAGCTGTCGAATCCGCTGATGACGATGGCGCGCTTGCATTGAACGATGTCGAAATGGCTGAACCCGATATCGTGGATCAGGGGTGTCCGCGTTTCGGTTCCGATCTTTGCGGCTGCAGAATTGCTGAGCCCGACGATGTATCGGAAACGAATGTGCGCAGGGTTATGCCCTCCGCGTTCTTCCAATCCTTTTACGACAACATTGTCGTCCCCCGTTTGCATCATGATGTTGGAAACATCTCCGCCTGTTGATGAATCGAAGTCTATTCCGTCGGTATTTACCCAATTTCGATCCGGCCGGTCGTTAAGGATCTTGATATCTTTGATACGGACATCGGTGCACCTGAATATGCGTGTATTCCAAAAACAAGGGTCCCTCAACTGCACACCCTCGATCCTTATCCTTTGGCAGTCGGAAAGATAGACGAGATACAACCCCTTGCCGCCATTTTTCCTCAACCCATCCCAACCTGCCCCATCGATCGCGCCACGACCGGTGATGGATATATCCGATACATGATCCATGCGGATCAGGCTTTCCCGGTAGTCACCGGGATCCGTACTGCCTTTTATCAGCGCGCCATCCTCCAGATGTAGCGACACATGACTCCGCAGATCCAACTGGCCCGTGCGATAGGTCCCCGCCGGGAAATTCAGTGTCGACGGCCTGCCCAGCGCAGACAACGAGTCAATGATCCGTTGCAATCGAACCGTTTGCAATCCCCTACCGGAGCCACTTACACCAAGTGCCGTTACGTTGATCAGGCCGGGATGGACGGCAGGATGCTCTGGAAGTTCGGCTGCGAGAAAGAGATATTCCAGGTCATTGATCTTCACGACTGCATATTGCGGCCGGTCCAGGCTCATTGACAGGCTATCTCCCCGGGAGATCGCGTGAATCTGAGGTCCCGCCGTATTGACGGAATACCGCAGGATTTTTTCATGGCAGGATATCACGATCCGGACAGGCGCACCGCCGGCGAACGCAAAATTGACAAAATGGATCGGGACATCGAATTTGGCAATCTTCTCGACAAAGACCGGATGCCGGTT
>DATNBP010000097.1:0-2995 GCA_035572015.1 Puia sp. | reverse complement strand
GACCGCCTTCCCGAGCGAGCGGCCGACCGACGCCACTTCCAGGCTATGCGTCAGCCGGTTGTGGACAAAGACCGGCCCGGGCAGCGGGAACACCTGGGTCTTGTTCTGCAGCCGCCGGAACGCGGAAGAGAAAATGATCCGGTCATAATCCCGCAAAAAGGACGTCCTGACCTCACCGCTGTCCCCCTTTGACCGCCGTCCCGCCGTGCTGCCCCCGGTCCTTACCGGACTGTATAATTGCTGCCAGTTCATTTGTTGCCTTTACATCCGCCACAATTTTTCGGGTCAGGATCGACCCGCCCGCACGTGTCAGGTGCGTAAGATCGGCAAAAAGGCTGTCCGGAAAAACAGTAGTGTCATAATAATTGAAATAGTTGCCCCCGGCCGCGCCGACGATCGACCCGCAACGCGCCTGAAAGGCCGCCAACTCCCTTCGCCCCCGTTCGCTATCCGTATACCTCGCCTCCATCGGGGCCTGCGCAAAGACGAGCCTTATATGTTGCTCCCGGAGATACCTGCAAACGCTGTCCAGCGCCGCATACTGCGCCTCCGTATCCGCCGTTGGGAACGCCAGTTGCTCGCCTTTGTCGTGCCTGACCACCCCCTTCCACATTTCCTCGACCGAAGCGCCGCCCCACGCATCCATCGTCGGCCGCCGCGACCGGAACCGCCGGAGCCACAACGTGTGAACCGGGTTGAAATTCCGGACATAGAAATACTCCGGGAATCGTTCTCGGATAAAGGCCGCCGTTCCGGCATAATCGGCATAGGAAGGCGTCCGGGGAAGCATGAACTCCCTCGGCGACGCGCAAATGAGTACGGCGCAAGGATGATAGGCTGCGACCAGGCCGCCAAGCACAGCCCGGATGTCGGTCATTTGCATCCCCCAGGAACCAAAATTGTAATAAGGAACCTGCAGGCTGTCCGCGATCACCCGGGAATCGAGGTCGTATAAGGTCACCGAGGAACCGACAGCCATCAACGAAAGCTTGCCCGGCGGATGCCGCCCGGCTTCCAGCACTTTATAGTCGAAGAACTGCGAGGCGGTCAGCACCGGATAGATGCTCAGGCGGTAAAGCATCTCATATCCGGCGAAGACCGGGAGCGCCATGAGCGCCAGCTTCAACAGGAATTTGGCGGGGGGTCTTTCCATGGGGTTCAAAATCGAATATAGATAAATTCGGAGAACCTGGCCGGCCCGAAACCCAGGATCAGTCCGAGGAATATATAATAGACCAGTGCCCGGACAGGAAACGGGCGGATGAAATCGATCTGCAGGGGATGGTCCTTGTCGCGCTGGCGCCATTCGGCCGCGAAAAGGAACATGATCCCGGCCAGCGTCACTTCGAGCTGCAGTTTTTCGGTCACCGGGAAAGCGGTGAGGAGGGACCGCGACAGCATCCGGCGGAAATAGCCAAACGCGTCCCTGAGCGACGGCGCCCGGAAAATGATATTCGTCAGCATGACGAGCAAAAAAGTGCCGGCTACGCTCGCGACGCCCGCGACACCCGCTTTACCCGCCTGGCCCCGCCGGCCGCGCTGCCTGCTCAACCTTCCCCGCAGCACCAGCGGGATATAGTAACACCCGTGCAGGAACCCAAACGCAGCAAATGTCCACTTTGGTCCATGCCAAATGCCGATTGCCGTAAAATTGATCAGGATGGCCAGGATCAGGCCCGCCTTGCCGTAGTCCCGGAAATAGATGTTCAACGGCGTAAATACATAATCCGTCAGCCACGAGGTGAGCGTTATGTGCCAGCGCCGCCAGTACTCGGCGATATTGCGGGAAAAAAACGGGTGGCGGAAATTCGGACTGACCCGGAATCCCAACAGCGATCCGATCCCGATCGCCATATCCGAATAACCGGAAAAGTCGGCGTAGAGCTGGATCGTATACATAAAGGCCGCGAACAGCAGGGCGCTTGCCGGCGCAGCCTTGTAGTGATCGAAAATGCCGTCGGTCAGCCGGACACAGTTGTCCGCTATGACGACTTTTTTGAATAAACCCCACAGGATGCGGCGCATCCCGTCCGTGCCCTGTCGTTCGTCCCAAAAGCGCCGCATCTTCAACTGCGGAATCAGTACGCCAGGCCGGTCTATCGGTCCGGCAATCAAACATGGAAAAAAGGCGACATAAGAAAAGAAGACGACCCAATCCTTTTCGGCCCGGATCTTCCCCCGCTCGATATCCAGCAAATAGCTCAGCGTTTTGAACGTATAAAAGCTGATACCCAGCGGCAGCAGGGCGTTGAAGAATTTGAAGTAAAGAAGGCAGCCTAACCCCTGCACCAACCCTGCAGCCACCAGCGCCCTCCTGGCTCCTCGCCGCGCGGCCCTTTCCAGTCCCAGACCCAGCCAGTAATTCAGCAGCGAGCTACCGGTGAGCAGGAAGAGGAAGCGCCAATCCCACCAGGCATAAAAAAGGTAACTCCCGGCAAGCACCAGCAGGTTCTGCCACGGCAAACTGCTGTCCAGCACATACCAGTACAGCAGGAAGAATGCGGGCAGGAACAATAAAAATGGCAATGAAAGGAACGGCATTACACCGGGTTTTGACTGAGCAATTCGACAATTCCATACGAGACATACAGGAAGGCCACTTCACAGCCCTGAAATAACACGGCAGGTGCAGGCGCTGCGAGCAATTTTGCCCCCGCGGACACCAGCCGGTCGATCTCTGCGCCCAGATCGACGACTTCGAAACACAAATGATAAAGCCCGATATTCTTTCTCACCAGCGTCTCGACCCGCGGTCCGGCAACCAGCTCGATCCTCGTGCCGTCCTCCATCGTCAGCAACGCGAGGCTGGCATCCTGGACGGAGTCATGCACGACTTCGGTCCTCGCGGCGATCCCGTGGATCTGCGAAAGCTTTTCAATCTCCGCCTCGATATCCCGGCAGGCCACCCCGATATGGTGCAAGCGCATCATCGGCCGGATAGTTTGGCGGCTACCGCATCGACCATTTCGCCGACATTGGCCCAGCTCCGGATCTC
>DATNBP010000096.1:0-6744 GCA_035572015.1 Puia sp. | reverse complement strand
AGGTACTGCAAATTCTGGGCAGCTCCCTACTGGACAAAACGCCCTTAAATCAGCTCCTAAGAAAAACAAGCGATCAAGATGTCAAAGAACTTTTATGTAACCAATTGAAATTCTTTTAGTTTAAACGAGACGCTACTGATTTTGATATGGACAAGAATCACGACTCCTTCTCTCCCGAGGACAGCCTCCTGGTCATCCAGACCATGATCGACAAGGCGAAGAGCACGGTTGCGGACAATAGTTTCTATTTTCTGCTCTGGGGATGGCTGGTATTTGCCGGCGCCGTCGGCCAATATATCCTGAAGGTCATTGTACAAACACCCTGGCATCCCCTGGTCTGGAATGTCATGTTCATCGGGGTGATCGTGTCGGCAGTCCATGGCAGCCGGCAAAAGAGAGGCAGGACGGTGAAGACCTATGTGGATGAGGGCCTCAGGAATATTTGGTCGGTGATCGGCGTCGTGCAGTTCCTCATCGTATATGTCTTTATGCGGCGCGGAGACTGGCAGCATTGCTATACCATCTTTATCCTCACCTATTCCATCGGCTGTTACCTGACGGGCCGTCTGTTGCGGTTCCCTCCGCTTGTCTGGGGCGCCGCGATTTGCTGGGGCCTGGCCGTGGCGTCCGTTTCATTCGGCGAGGATGCGAATATCCTCCTGCTGGCTGCAGCTATACTCGGGAGCTACATCATCCCGGGCTATCTTCTGCGGGCGAGGTATAAAGATCAACTCCAGAAAAATAAAGTATAAATGGACCAGGAATCCGAATTAACCAGCGAACAAAGCCTGAAACTGATCGCAACGATGATCAGCCGGGCCAAGAATGAATTTTATGACACCGGTCTGAGTGCCCTGCTTTGGGGAAGCCTGGTCATCGTGTGCAGTTGCCTGAGCTATGCCAACCATTACCTGGACTGGCCGGTGCTCAGGTATGCCTGGTGGCTGATGGTTGTGGCGGTTGTCCCGCAAGTCTTCATATCCGTCCGGGAAGCGAAGGCCAGGCGGCACAAATCCCATCGGGACGATCTGATCGGCGGTATCTGGATCAGTTTCGGTATCGCGATCTTTCTCTTTTCGTACCTGGACTCGCAGATGACGATCAAACACGATGCCTCGATTTACCTGACGCTGTTTGCCATACCGACTTTTGCCACCGGTTACGGCCGGCGCTTTCAGCCCATGATATTCGGGGGCGTGGCCTGCTGGGTGCTGGCGATCGTAAGTCTCCGGTCGGACTATCCGGAAGCGCTAATTCCCATGGCGGGCGGCGCATTGCTTGCCTGGTTCGTCCCCGGGCTTATCCTGCGCAAACGTTATCTGGCAGCAAAAAGAAAACATGTTCAAAGACCTTAACCCGATATTGCATTCTCAGCTTCGCCTTGCGGTGGTTTCGCTGCTCATCACGGTGAAGGAGGCGGAGTTCACTTTTCTGCGCGAGAAGACCAACGCGACCGCCGGGAACCTGAGCGTCCAGATCAACAAGTTAAAGGAGGCAGGATATATCGACGTCACTAAGTCCTTTAAGGATAATTACCCGCAAACCATATGCAAGATCACCGCCGCGGGCGTCAAGGCATTTGAGGAATATGTACGGGACCTGCAGGCTTATTTGAACATCAAAAAGTAGGGGGAGCCGCTAGCTTTTTTCGAGCATCATCGTCAACCGCTCGCCGCTGTTGATGATCACTTCGAGCTGATACATCCCCGGCTGGAGCGCCGATGTCCCTTCAATATTGTAGCTGTTCTCCCCGTTCTCGCCAAAGGCCGTCTGGCGGATCACTTCGGCGCCCTTCGTATCCGTCACGCGCATGACAACAAAACATTTTTCTTTCAGCTGCACCCCCACCTGGATATCATTGATGTTCGGGTCGGGCGTGACGCTGACGGCTTCCACGCTCCTGCTTCCGTAGGAACGCAGGATGAGGACCTTGGAATAGGTAACCCGGTTTGATGCGTCTACCTGGCGGATCCGGTAATAGAGGTCGTTCCTGCGCTCGGCTTCGCGGATCTTGTCGGTGAAGGCGTACTTGCCGGGGCTGATGGCTGCGGTGGTCGTCACTTCGCCCACCTTTTCAAAATTGTTCCCGTTCAGGCTGCGCTCCACTTCAAAGGTCGTGCTGTGGTTATCGGCGCCTGCGTTCCAACTGATCGCGACCGCCTTGCGGCTATAGAGCGCCTGGAAACTTGTCAACGCGCTCCGCGCCGGGAAGCGGATGGTAGCCATCGTGGTGACGGAGCAAAGCGCGGGGCTTCCGTTGTCACAGACTTTATAGGAGAACTGCGTCGAGTTGCCTGTAAAACCGTCTTTCGGCGTAAACACGAAATCGCCGTTCTTGCTGAGGTCGACACGGCCGTCGGCGGATTCGCCGAGCAGGTAAGCGGTCATCGTCTCATGATCGGGATCATAGTCATTGTTGAGCACGTTCCCTGTAGCGGTGTGGCTGGCCGTCCCGGTAAATTTGTCTTTTCCCGCGACCGGCGCTGTATTACAGGTCGACGCATAATGGAGCGGGGCGCCGATGACGAGTTGGTCGATGGCAATCCGCTCCGTACCACCGATACCCTGGTAGTTGAGCACCAGCTTGTATTGTCCTGGCTCGCCCACGGAGAGGGATTTGCTGTATTGGTAGATCTTGTCCGCCGCCGAACCTGTCAGTTCGAGGCTGTCGAGCAACGAAACCGGCTTGTCATTGGCATCGGCCGCATAGATCTTCAGCCAGCGGCGGTCCCGGACGGGTTGGTTGAAACTGTAGCTAAAAGATACCGGCGTGGCGGCGACCAGGTCCAGGACGGGGGTGTAGATACCCGTGCGTTCGGTAGCGCTGGCACCGGTGCCCGAGACCATGGCGCCGTCCCCCTCGATATTCGGCGTCCAACCGCTGCGGTTGACATCGAAATCGGCAAAGAACCAGCAATGGCCCTGCAAATAACCCTTTATTTCTGCAATGTGAACACCCGGGCGGGAATTGAAATTGTCGGCGATACCAGCCGCGTTGGCGGAAAGAAATGAGGTCAGCGCGCTAAAAAGAACGATCGTTGAGAAGTTCCGTTTCATCTTTGTAATTTTCAGAAGGTGAATAAAGCAATAGGATGCTGAAAATCAGAGGTGATTCAAAGGAGGGAACCGATCGATGTAAGGACTGCGAACTGTTTTTCCGGGGATAATAAATTTAGCGCAAGAGTTTGGGGGAGTGCCCTTATCCGGATGGGCGACATACCCGTGCCGGATGGAGTAAAGGTAGACAACACATTCTGTTTTTGCAAGCTTCCGGAGAAAAAATCCGCGCCGGAGAATTGCGCGGCCCGGTTGTTTTAGCCCCGACTGCCTTCGATCTTTTCGTCCTCCGCATTGGCTAACACAATGGCTCCCATCTTCTTAAGCGGGTTGCTACGGTTTTCGTCGAATTCCTGGCGGTTTTTGATAATATCCAGGCAGGTGTAGATGGCAGCCAGAAAGGAGGTGGCGTCGGCCTTGTTCTTTCCCGCGATGTCAAAAGCGGTTCCATGGTCGGGAGAGGTCCGGACCATGGGCAGGCCGGCAGTAAAATTTACACCTTCCCCGGAAAGCGATTTGAACGGAATGAGGCCCTGATCATGGTACATGGCAAGCACGGCGTCGAAGCGGCCCTGGTAATTGCGGGCGAAAAAGGCGTCCGCGCTGTATGGGCCGAATACGAGCATATGGTGTTTCGCGTCCTTGATCGCAGGTTTGATGATCTCTTCTTCCTCTTTCCCGATCAGGCCCTCATCGCCCGCGTGCGGATTCAACCCCAATACGGCAATCTTCGGTTTGTCGATCCCAAAATCGCGTTGCAGGCTTTCGTTGAGGATGCGGAGCTTGGACAGGATGGCCTCGCGCGTGATCGCTTTTGCGATGTCCTTTACCGGCACATGCTCGGTCACGAGGCCGACGCGCAGGGTGTCCGATACCATCAGCATCAGGACGTCATTCGCATTGAAAATATGTTTCAGGTAGGGGGTATGCCCCGTAAAGTTGAAATTGGCGGTCTGGGTGTTCTTTTTGTGGATCGGGGCCGTCACCAGCCCGTGGATCTTTCTGTCCCGCAGGGCTTCGGCCGCCGCCACCAGCGATTTCACCGCGTATGACCCGGCGATGTCCGTAAGCTTTCCGGGCTCGACCGCGATCTCTTCCTCCCAACAATTGTATATATTGATCTGCTTCGGAGCGATCCGCGAATAATCTTTTGTGCTCTGGTAGTTGAAATTGATCTCCGGAGTCGATTTCCGGTAAAAATTGATCAGCTTGTTCGAGGCAAAAATCAACGGAGTACACAGCTCCAGCAGCCGATGGTCGGAAAAGGTCTTGATGATCAGCTCTGCGCCGATCCCGTTCAAATCGCCGATGGATATGCCGATGACAGGCCGTTGGAGTTGAATGCTCATGCGCTAAACTTATTTTTACCGGCCAAAAATACGACTTTTGTGACGATGTACAGGTTGAAAAAGTCCCTCGGGCAGCATTTCCTCCGGGATGAAAATATTTCGAAGAAGATCGTTTCCGCCCTGCGGGAACGGCCTTTCTGTCGATTGCTGGAAGTGGGACCGGGCGGCGGCGCGCTGACCAAATACCTCATGCAGCTGGAGGGCGTCGAATTCCTGGCCGTGGAGCCCGATGCCGAAAAGATCCGGCACCTGGAGGATACCTGGCCGGCCTTACGGGGAAAGATCCACGAAGGGAGCATCCTCGATATGGAAAAACCCTTTCACGGGCCTTTCACGGTCATCGGAAATTTTCCTTATAATATCTCCTCGCAGATCCTGTTCAGGATGCTGGAATGGAAAGCCGACCTGCAGGCCGTCGTCGGGATGTTCCAGAAGGAGGTGGCGCTCCGGGCGGCCGCAAAGGAAGGGTCGAAGATATACGGCGTCCTCAGCGTGCTGATCCAGGCCTTTTTTACCGTGGAGTACCTGTTCGAAGTGGGCGAGTCGAGCTTTACCCCGCCGCCCAAAGTCCGAAGCGCGGTGATCAGGCTGACGCCCGTGTCGCCGCCGTCATTCCGGGACGAGCGCGCATTTTTCCAGGTCGTGAAGACGGCGTTCAACCAGCGGAGGAAGACCCTGCGCAATGCCGTCAGGCCGCTATTTGACGCTGAAACGCTCCGCGACCCGCTCTTTGACCGCCGCGCGGAACAACTGACCATTACCGAATTCGCCGGCCTGACCTGGCGCATGTCAACAACCCTTTTGCAACCAACATGAAGACTGTTATTATTACCGCCAAAGCGCACGACTATCTTGCCGGCACCCTGACCGAAAAAGGCTATACCGTTCAGTACTCTCCGCAGATCAGCTATGAAGAGTTGCTGGCCGCCATCCCGGATGCGGAGGGACTGATCGTCACGACCCGGCTGAACATCGACCAGGCAATGCTCGAACGCGCCGTCAACCTGAAATGGATCGGCCGCCTGGGAAGCGGGATGGAACTCATCGACGTCGGGTATGCCGAGTCCAGGGGCATCCGGTGCGTCAGCAGCCCGGAAGGCAACCGAAACGCCGTAGGGGAGCATGTGCTGGGCATGCTGCTTGGGCTGATGAACAAGCTAGCCACCAGCGAACAGGAGATCCGGGCCGGGAAATGGATCCGGGATGCCAACAGGGGGACCGAGCTGACCGGGAAAACGGTAGGTATCGTGGGGTTTGGCCATGCCGGGTCCGCTTTTGCCAAGCTGCTGGGGTCGTTCGATACGACCATCCTCGCCTACGACAAATACAAGTACGGGTTTGCCCGGGATCATGTACATGAAGCTTCCCTCGAGCAGCTTGCCCGTTATGCCGATGTCGTCAGTTTCCATGTCCCGCTGACGGAAGAGACCTTTCATATGGCCGGCGATGCCTTTTTCAACTCCCTGGAGCGTAAGCCATGGTTTATCAATGCGTCCAGGGGTAAGGTACATGACACGGCAGCGCTGATCCGGGCCCTGGAGAGCGGCAAAATTGCCGGCGCCGCCCTGGATGTACTGGAAAACGAGAAGCTGGAAACTTATACCGACGTTCAGCGGCAGGAGCTGGACTGGCTGCTGGCCCGTCCGGATACGCTGATCACTCCCCATATCGCGGGGTACACGCACGAAGCCTTTTTTAAAATGGCTAAAGTCGTCCTCGAAAAATTGGGTATTGTCTCAGTTTGAATAATAATATCGATTAGTTTGCCCTTTTCCAATAATCTGTATTAGGGGGAAATATTGTATCCCCATAAGTATAGGTCAAATAATACTCGCCGCCTAGATATTCAACAATTAAATCATTATCCGCTATTTCAACTCCCCGTTCATGGGGGGCATCAATATTATTATATAAATGTATTTTTTTACCATTCGCAATCACTTTCCACTTTCCTTTAGTTATGTAGGTTTTGCTACTATTCTTCTCTTCTTCTGTTAGGCGATAGGTTCCATTGACTAAAAAAACATACATACTTATCCTTTTGGCGTCCATTTTATTGACAAGTTTCCCATTTAAGGTTATTGTGTGTTTACTTAACACCCATTGGCCGGAAACCTCCGAGGCTTTAATATTTTGGCTATTTGCGGAAAGGTAAAAGGAAGACAATAAAAGTGATATAATTAGTTTTGCCATGCTACTGAAAGCTTCCCCAAAAACTGTAGCGATCTAAATTAAAAATTAATCGCTAAAATTGGGAAGCAAATGAAAAAGACAAAATTCACCGAGAGCCAGATTATTGGCATTTTAAAGGAGCAGGAAGGCGGCAAGAAGGTCGCCG
>DATNBP010000095.1:0-3852 GCA_035572015.1 Puia sp. | reverse complement strand
AAACGAATTCTATGGCCCGGACACGATGCTGACCCCCCGCGTCTATCTCAACGACGGCCACGGGCGACTTTCCAAACTGGCCCATGCCTTTGACAACCTTTTTGTAAACGCCTCCTGCGTCGTGCCCTGCGACTTCAACGGCGACGGCTATCCGGATCTCTTTATCGGCGGCAGGTCGGTGCCCCGGGAATACGGCACTGTCCCGCAATCCTACCTGCTGCTCAACGACGGGAAAGGGCATTTTACCGATGTGACGGAAAAATACGCCCCCGGACTTTCCCGGATCGGCTTCGTCACCCGCGCCCTGTGGTTCGACCTGGACAAGGACGGAAACAAGGACCTTATCCTGTCGCTGGAATGGGGCGGTATCGTTGCCTTCATGCATACCGGGAACGGCTTTTCGAAAAAGATCATCACGGATAAAAAGGGTTGGTGGAATTTTATCCTGCCCGTCGACCTCAATAACGATGGGAATGTCGATTTGATCGCGGGCAACCTTGGATTGAACAGCCGCCTGAAGGCTTCGGACGAAAAACCCGTGCGGCTCTACTATTCCGATTTCGACGGCAACGGGATCAAGGAGCAACTCCTGACCTACTATATTCATGACCGGCAGCTTCCTTTTGCGAACAAGGAAGAACTCGAAAGGCAAATCCCCGGTCTCAAGAAGCGATTCCTCTATGCCGAAGACTTCGCCAAAGCATCGCTCGACGACCTTTTTCCGGACAACCAATTGAAAAATGCCGATACGCTCACCGCGAATTATTTTTCAAACGCTGTCCTGATCAATGACGGCCATTTGAATTTCACGGCAAAGGCCTTGCCCTGGAAAGCCCAGCTCTCCTCCTATCGCGACGCAGCCGTGGTGGATGCCAACGGCGACAGCCTGCCCGATATCCTGCTGGTGGGCAACTATTATGAGAACAATATCCAGATGGGACGTTATGACGCGGACTACGGTACGCTCCTGCTGAACGACGGCCGCGACTCGCTTTCGGTGGCGCCGCTCAACGGCGTAACGGTAAAGGGACAGACCAGGCATATCCTCCCGATCGGGATCGATGGGAAAAGATCGTATATCCTTGCACGGAACAACGACAGTGCGATGGTGATCCGTTTCGAAGAACGACCGGGCTTTCCTCCCGCCGGCAGTGCCAAACCCCGCAGATCCCGGCCGTCTAGTAAATAGGGTAATAGATCCTCGTGACCCATTTGGCGGAATCGGGTTCGAGAGCCCTGTCGGTGATCAGGGAAAAGAAGGGTATGGCCATCACCGTTCTCCGGTTATCGGCAATATACGCCTTCATGCGGTCGAGCGCCTGGCCGATGAGGGCAGGGCCTCCCCGCACGTCCGACTCCAGGTAATTGCCGTGCACCAGTTTCCTGAAAACGATGTCGCCGCTGTCTGCAATCGCCTTGTCGACAGGTATTGCCGTCCGCAGCAGAAATTCCCGGTTGGGCAAAGGATCGACGTTTACCATGGGATACCCGGTCCTTTTCCCGCCGCGCCGGTTCACGAACCGGTCCAGCCTTTTTACCAGATCATAGATGGCGCCCGTGCCCGGGTATAGATTCGATGTTTGGCGGGTTTCCACGAGGAAACTGTCGTTGCTGGATGCCTCGGTGATGGTGATCCCATAAATATTCGCCGGATCCTCCAGATAATGCTGAAGGCTGTCGAGGATCACCGCCATATCGGTCTTCAGGCGGCTGGCTTGCCGGAAATGACCGATCCTGCGAATCGGATTCCAACCCGCCCCACGGGTAAATTGCCATTGCAGATACGAGGAGTCGATGGAACCCAAGGGGAAGATATTAAGGATGCTGGGGATCTTCGCACCCTTGTCGTCGATGGATATTGCCTCTCCAAGATGCAGCGGCCGGGACAGCCGGTATTCGACGCCCTTGTAGGTTAGCACCTTGGCCGGTGTCTCATTTCCGGCTTCAGCTCTGTCTCCGGCTCCAGCTCCATCGCCATCGCGCGGCCACCAGCGCGCCCAGTTGCCGGTATCCTTCAGGACCCTGTCGGCCCCGTAGCGATTGCAATGCAACAACACGATCTTTGTAACGAGCAGCCGCGAAGGAATGAAAAAATAAACGGACGCGATCAGGACTGCGACCAGGGCAATGCCCAACGCCAACCATCTGTTCATATGGGTTAGGTCTGGAATTTTGTGAGCGTGAAAATAGGCAATAATGCGTAATTTCGACACGAACGATTGCAAAATTGCTCCTATGCCGGCACAAAGACATCTCGCTCCCCTATCGCTCATTTTTCTGCTCGCTTTCGCCCTGCCCCGGTCGCTGCGCGCCCAGGAGGCCGCGCGGGCCGATGGCTCCCGGGCCAGCTCCGCGCGGACCGATGCCGATACCTGGACCGTGCGCGCCGACAGCATCGATCCCGCACACTATTTCGGCGTGACCGTCGCCAACGGCATGATCGGTCTGGTCTCTTCCACCGAACCGTTCCGCGCGAAAGACATCGTCCTGAACGGTGCCTTCGATCTGTATGGTCGCGGGCGCGTCAGCAATATCCTCAAGACCTTCAATTTCATCAACCTCAACCTCGACATCGACGGCAACCGCATCGGTACGTTTCGCCAGGTCACCGGCTTTCACCAGGAGTTGGACATGCGACATGCCAGCCTGACCACCACCTTCGACTACCAGGACAAAGCAACGGTGAGCTATACCTGGTATTCTCTCCGGCAGTTGCCGTATACCGCCCTGGTGGATGTGACCATCGTCGCGCACAAGGACATCGAGATCGTCCCTGCCAGCGTGATGGAAGCGCCGGATATGCTTCGGGACGTGGAGAATTATTATAACGAAATCGACCGGCCGCACGTCACCATCTCCCTGCTGACGTCGACGGCGAAAAGTCCGACCGGGAAACTGCTCATGGCCGCCTCCAACAGTTTCATCTTCGACGAGCCCCATGGCTCCGAGCCGGCTGTTATCCATGAAATGTGGGATAACAACATGCACCTCATGAAATTCAGGAAGAAGCTCGCCGCTGGCGCCACCTATCACTTTGCGGTAGTGGGCTCCTCGCTGACCTCCGCACACAACGACGATCCGCTCAACGAAGCCGAGCGGCTGACGATCTTCGCCTTGCTGCAGGGAAGCCGGCAGCTGATCAAAGACCATGAAGCCGCCTGGGCCGATCTGTGGAAAAGCGACATCATCATCGACGGCGACGACCGGACCCAGCGGGATGTCCGGCTCATGCTGTACCACCTCTATTCCTTCGCCCGCCGCGGCACCGGTTATAGCTTGTCACCGATGGGGCTCAGCGGCCTGGGCTATAACGGTCATACCTTCTGGGACACGGAGATCTGGATGTACCCCGCATTATTGCTGTTGCATCCCGATATCGCGGCCTCCCTCATGGAATACCGCTACCAGCGGCTGCCCGCGGCATTGAAAAATGCTGCCGAGCACGGTTACCGGGGAGCGATGTTCCCGTGGGAAAGCGCTGCGAGCGGCAATGAAGAGACCCCCGTGTGGGCGCTGAGCGGCCCCTTCGAGCACCATATCACGGCCGACGTCGGCATCGCGGCATGGAACTATTACTGCGTGACCCGCGACAGGACCTGGCTGAAAGAAAAGGGGTATCCGCTCCTGGAGGCGACTGCTGATTTCTGGGCAAGCCGCGTGCAACGCAACGGCCCCGGGCATTATGATATCGACAACGTCGTCGCGGCGGACGAGTGGGCGGAAAATGTAGACAACAATGCGTATACCAACGCCGCCGCCCGGGCCAACCTGCAGGATGCCATCGACGCGGCACGTGTGCTTGGGATCGCACCCGACCCGGATTGGGCAAACGTCAGGAACAACATTCCGATC
>DATNBP010000094.1:0-11983 GCA_035572015.1 Puia sp. | reverse complement strand
ACGGCCGTGGCAACGGCCAGCCGTTTCTTCTTAAATAACATATATGCCGGAAATCCGCTTTTATCTTATTATTCCGGGGCCTTCTCGATCCGGACGCCCACATTCAGGACATGCCTGAGGGGGTCCTCGCGCATGATCTGTTCCAGGGTGATCGAGTAGACGCCAGGATGGTTGAACCTGGTCCGGTGCTGGATCTCGATCCGGTGTTCAAAAATATCATCCATACCGCTGCCGGTCCACCCTTTCTGGTTGTCGGCCAGCGACAGATCATACCGCTGGCTTTGGGCGGTGCTGTCGCCCGGTACCCGGGCTGTTCCCCTGATCCAGATGTTGTTGTAATTATAGGCGTCGGTGTGCCGGAGGACGATATACACGTTATAGAGATCGGCGGTATCGGCCCCGCTGATATCGAAGGTGAAGGTAGGTTGAAAACTGGCAGCCCACTGCTGGCCGGGAATGGTCACATCTTTTTCATACAGATGTCCGGGCTGGGAACAGGAGGTCAGGAGCAGGCAAAAGGCCGCCGACAACGCCAAAAGATCCTTTTTCAATGAAGCGCAGAATTTATATAAAGGTAGGATCATTATAACACATTCAAAACCTGTTCCTTTGCTTTTTCAAGCTCGTCTTTCATCAAGACGACGCACTGTTGAATGGTCGAGTCGTAGGCTTTGGAACCGGAGGTATTGATCTCCCTTCCGATCTCCTGCAGGATGAACGACAATTTCTTGCCCTTTCCGTCTCCTGGCTCCCGGAGCACCGTGCGGAAATAATCGCAGTGGTTCCTGAGCCGCACCTGCTCCTCGCTGATATCGATTTTCTCGATGTAGTAGATCAATTCCTGTTCGAGCCTGTTGGCATCATAATTGTCCTTTCCGACGTTCTCCTCCAACAGGCGCTTCAGACCTTCCCGGATCTTGACCTGTCTGAGCGGTTCGAGGCGGACCACTTCCTCCTGGTGCCGCAGGATATTGCTGATGCGGAGCAACAGGTCTTCTTCCAGCGAAGCGCCTTCATTTAGCCGATGGGCGTTCAGGTCGTCGATGGCCGCCATGATCACCTTTTCGAATTCCTGCCATTCGGCGTCCGTGAGCGTATCGCCGGTAGGCGTGATCACTTCGGGTAGCTTGACAAGGGTGCTGAGGATGTTGGAAGGGTCCAGCTGCAGCTCGTTGGACAGTCCGGCGAGCGCAGTGTAATATGCTTTTGCCAAATCGGTATTGATGCTGACCGGCTTGGCGCTGCCGGTCTGTTTCAGGCTGATCGTACAATCCAGCGAACCCCGGCCGAGCTTGTCGGAGAGGATCCGGCGGATGGAGAATTCAAAGGGTTTCAGAAAGCCGGGGAGTTTCAGCTGCAATTCGAATTGCTTGCCGTTCAGTGATTTGATGTCAACGAGAAATGTTTTATCACCTACTGCCTGTTCGGAACGGCCGAAACCCGTCATCGATTTGAGCATAGAAGTCGTCTTTTAGTCCGGAAAGGTAATCTCTTCCTTCCGGATTTCCCGCAGGTCACCGGGCCGCATCCCTTCGATGGTCAGTGAACCCATCCGGTACCTGATGAGCCGCAACGTCGGAAAGCCCGTCCGGGCAGTCATCTTGCGCACCTGGCGATTCTTCCCTTCGGTCAGCACCAGGCTGATCCAGGTCGTCGGGATCGACGCGCGGAAGCGAATGGGCGGGATCCTTTCGGCAACCGGCGGATCGGGGTTGAGGCATATCGCTTTCGCAGGGCGGGTCGTATACGGCTTGCCATCGACGGTGATCGTTACGCCGGCGGCGAGGCGAGCGAGCGCGTCCGGACCCACACGCCCCTCCACCTGGACCCAGTATTCCCGCTGATGGGCAAAACCGGGACTGAGCAGCCGATGGGTAAGCCCGCGGTCGTTGGTCAGGATCAGCAACCCTTCACTATCGAAGTCCAGCCTGCCGACAGGGTATACGTCGGCCGGCACGGAAAAAAAATCCTTCAGTGTCCGCTTGCCGGGCACGGACGAAAACTGCGAAAGCACCTGGAAGGGTTTGTATACGATATAGTATTGGCGCAAGTTTGAAGCGTTTCGCGGGAGACCGTTTTCAACACAAAGCCCGGTGAAAACACCGGGCTTCAATATATGGATGGGTTAGTAAGTACCGGGAAATAAATTTCCCTACACAATATTAAAAATAATTTTCCCGATCTGAAAAAATTTTACCATAAATTTTATACACATTTTTTTTTGGCCTGTGGAAAAGAACGAAGCAAATGGCTACTTCCGGGGTAACTTCGCGCAAACTCTTCCTCATGCAATTTCCTTCTCCCGTGTCTGTTGAGTGGCTGGCAGGGTTTCTGGGAGCCGAGTTGATCGGCAACAAAAATGGGCAGGCTACCGGAATCAACGAGATACACAAAGTAGAAAAAGGCGACCTCGTATTCGTGGACCATCCGAAATATTACGACACCTGTATCCGGTCCGACGCCAGCTTCATCATCATTAACAAAGCCGTGAAGGTGCCGCAGGGCAAGGCGTTGCTGGTAGTAGACCAACCTTTCGACGCTTACCTCAAGATAGTCCGTCACTTCCGGCCGTTCGAGCCGGCGACCGGGTTGATCAGCCCGTCCGCAGTCATCGGCGAAGGCACGTATGTCTATCCCAACAGTTACATCGGTCATCACACCAGCATCGGAAAGAACTGTGTGATCCATCCGAATGTCACGATACTCGACCATTGCGTGATCGGCAATGATGTGATCATCCAGGCAGGAACGGTAATCGGTTCAGACGCTTTCTATTACAATGGGAAAAAGGACCGGGAGCTCTGGTACCGGAAGATGGAAAGCTGCGGGCGGGTGGTCATCGAAGACCATGTCGAGATCGGGTCGGGCTGCACCGTCGACCGGGGGGTAACACACGATACGCGGATCGGCGCGGGCACGAAGCTGGACAACCAGGTCCATATCGGGCACGATACCGTGACCGGCAAAAACTGCCTGTTTGCCGCCCAGGTCGGCATAGCGGGCGTGGTGGAGATTGGCGACGGCGTAATCCTGTGGGGACAGGTCGGGGTCAGCAAGACCCTGTCGATCGGGGACAACGCGGTCGTTTTCGCGCAAAGCGGCGTGCCCGCCTCGCTGGAAGGCAACCGCAGCTATTTTGGATATCCGGCCGAAGACGCCCTGAAGAAGAAGAAGGAACTGGTCTGGATCAAACGGATCCCCGAGCTCTGGGAAATGTGCAAGAAGCTCGCCGATAGCCGCGAGCCAGGCAAATAATCGGGAGGCTACGGGCTCGGCAAGTAATCGAGCGGCAGGAGCTCCGCTACCTTCTTCCATGCCCAGTACCCGATATTGGTGACATCGGTCTGTTCATAGAAATAACCGTTCTCCTCGATCACGAACCCGTTGGCTATATCGATCGCGGAGATCTGTACCGGTGTATTCAGCGGGAATTTGTATTGCTGGAGATACCTCCTGTCCGGCAACTCGTTCTTGTAGCTTACCCGCAGCCGTCCCTGGATGGCTATCTCCACATCTCCGCTGTCGACGCTGTAGAATTTCGGATCATACGGGTTGGTGATCCGCTTCATCTTGTTGTTGTCACTGCTGTCCGGCATCTCGAGCACAAAGCCCTCATCGTCGAGGGTGCTGTCGTACCAGCTGCGGATGAAATGCAGTCGCGAACCGGCATAGGCATACAGCCTGTTCTGTTTCCAGGTATCCTGTTGTTCGGGGGTGCCCTGCATCTCCTCGAAAAGGGGGTAGCCGGTGTACGTGGCGATATTGGTATTGTATTCGTATACGAATGAATCCAGCTGATAGTGAATTTTATACCCCAGTGCCTCGTTGGTGATCAGCAGTTCGCTCCTGGCCTTGATCCGGAGTTTGTTCCTTTTTTTATAGAAATAAAAATGCAGGACGTCCTTGTTGTCCAGCGTACATTTAGCAGCATTTGGGGTGGTGCCGATAAAGTTATCGAGGAAGAACTGGCCGTACTTGTCCCATCCGTCGGCAACCTCCGCGCTTCCCGTCACGACCGCCTGTTCGAGGTTCTTGTCCTCGGCCTTCAGCGCTACCACCAGCGTGTCGGCCGGCCGGTGATCTTTGCCGATCCTGATGGACTGGGTTTGGTAGCCGGTATAGGAAATGATAAGGTCGTAACCGCCGTTGGCCAGCCGGAGGTGGAAGGTCCCGTCGGCCTTTGACAAGGTGCCGATCGTCGTGTTCTGGCAGAAGACCGAGGCGCCGGCCAGGGGTTGACCGGTACTGTCCACTACCTTTCCGTCGACGGGAAAGGTCTTGTCCTGGGCCAGGCCGGGCAAAGCAAAAAGAAAAAGGAGTGCCGAAAGGGCCAAATGTAGCACGTTCGATTTCATGGATATCGTTTTACTGCGGTAAGATAACCAACCCTTGTCTAATTTGAAAGCCGGAGTGACAATTTAACGACTGGAGGAGGGCGGCAAGTTTTGGGGCGGCTGCGGGGGCGGTGGATTTGCCGGCGGCACGGCGGTCGGAAGCGGTGGGTGCGGCGGGGGCGGTCACGGCTGGCGCGCCTGCAGGTAGGACCGGCAAGCCGTCCGGATCGACAATTCCAAGGGCGTGAAACTGAAATCCGGCACGAGCCGCAGGAACTTGTCATTGCTGAACCGGGTGCTGCTGGCTGCCACGCGGGCGCTCTCGCGCGTCAGCAAGGCCGTCCTCCCGGTGAGGAGTGACCTGATCTTTTCCGCACGCCAGGCGACTCCCGCCAGGAACGGAGTGGCTTCCCTGGCCGGCGGACGTTTGCCGAATTCCGCGGCGATGGTCTCGAACAGCTGCCGCCAAGACCAGTTATCGGCGTTGAGGATGTAGCGCTGACCGCTGATATCCATCTGCAGCAGCCGCACGATCGCTTTTGCGGTATCCGAAACATCCACAAAGCCATTGATCCCCTCGGTGTACCAGGGAAATTCGTTGAAGACGCTGCGAAAGATGGCGCAGCTGCTGTTATTCCAGTCCCCAAAGCCCAGGATCGTGCCCGGGTTCACGATGACCGCCGCGAGTCCTTCGCCGATCGCGCGCCAGACTTCCATTTCGCCATGATATTTGCTGATAGCGTAGTTCGTATTGTAGCGGCTGTCCTGCCAGGTCCGGTCTTCGGTCACTGGTTCGTTGCCGCCTGTCCTTCCGATGGCAGCCACCGAGCTGACATACACCAGGCGCCGGATCCCCAGTGACAAGGCAGTATTCACGACGTTGGCGGTGCCTTCAATATTGATGCTCCATAATTCCCGCCGCTCCTTGCGGGAAAAGGAGACCTTGGCCGCGGCATGGACGACCCCCTCCGCCCCGGTCATCGCTTCTTCCAGCCCCATCGGATCGCGTATGTCACAATGGACCCATTCGACCCTGTCCGCGATGTCCCGCGGCAGGAAGAAAGGGATCGGCGTCTCGCGCCGGATGGCGCGGACGGCGTACCCCGAGGCCACCAACTCGCGGATGACGTAAGCGCCCAGAAAGCCGGTTCCGCCGGTGACAAGGACCATTCCGGAAGCGTTGAGTTTATTCATACCGGTAATAACCTTTTCCCGTCTTTCTGCCCAGCGCGCCTTCCATTACCTTTTGCCGTTGGATCCGGGAGGGCTCCAGCCGGGGCGGGTTGCCGAGGGCGGCGTATACCGATTCGCTGACAGCATAATTAATATCGTTCCCGATGAGGTCCATCAGGCGGAAGGGCCCCATTTTGAAGCCCGCTGCCTCCATCAGCGCGTCTATCGTCTCGATGTCGCTCCATCCCAACTCGAGCAGACGGAGCGCTTCCAGGTAGTAAGGCCGTGCCACGTGATTGACGATAAAACCGGGGGAATCGGTGCACAGCACCGGCGTCTTGCCCATTCGCCGCGCGATATCGAGGATCGTGGAGACTGTGTCTTCGGAACTGAAGCGGGTCCGGATGACCTCGACCAGCTTCATCTGCGGCGCGGGGTTAAAAAAGTGCATGCCCGCAAATCTTTCAGGTTGCGGAATATGTTCGGCCAGTGCGTTGAGGGAAAGTGAAGAAGTGTTGGAAGCAAGGATTGTGTCCCGGCTATTGATCCGGGCAAGTGCCAGAAAGAGCTTCTCTTTGATGTCCGGCCTTTCGACGACGGCTTCAATGATGAGATCGGCGCGACAGTCTTCCGGGCTTGCGCCGAACGACAGCCGGCCGACCGCTCCGGTAAGCGCCGCCGCCGTCAGCCGGCCCTTCTCCCGCAGAGCGGACAGGTTCTTTTCAATGAGCGACCTTGCTTTCCCGAGCATGGCAGCGTCCACATCGCAGAGTATGGTCGGATAACCGGCCATCGCGGCCACCTGCGCGATCCCGCAGCCCATGGTCCCCGCACCGCATACGCCGATTGTTCTGATCATATATTTATTGAATTTACACCGCCCCGGTGAATTGCCGCAAAAAGCGGACGTCATTCTGGGAATAGAGCCGGAGGTCGTTGACGCGGTATTTGAGCTGGCAGATCCGTTCGATCCCCATGCCAAAGGCAAACCCGGTGTATTTGCCGCTGTCGATGCCGAAGTTGTCCAGCATCTTCGGATGGACCATCCCGCTCCCGAGAATCTCCACCCAGCCGGTATGTTTGCAAACACTGCAACCGCCGCCACCGCAGATCCGGCAGTTGATGTCCATCTCGGCGCTGGGTTCGGTAAAAGGAAAATAAGATGGCCGGAACCGGATGCGGACATCCTTTCCAAACATTTCCTGCACGAAAAAATAAAGGGTTTGTTTCAGGTCTGCAAAAGATACGTTCTCATCCACATACAGGCCCTCGGTCTGGTGAAAGAAACAATGGGCGCGCGCGCTGATCGTTTCATTCCGATAGACGCGGCCGGGGCAGATGATGCGGATAGGCGGGCGCTGCCGTTCCATCGCCCGCGCCTGTACGCTACTGGTATGCGTGCGGAGCAGCCAGTCGGGGTTTTGATGGATATAAAAGGTGTCCTGCATGTCCCGGGCAGGATGGTTCTCCGGCAGGTTCAGCGCAGTGAAATTGTGCCAGTCGTCCTCGATCTCGGGTCCTTCGGCGACGGCAAACCCGAGCCGGCCGAAGATATGGATGATCTGGTCGCGGACAACGGTGATCGGATGGTGGGTTCCGAGCGGAACGGGGTCGGCCGGCAGGCTAAGGTCGAGCGTGGGACCGGTTCCCGCCGATTGTGTGAGGCGCTGTTTCCAATCTTCGTATTTCGCTTCCGCCACTTGCTTCAATTCGTTGAGCACGCGGCCGATCTCTTTTTTACTGTCGGGCGGTACATTTTTCAGCTCCGCGAAAAGGTTCCTGACGATCCCTTTCGTACCGAGGAAACGGATACGGTAAGCCTCCAGCGCTTCCGCTCCGTCGGGCACGACGGCATCGATCTCTGCTCTATAGTGCCCGATTTGTTGCAACACGGAACTCATGCGGCAAAGATAGGTGATTTTAGTTTCCCCGATTTTGTGGTAAGTTTGCGTCAAACGCCTCTTTCGATGTCGTCAAACCTGCATATCAGCGACTTCCTGGAACCGATCAACCTTGCAGAATTGTCGCAGGACCAGGGCTACAAGGACGGGCAGATCGGCAAGCTGATCGATGCGCACGACGAGACCCTCCCTGACCTGTACGAAGCCGACATCGTCCTCGTCGGTTGCGATGAAGAACGGGGGATCGGGCGGGACCGGCGGGATGCCGGCGCACCGGACGCGATCCGGGAGCAGTTATATCAATTGTACTACTGGCATTCCGATGTGAAACTGGCCGATGCGGGGAATATCCGGTCCGGCGCTACTTTGAACGATACTTACGCGGCGCTGAAAACCGTTCTGCGCGAACTGACCGCGATCGGCAAGACCGTCGTCATCCTGGGCGGGTCTCATGACCTGACACTGGCCCAATATTATACGTATGCCGACAAACGGCATATCATCGAGGCCACCGGCGTAGATGCGTTGATCGACCTGGACATTAATTCCCTGCACCGGGCCGACAATTTCCTGATGGAAATGCTAACCGGGGAGCCGAATTACATCCACCACTACAATCATATCGGGTTTCAGAGCTACTATGTCCACCCGCACATGCTGGAGACGATGGACAAGTTAAGGTTCGACTGTTACAGGCTCGGAAGCGTAAAGGACAAGATCGAAGAAATGGAGCCGGTGATCAGGAATTCGCACCTGTTCAGCTTCGACATCTCCGCGATCGCGCACGCGTCCGCCCCGGCCAATACGCTTTCGCCGAACGGCTTCAACGGAGAGGAAGCCTGCACGCTGATGCGCTTTGCGGGGCTGAGCCCCACCATCAACACCGTGGGCATCTATGGGTATATGCCGTCCCGGGACACCGCCCGGCTGACCGCGCGGCAGATCAGTCATATGTTGTGGTACCTCGTCGATGGCAAAAGCAAGGGACGCCGCGAGGCGGCGCTGACGCAGCGCGAGTTCTTTATCGAATACCGCACCGCCTTCGCGGAGGTCGAAACCACGTTCCTGCAGAGCAAGAAGACGCAACGCTGGTGGATGCAGCTGCCCGACAGCAAATATATCGCCTGCTCCTATCAGGATTATCTCCTGGCAAGCAGCAACGAGATCCCCGAGCGATGGTTGAGGGCACAGGAAAGAAGTTAGCCGGGGCTCCGCCGCGCATATTCCCTATATTGCAGATAAGAATTTTTCCAGTGATGAGTAAATCAATTTTGTCCGCGATCCTGGTTTGCGGCGCGATCTTCTGGCAAGCATGTTCCGGCGGAAGTCATATCCGATCCGCACCCGGGGGGCGGGATATCCAAGCGGCGTCTCCGGGCGGGCGGGCGACCACCGTACTGGATAAATATATACAGGATAGCGTGCTGACCCGGCCCGAGCTGGCCGGCGGGCAGGTAGGCATTGCCGTGTACGATCCGTCCAAAGCGTCGTTCCTCGAAGCCTATCAGGCGACCAAGTACTTTGTGCCCGCGAGCAACACCAAGCTGTTTTCCTTGTATGCAGGACTCAAATACCTGGGAGACTCGCTGGTCGGGATGCGGTACCTCGTCACCGACACCGCACTGCTGGTCCTGCCTTCCGGCGACCCCAGTTTCCTCCACCCCGACTACCCCGTTCAGCCCGTAATGGACCTCATGCGGAAGACGGGCAAGAAGATCTGGCTGGTGGATGACAACTGGCAGGAGGCGGCGCTTGGCCGGGGTTGGGCCTGGGATGACTACAACGACGACTACTGTCCCGAACGCAGCGCGTTCCCGATCTACGCGGATCTGATCCGCTGGGTGCAGGAACGACCGAAGGGCAGCGCTAACGATCCGTTTGGCGGCTCGCCTTCGATCTATTCCATTCCTGAAGTAGACTGGCCCGTGAAATTCAATCCGGATACGGCCAAAAAGAACTTCTTCGTCCATCGCGATCGCGACCGGAATGTGTTCGAGGTGACGGAAGGCCGGGAAGAGCACAAGTCCCAGGATGTACCGTTTATTACCGACGGCCTGGACGCCGCGGCTTTGCTGCTGAAGGACACGGCAGGCGCCGTCGCCGGAGTCCGGCATTTTGGTTCCAGGCTGCCGGCGGGCTGGCAGGTCGTGCATTCCAGGCCGGTGGATTCGCTGTTCCGCCCGATGATGTACAACAGCGATAACTTCTTTGCCGAGCAGACCTTGCTCATGGTCGGCAACGAGACGCTGGGCGCCATGAACGACGCCCATACCATCAATTCCCTGCTGCATGGCCCGCTCGATTCGCTGCCTCAGCGGCCGCAGTGGGTGGATGGATCCGGGCTCAGCCGCTACGACCTGTTCACCCCGGCCGATTTTGTGTGGCTCCTGGACAAGATGCAACGGGAATTCGGGCTGGCGCGGATGGAGCGATTGCTGCCGACCGGCGGAACCGGCACCCTTTCGGCGTACTACCGGCAGGACAGCAGCTTTATTTTTGCAAAGACGGGCAGTCTCTCCGGTGTGATCGCCTTGAGCGGCTATGTGTATACGAGGCGGAACAGGCTGCTGATCTTTTCGGTGCTGGTCAATAATTATATGGGCAGCGGCAGCGCGGTCCGGCGGCAGATCGAAAGGCTGATTCACCGGGTCAGGGATATTTATTGACAAATTCCGGCATCAACCCAACGCGGGACCGGCCCGCGACGTATATGACCATTGAAATACCTGCGTATGAAAAAACTATACTACTATATCCTTGTTCTATCGAGCCTTACGGGAGCTACCGCCGTCCGGGGCCAGGATTCCGTCCATTGCAGCGCCGCTTTCCAGGCGTATCCCTCCCTGAACGAGGTCGAGTTCATAGCATTCGATTCGACGCCTGGCGTCCTGCACCATTGGAATTTCGGGGACGGTGCCTCGACGTCGACCGACAGCAATACGGTGTTCCACCATTACGCCGTGATCACCACTTATCTGGTGACCCATGTCGTCATCGATTCTGCCCGGCATTGCCAGGACAGCACTTCACAATATGTCACGCCAGGACCGAATTGCGCCGTTTCCGTCAGCGAAACCAGCGATACGCTCCGGCACCGTTATACCTTTGTTGCCAGCCTGTATTCCATGCCGGGCGCGATCGATTCCGTTTCCTGGACGATCAATGACACCCTGGCCGGTCGCGGGGACACGCTGCGGGAGACGCTGACCGGCGGCCCATATACCGTCTGCGCGCATCTTCGAACCAGCGATGGCTGCCAGAGCGACGCCTGCATAACGATAAATCCGCAGGATTCGGTCCCCTCCGGACCGCCCCCGCCGCCCGACACTTGTTCCATTTCGATCAATGAAAAGGTGAATCCCCATCGGACGAACGAGTATCGCTTTTCGGTTACGGACAGCGTCAAGTACGATTCCATCACGTGGTCGATCCAGTCACCGAACTCCGGACTCATCGGTCCTTTCTATGGAAAATCCTTCAAGTATACTTTCGCGGATTCGGGCTATTATCTCGTGCAGGTGACTGCCCGCGAGCGTTCGGGCTGTCCGGTTGCCGCCTCGGTCTTTGTCCAGATCGACAGCATCAACAACGGCAGCGACGGTGCAGTCGCCACCTATCCCAACCCGGCGACCACGCACGTCACGCTGGCGGTGACCCTGACCAACGCTTCCACCTTCACCGTCCGCGTATACAACAGCATGGGTGGCCTGGCGGTGTCCCGGGACCAGACCGGATATCCGGGTACGAACCAGGTTACCGTTCCCCTGGGCAACCTGCCGACGGGAGTGTACTACATCCAAATTCAATACGGCAACACCATTCTAAAAAGCAAAATTCAGAAGTTGTAATTTTCTCGCAGCGGAAAATGAGGTCAAAAACAGGCGAAATCGCTACCGGCCAAATAGTTTTTCCAGGTAATTGTCGCGGAACTCGATGAAGGTGGGATCTCCGCCGGGCGTGATGTTGTGCTGGCGGCAGGCGAACAATGCGTCGACGAGCGCCCGCATTTCCTTTTCATCCAGCGGAACGCCCGTCTTCACGGCTTGCTGGCGCGCCAGGATCCGGATCAGTTTCTCCCGACGGGAAAACCGGATCTCGCTGGTAAAGTGTTTGTATTGCTCCAACAATTCTTCGATCGCGGCGCGTTCCCCCCCCTGGCCGGTGTCGGCCGGGGCGCCCTGGACGATAAAAATATCCTTTCCGAAAGGTTCCACACGGTAACCAAGCGGTTCGAGGTCGGGAAGCAGTTCCCGAAGCAGAATGGCATCCGGCCCGGAAAGCGTCAGGGTGGCGGGGAACAGGCTTTGCTGGCTTGGGATCGGCTTACCCGCTACGGCCGCGATGAGCCGCTCATACAGGACCCGTTCGTGCGCCGCCTGCTGATGGACCAGGAGGAAGCTGCGGGCCGACGGCGCCACGATATAGGTATGGAGTACCTGTTGCAGGGGGGCATTCTCCAGCGGGCAGGACCGCGCTTTCACCGCCGGTTCGGTAAAGGCGGAAGCGGGTTCGGCGGCGGCGGCTGTGGATGTCTGTTGGATGGAGCTGGCCCAATGCCCCAGCTCGCTCTTTTCC
>DATNBP010000093.1:0-13898 GCA_035572015.1 Puia sp. | reverse complement strand
GCGGAATCGCGCCAGGCGGGCCGGGAGCCCGCCAGGAACGGAGCAAGCCCGATATAACACTGGCGGCCATAGGTATGACGTGCCCACCAGTCGACCAGCAGCGCGTAGGGCGCGCGGGGATGGCTGAATTCGAAATAGATCTGCGGGACCACATAATCGATCCAGCCCTTCCGCAGCCACAGGAGGATATCCGCGTAGAGATTGTCGTAGTCCGTCACGCCGGCGTGGGTGTTGCTGCCTTCCGGGTCCTTGTCGATATTGCGCCAGATCGCGAAGGGGCTGACACCAAATTTGCAGTGCGGACGCTCCTCCTTGACGGCCTTTCCGATTTCTTCGATGACCGAGTCGACGTTGGCGCGGCGCCAGTCGCCTTTGGACAGTCCGTTCCCATATTTTGCATAGCTGGCGTCGTCCGGAAAGTCCTTACGGCCGCCGCCCTCGACGATATCATAGGGATAAAAATAATCATCGAAATGCAGGGCGTCGATGTCATAGCGCCGGACGATGTCGCGGACGACCGTTACGAGGTATCGCTGCACCTCCTTATTTCCCGGGTCGAAATAGAGGGTCTTTTCGAAGCGGACGAACCAGTCCGGATGCTGGCGGGATACGTGATCGGAGGCGACGGAGGATTTGCCAATGGTGTGTACCGCGCGGTAAGGGTTGCACCAGGCATGGAATTCCATCCCGCGCTTGTGCGTCTCTTCGATCATGAAGGCCAGCGGATCGTAATATGGAGACGGCGGTTGACCCTGAACGCCCGTCAGCCATTCGCTCCAGGGTTCGTAGGGAGAGGGGAAAAATGCGTCCGCGGCGGGCCTGATCTGGACCACCACCGCGTTGAGCCCGTTGCGCTGGTGCATGTCGAGCAGCCGCGTGAATTCCACCTTTTGGCTGTCGACGGAAAGGCCTTTCTGCGAAGGCCAGTCGATGTTCTCCACCGAAGCCACCCAGGCGGCCCGAAATTCGTATTTAGGCCGGGGACCGGGATTCGAAAAGGAATCGGTAATCGGAATGGTCGTCGCCCGAGTGGCGGTCGCCCGAGTGGCGGTCGCCGGGGAGGCGGTAGTCGGGGAGGCGGTCGCCGGAGCGGTCGTCCGGGCGGTCGTCGGCCGGGGTCCGGGATGCGACAGGGAGTCGGCCGTTAGGGCGGTCGCGGGTTTTGAGAGCGAGTCAGTCGTCTGGGCGGCCGAGTGCGCCGGCAGGAGAAAGAGCAGCGGAAAGAAGAGCAGCGGCAGCACGTTGCGCAATTTATCCAGCAGGCGGTTGAGCATGGCAGCCTCCTGTTCGGACAGATGGACCATCATTTTGTCAAATTCGCTTTCCAGGGGGTCCATCTTTTCCAGCAATTGCCTGCCTTTTGCGGTGATCACGATATCCACCAACCGGCGGTCTTCGGTGTTGGGGCTCTTTTTGACGAGCCCCTTGCGGACCAGGCGGTCGACGATCCGGCTGGTATCGCTCATTTTATCCAGCATTCGCTGCCGGATCTGGAGGGTCGAGAGCGGTTTGCCCTCGCCGCGAAGGATGCGGAGGATATTGAACTGGCGCGCGGTGATATTCCAGGCGTCAAAGACGATACCGATCTTTTCGGCGAGCCAGTTACTGGTGTAGAGGATATTGATTCTTGCTTTCTGATATTCATTACGGAATTTTCGCTGGTTGATCTCGTGTCGAAGTGCCATGATTAAAATTACAGAATTTATCTATTGCAGGTTGGCGCGGAGGTCGCGCACCAGGAGGAAGATCGTATACAGGTGATGCGATTCGTGCAATAAAAAGAACTCCGTCCAGTCTTTTACCGAGAGAAGCCCGTAGCGGGCATGCTTGGCGGTCTTTGCCAGGAAAGGTTCGCCTCCCGTCTCCAGCAGCGTTTGGATCCGGGACCGGTCCGTATCCAGTTGTTTCAAGAGGGAGGCCAGCGACCGTTCAAGGTACCCCTGGAACTGCGGGTCGTTTTCTGCGACATACCGCCCGAAGACTGGCCCCTGCTCCGCGTCGATGCGTTCCAACCGGTCGATAAAGACCGGCTGATAGGCCGTGAGGTGCGCGATGTTTTCCAGGGCGCTCCATTTCCCGGGCTGGGCGCGCATCCGCAGCGCATTCTCCGGCAAGTCGCCCACGATCTCGCGAATGGAATGATGCTGGTGATTCAAACGGGAAGCCATAGACGAAGAAAGCGGCATAGTTGCGGGTTGAGCGGTGACGACGACAGGCGGCATGTTGCCTAAGAGCCGCGGGAGGGGCATTCAGTCCTGCCAGACCCGGGCGCCTTCGCTGCAGTTGGCGCAAATATCGACATTCTTCCGGCTTTCGAGTACCCGGCGGCGGAAATGTACATACCGGTCGTCGCGCCAGACCTCCTTGAAAGGTTTGCCTTTCAGATCGCCGAGCGGGTGCTGCGCGTCCTTGTCGAAACAGCAGGGAACCACGAGTCCGTCCCAGGTGATGACGGTGGCATGCCAGAGTCGCCAGCAGTGATTGTCGAGGCGGTGCTTCACTCTCCATTCCCCGCCCGCGTTCCGGCGGTAACGGCTGTATTTCGGGACCGAAGGGATCAGGTTGTTGGGGTCGTTGCGATAGTCATAGACCTGGGCGGTCTTGAACCGGACTTCGTCGACACCGGTTTCCGCGGCGAGCCGGCGGATATCTTCCAACTGATGCTGGTTCGGCTTTACGACAAGGAATTGAAAAAAGATGAACGGGGTACGACTTTTCAGCTCCCTTTTCCACCGGACGATATTCCGCGCGCCTTCCAGGACCTTGTCGAGCCGGCCGCCGACGCGATATTGTTCATAGACATCCTGAGTGGTCCCGTCGATGGAAATGATCAGCCGGTCGAGGCCGCTTTCCACCGTTCGCCGGGCATTCGCGTCGGTCAGGTAGTGCGCGTTGGTGGAAGTGGCCGTGTAAATGCCTTTCGACGAAGCGTAGGCGACCATGTCCAGGAAAGCGGGATTGAGATACGGCTCTCCCTGGAAGTAGAAGACCAGGTAGACGAGTTCCCGCGAAAGCTGGTCGATCGTCTGCCGGAAAAAACTGTCCTGCAGCATGCCCGTCGGCCGCGTGAAAGCGCGCAAACCGCTGGGACATTCCGGACATCGCAGGTTACAGGCGGTGGTGGGTTCAAAGGAAAGCGAGACCGGGTAGCCCCACTGGACCGCCCGTTTTGTCCATTTACTCAGGTAATAGCTGCTCAATACCTTCAGCCCGTTCCATATGCGGCGGAGGGTAAGCTTGGACAATAAATTGATCGTATCCCAACGGTTAATTCCGGTCATCGGATTGGAAAATATAAAAATACTAAATTATGTTTGTACACCGTTGGAGAGGAGCTTGGGACATCGGGCTTACATCAGTATGGCATATAAAACAAGGAAAAACAGCGCCGGGAAGGTCCTTTTGGTGCTGGTGGGCGGGGCGATCGCCGTCGGAGTGGGTTGGCTCGGCTATATCTGGTTGCTGGAAAGGCGGGCCCATTTCATCAATTATGCCGCCTTTGGCATCGAGGTCCCCGTCAATTACAACATTCACGGCATTGACGTATCCAAATACCAGGACTATATCGACTGGGGCATGGTGAGGGGCATGAGGGTGGGCGATATCCAAATGAGTTTCGCGTTCATCAAGGCGACCGAGGGCCTGGGGAACGAGGACGCTTTTTTCCGGCGCAACTGGAAGAAGTCGCGGGATGCGGGCCTGTCCAGGGGCGCTTATCATTTTTTTCTGGCTACCAAGAGCGGTAAGGCGCAGGCGGAGAATTTCATCAATTCGGTAGAGCTCCTTCCGGGCGATCTGCCGCCCGTACTCGACATCGAACAGACCTACGGCGTACCCGCCGACCGGCTGAAACAGCGGGCAAAGGAATGGCTGCAGACCGTGCAGGACTACTACCATGTCATTCCGATGATCTACACCAATGTCGATTTCTACAAACAATACCTGAAAGCCGATTTCGACGGCTACCCGCTTTGGGTCGCCCACTATCTGCAGAAAAACCGGCCGAATATTTCCCGCGACTGGTCGTTCTGGCAACACAGCGAAGCCGGCAGGGTGAACGGGATCCTGACCCGGGTGGATTTCGACGTCTTCAACGGCGATTCGACCGAATTCAGGAAATTGCTGATCAACTGATGGAGCAGGGTGGCCGGTTATGGCGCAGGGTGTCGGGACGACCGGTCAGCTGGTATGATCGACGATGATCCGCCAATGCCCATCGATCCGGCGGAAAAGGAGGGTGTATACGCCCCCGATGTCGCCCGCCTTTCTTTTCAGGAACCATTTCCCGATCACGAAGTAGTAGTCTGCGGAAAGTCTTTTTATTTTGAGCAGATCGAAATATAGTTTCCCCATTTGGTCCGGACCGCTGTAATTCTTTTTGTAGTTGGCGAGGGCCTGCCGGTAGCCGTAGCTGGGGCCAGATCTGCCGATGAACACCAGGGAATCGTCGTTCCAGTAGCCTTTCATAAACGATACGAGGTTGCCCTTATTCCAGGCATCGGTCTGATCGGCCATGATCCGGCGGATCGCGGCTTCGTCGTTTTGGGCTGCGGCGGCGGGTTTGTGCGAAGCGCCGGCGTGGTTCGGAGCTGCGGTTTTGAGCGAAGCGCCGGCATTTTGTGCGGCGCCGGGTTTGTGTTGAGCGGGACAAGCGGCGGCGACCGTCAAAAGAACTGCGGTGAGGACCAGGAGTCTTGCCTTCATGGATGTCGATTTCCCGGTAAATTAATCACTCCGCTTCCATTTCGAGAAGTAAATCGTGTAATTTTTTAATGTGGCGGCCGTAGAGCCGATCGACGTACCACGCATTGGCAAAATAGATGCCGACCGTCAGCGGTATCAGCATGATCAGCCAAAATACCGGCGACGCCCACCACGGTACGGGGTGCGCCCGGCGGTACAGCTCCGCGACGTCGGCGGCAAGACGCCAGCGAACGATCCCGTAGGCGAAGAGCCACGTGATGGGGATCATGGCCGTCCCGGCAATGACGTAGAAGCGGGTGTATCTTTTTAATATTGCGACCTGACGGACCAGGTTCGACCTCACCTCGCAGGCGGGGCACTGCATTTTCGACAACAGCCGGTATTTCCGGTAGTAATAGGCCAGGAAGAACGCGGCCACGCCGATAAAGAGCCAGGAGATGGCAGCCAGCCGGCCATCAAACTCCAGCAGGAACAGCACAGCTACCGGAATATAAGCGACCAAAATGGTTACCGCTTCGCCGATCAGGTTGCGGCGCATGCGATCCACCGGCCCCCGTGCTCCTCTTTCGACAAGGGCCAGCAAGGCCCTGTTGTCTTCTTCCTTCGCCGGCGGAACGTCGAGGGAATGCCAGATGTATTTAAGACTTTCCAATTCCATGGGTTTCTGCTTGGGTGATCTTACGCAATTTGTCTTTTATCCGGTTCATTTTTACCCGGAGGTTGTTCTGGGAAATGCCGAGGATATCCTCCATTTCCTGGTATGTTTTGTCTTCGAGATAGAGCATGGTCAGCGCCTTTTCGATTTCGGTGAGCCGTCCGATCGCCGTATACAGCAATTGAAGCTGCTCTTCCTTTTCCGCGGCGTATTGGATATCCTGCAGTTCGGTAGGCAGGCGCTCCGGGTCCACGCTGGTGATCAGCCGCCGGCGCCGGCGGAGGCCCGTGATCGCCGTGTTGAGCGCGATACGATAGAGCCAGGTTCCGACCCGCGAGTCGCCCCGGAAGGACGGGTAGGACCGCCACAGCTGGACAACGATCTCCTGGAAAAGGTCCTGGCGGTCCGCGGCGGAAAAGCAATACAGCCGGCACACTTTGTACAGCATACCGCGGTGATCGTTCACCAGCCTGACGAAGGCTTCCTGTGTGGCGGAGTCCGGCAAATACGAGTTTTTGAAGATGTATAGACTACGTCGTGGGTGGAGCGAAAATATTACATTCGCAGCGCCAAAAAGCGGAACGGATATGAAAAAGATCTATCATCTTTCTACGTGCAGCACCTGCCAGCGGATCCTGAAAGAAATGGGAGCCGCGAAAAAGAGGTTTCAGCTGCAGGATATCAAGACGGAAAAGATCACGCCCGCGCAGCTGGACGAACTGAAATCCCGGACCGGTTCCTATGAAGCGCTGTTCAGCCGGCGGGCGGTCAAATACAAGGAAATGGGCCTGAAGGAGAAGATGCTCAGCGAGGATGATTACCGGCGGCTGATCCTGGAGGAGTATACTTTTCTAAAACGGCCGGTGATCCTGGACGGTCCGGCGATCTCAATTGGCGGACAACCTTTTCACGACAAATAGCCCCTGCGGCTGGACGACCTTGACGTCAACCAGGCCGTGGATCCCGCTATAATCGCGCGCCGAGCTAAAAAGATAGGCCTCGGGCTGATCGACGATCCCTTCCCTGACGGGGTTCTCGTGGACATGCACGATCCGGTCCATCAGCAGGCGGGGCTCCTGGTCGATGCGGAAGGGGCTGCTGCAATTTTGCCAGACATGATATTTTTCAAGGTGGCGCAGGGATTTGCTGTATTCTTCAAACCGCTTCATCATCCAGTACCGGCGAAGGTCCATTTCGGTTTCGATCGTCTTGAGCAGGGCCGGAGTAGTATATTTCTTGAAATCCCGTTCGAAATATGCAGGCGCCGCCGCATCCCTTGTGCGGAGAATAAGGTGAAGATGGCTGCTCATCAGGCACCAGGCATACAGGTTAAGTCCGCAGGTGTGGATGAAGTGGTTGAGGCCGTCCGTAATGACTTGTTTGTAGGCCGGTCGAACAAATAGATCGATCTTGTCTACCGTATTGAGCGTCAAGAAATAACACGCATCAAGCGGAGTGATCGGCTTCTCTCTGGACAGCATACGCACCTATTTTTGTTAAACAAACGGATTTCCTGGCCGGTTTCAGGACCTGTCATCGAAACAAGGATAGGAGGGGATTGGTTTAAAGTTACAAAAATCCGGCCCTTTTTGAGCAGGCCGGATCAATTTATTTTTTGTTCATCAGGGAGGGATCGGGCGCGAGTCTGACCCGCTGGCCTGGCCAGGCGCTGCAATATACATAGTGGACGGGATCGTCGACAAAGCCGGCCTGCATGAGCTTTTCGATGGGTGAAGGCGCCGGCTTGCCCTTGGTCACCAACTTCCCGATGTCGACCGGCTGGTTGCCGAACTGCCAGAAGTGGTGTTCCGAATCGTGCTGGTACCGGTTGGCAAAGAATTGGAATTGCCGCATGAGCCATTCTTTTCGGGTCTCGTCGGGATGTTCGGAAATGGCGCGAAGCAGTTGTTTGGCCGAGACGCTTTTCAGGTCCCTCAAAACTTTCGGCAGATTGCCTTTCCCGGCTTCCACATCGGCAACCACATACAGTTGACTCGGGAGGATGGCATATTCGTATACCCTTAACCGTTTGTTATCGATACAATAGTTCAGGTTATCGATCAAGAGGTCGCAATACTCGCAGCGGGTGAAGACGTCGATCCCGCCAACTACGGTGAGGGTTACAAAATACAATCCGCCTGGCTGTACTTTGTACATTTCGGTCATGCGTAAAAGATAGAAATTTTTTGTTAAAGTCTATAACTCCGCGGCTCCGTCCCACGTCGCCGCAAGGCCTTTTTTCGCGGCCGGCGGTGACACGAATTATTTTGTTCCCAGCATGAGAAATATTCCCCGGAAGAGAGCGCGGGACAAGGGTTTCCACTTAGTCAACGATCCTCAACCTGGCGTAGTTTAACATAATCTTCTTCTCGCCATTGTGCTGGAATTTGACGGTGGCGATGGGATTGTGTGCGTTCCCCTCCACGGAGACAACCTCACCGAATCCAAACTTCTGGTGCTCCACCTTTTGTCCAACCTGCAGCGAAGAGGTGTCGCTGGCAACGAAATCCGGGCTCGGATGGTGCTCGACGGTTTTTGGGAGCGGTTTGGGCGGGATATACGATGGCTTCGCATCTGTTTTCCCGGGCGGCGGACCATATCTTCTTTCCGCCTGCTCCGCCGGATTGAAACGGCCGCCATGCAGTCTTTCGAATGCAGAACCCGACGGGCCGCTGAAACCCTGGCCCTGGTTGCGGACGCCGCCGCCGGCGAAGCTGCGGTCCAGGAACTCGGACGGTATCTCGTCGATAAACCGGCTGGGCTCGTTCTGGACAAGGTTGCCGAAGCGGTAGCGGGTGTTGGCGTACGTGACCCAGAGTTTTTGTTTCGCCCTGGTGATCACGACATAGAACAGCCGGCGCTCTTCTTCCAGTTCCTCGCGGGTATTGATCGCCATGGCGTTCGGAAAGAGCATTTCTTCGAGACCGGCGGCAAACACGCAGGTAAATTCGAGTCCTTTCGCCGCGTGGATACTCATCATCTTGACTGTGTCGGCATTGGGGTCCTTTTCATCGGCGTCGGTCAGCAGCGTGATTTGCTGGAGATAATTGCCGAGGCTCTTGGCCCCGGCCTCCAGGACCCCATCCTCGTCGGGCATTTCGGTAAATTCCTTGATGGAGTTGAGCAATTCCTGGATGTTCTCGTAGCGCGCCACCCCTTCGGTAGATTTGTCGTTAAAAAGTTCCCTGACCAGATTGGTCTGTTTGCCGACGTGCTGGGCGACATCGTACGCGTTCTTTGTCGCCAGCATGCTGGCGAAGCTGCGGATCATCAGGACGAAATTGTCCACCGCTTCCCCCGTACCGGCCCTGAACCCGAATTCCGACGCGCGCTCCAGGACTTCCCAGAGGTAGATCCCGCGCTCATTGGCGGCAAGTACGGCCCTGTCGATCGAAGTTTTGCCGATGCCGCGGGCGGGATAATTGATGATCCGTTTCAATGCTTCCTCGTCGCGCGGGTTAACGATGACCCGGAGGTAGGAGAGGAAATCCTTGATCTCCTTCCGCTGGTAGAAGCTGATGCCGCCGTACATGGTGTACGGAATGGCCATCCGGCGAAGGCTTTCTTCGAAGGCGCGGCTTTGGGCGTTCGTCCGGTACAGGATCGCGAAGTCCTTGTTATTGTAGTGGTTCCGGAGCCGCTGTTCCTGGATGGTGTCCGCCACATATTTACCCTCCTCGTTGTCGGTCATGAGCCGGACCAGCCGGATCTTTTCCCCCGCGGCATTGTCCGTCCAGAGGTTCTTTGGTATCTGGCCTTTGTTATTCCGGATGACCTCGTTGGCGACGTTGAGTATACTTTGGGTGCTCCGGTAGTTTTGTTCGAGCTTCACCACTTTCACGTCGTCATAGTCCTTCTGGAACTGAAGGATATTCTCGATCGTGGCCCCGCGAAAGCTGTAGATGCTCTGTGCATCGTCTCCCACCACGCAGACATTCTCATGGGCCGCGCCGAGCAGCTTGATGATCTCGTATTGGGCGGGATTGGTATCCTGGTATTCATCGATCAGGATGTACTTGAACTTGTGCTGGAACTTATGCAGGCTTTCCGGAAAATTCTTCAGCAGTTCATACATCCTGATCAGGAGATCGTCAAAATCCATGGCGCCGTTCTTGAAACAGCGCTTTGCGTAGGCATCGTAGATCTGCGCGATGGCCGGCCGGTTGCTCCGCATATCTTCCTGCTGGATGGCGTAGTCGTTCGCATATTCGGCAGGCCCGACCAGGGCGTTCTTGGCGGCGGAGATACGGTTGTATACCGTATTGGGTTTGTAGTGCTTGTCGTCGAGGTTCAACTCGTTGATGACGGTCTTGACGACGCTTTTGGCGTCATCGGTATCGTAAATAGTGAAATTCCGCTCATAGCCGAGGTGATGAGCCTCGCCACGCAGAATTCGCGCGAATACGCTGTGGAAGGTGCCGATATAGAGGTTGCGGGCGTCGTTATTGCCGAGGATCTTCTCCACGCGGTCCTTCATCTCCTTCGCCGCCTTGTTCGTGAAGGTGAGGGCGAGGATGTTGAATGCGCTCACACCCTGGGCCAGCAGGTGGGCGATCCGCGTGGTCAGGACCTTGGTTTTCCCGCTGCCGGCGCCTGCGACGATCATGATCGGACCATCCTTATGCAATACCGCTTCCCGCTGCCGATCATTCAATTCGCTTAGATAATCATGCATGTCGCGAAGGTAGTCAAATCCATATCAATTTCAGGAGCCGCGTTGCGATCCGCCGGTCTGTCTTGTGTTCTTATTGACGGCTTTGCTGTTGGCCTTTCCTTTTCCGGCGGGGAAACCGGGGATATTGCTTTTGGGCCCGGCGAGCGCCTTGCCGTCCTTTTTCTTTTTATTGTTGGGAATGAGCGACATATTATGTTTTTTTTGACGCGGATTCGATCCGCTTTGCCGAAATTAGTATTTTTTTCATGCCAAAGGAACTCTATTTTGACATCAGTTCTGAGCGGACCGGCGGGAGCCTGTACCGGGTGCCGGAGGAAAATGGCGGGTCTTCTTTTTTGTATAACTACAGCGTTGCGGATGCCGACAACGGCGAAGTGGAGGTGCACGACACCTGGTATGTCAGCTGGGAGGCATTCTGGAAGGCGTTGACGGCGGACCCGGAGTGGTACTTCGGCCATCCACTCTTCGTACATCCGGAAAAGCGCGACTTTGTGCGGGAGCAGCTCACGCGGGTGGACTGGAACATCCATCCCGACAAGCGGTGGCAGGACAGCCACCGGCGTCAGTGGAGGAAGGTGCTGGAAGACCCGGGGAGTTATTACACAGGGCCTCAGGCTTCATAGAACTCTTCGCCGTAAACGTCGATGAGCGGCTGGCCCATTCGCTGCAGGAATTCGTTGCAGGTCTGCAGCAGGCGGGGCGAAGCATTGGACGAATAGTATTCCCCGCGGTACCAATAGCTCAGCAATGGCTGCAGCGGCAGGTCCTTGTCCCGTTGCCCGCGGAGTATCATCCAATGCAGGCGGGCAATCTCTTCATCGGGGAGGTGGCTGAAAATTCCGCAGTTGAGCAGTTCACGGGTGAGGTCCACTAAAGATGTTGTCGACATAATGCATGGTTTAGCTGAAAGTTCGTTTTCTGATATTACCGGAATATGAAGCTTGTGTTATGTTATCCTGGTTTCCCCCGCGGTACGCTTCTCGCCCTTCGCCACCTGGTCAGCTGGGTGCGGCTGTCGGTCGTGAGCAACAGCACGTCGTTGTGCAGCTGAAAGCGGCCCGTCCTTTTGAGCGCGGACAGCAATGCCGATTCGTTGTATCCTCTGCAGAGTTTCCGGCCGACGACAATTTTGTCGCCGAACGAGATGCTGCTGTCCTTCCGGCTGAAATAGAACGTCCCCCTCATGGCATTGCAACCGGTAAAGCCATTGAACCGGCCGACCTCCGGTACAAACCGGATCCGGGGCAATTCTGCCGTGGTGGTATCGGTGGGCGGAACCGGTTCGAGATACCAGGTACCCGCGAGGGTCGTCGTATCCTTTGTGCTGGGACGGTTCGGAACGGGCGGCACCGAATCCTTTGGCGTGTCCGGGCTGACGTTGGATGAGCTGTTGCAGGCCAGCAGGAACATCAGGAATATCATTCCAGGATTTTTCATACAGTAGCCTTTTCCATCCACGGAGAAAAATTGTGCCAGTCACCCGCGACGGCCGGTGTGGAAGATATTCCCCGGAAAGACACGGAGGGCGCCGGCTCCGGAAAATAATTGCCGAATAGCTTATCTTACGAGAATGCTAAAGGACGGGCTCCTGGTTGTGATCGCGCTCCTGTTCGTCGTCTCCATGCTGGCCATGCTGAGCGACAAGCTGCGCATTTCCTATCCGATCCTGCTGGTCGTTGCGGGTCTCGGCATCAGCGTCATCCCCGGTATCCCGCTCATCCGCCTCGAACCGGACGTCGTCTTTATCATCTTCCTGCCGCCGCTCCTCTATTCCGCGGCCTGGAATACCTCCTGGCATGCATTCTGGCGCATGCGCCGGCCGATCGGGATGCTGGCTTTCGGGCTCGTCCTGCTGACGGCCGTTGCGGTGGCGTATTTTGCCCATTGGCTGATCCCGGATTTTCCGCTTGAACTGGGTTTCCTGCTGGGCGGGATCGTGTCGCCGCCGGATGCCGTCGCCGCTTCGAGCGTGCTCGAAAAATTAAAAGTGCCGAAAAGGGTGACGACCGTCCTGGAAGGGGAAAGCCTGGTCAACGACGCCTCGAGCCTGATCGTTTACCGATTTGCGCTCGCGGCGCTCTTTACGGGGAGGTTCGTGTTCGTACAGGCGGGGATGAATTTCCTGGCCGTCGTCTTCGTAGGTATCCTGATCGGTCTGGCGATCGCGCATGTCGTGTATGCGATCCACCGGTGGCTGCCCACTACCGCCACCATCGACACGGGCATCACGCTGATCACCCCTTACCTGATGTATATAACAGCGGAACATTTTCATTCATCGGGTGTGCTTGCGGTGGTCAGCGGGGGATTGTTCCTCAGCTTCCGGTCGCAGGATATCTTCGACTACGGGAGCCGGCTGACGACGCTGAGTGTCTGGAACGTGCTGGTCTTTTTGCTCAATGGGATCGTCTTTATCCTGATCGGGCTCCAACTGCCGGGTATCATCCGGGGCCTCGGCGAATACTCGCTGCAAGCGGCGATCCTATATGGGCTCTGCATCAGTGCCGTGGCCATCGCCGTCCGGTTGCTCTGGGTCTACCCCGGCGCCTACCTGCCGAGGTTGATCAGCGGGCGGATCCGGCGACGCGAGCGGCGGCCGCCCGGCAGGCAGACCTTCCTGATCGGGTGGAGCGGGATGCGTGGTGTCGTCTCGCTGGCATCGGCGCTGGCGATCCCGATCGCCCTGCCCGGCGGAGAGGAATTCCCGCACCGGAACCTGATCCTGTGCATCACCTTTATTGTCATCCTCGTCACGCTCGTCATCCAGGGTCTGACGCTGCCCCTGATCATCCGGTGGCTCGGGATCGAAGCCGACGACGGGGAGCGGGAAAAACAACTCAGCCTGCGGCTGCGCCTGGCCAGCGTGGCGCTGGCGCATATCAATACCGCCTATGGCGACGACGCGTCCTCCATCGAAGCCTTTGTCCGGCTGAAGGAGCGGTACGAGAAGATGGTGGACCTGACAGGAAAGATCCTGGAGAAGGAAGATGAAAATGCCGTGATCCCGGCCTTTCTGCCACGTTTCAGGCAGCTCCAGCTGGAGCTGATCGGGTTGCAGCGGACCGAACTGGCGCGGGTCCGGCAACAGAATGAATTCCCCGAAGAGCTCGTGCGCAATGAAGAGTTCCAGCTGGACCTGGAAGAGGCGCGGATGCGCCGGAACCGGATGTTGCATTGATTTGACAACGCCGCGACGTGCCGGCAACCGGAAGGATAAAGCGGCGGCCGCTTATTGCGGGCTCGGCTTCACGTGCTGCAAAATGACGCGGTACAACTCGTCAGGGCTAAAGGGCTTTACGACCACATCGTTGAGCCCTGCCGCGAAGGCATCGCTTTCCACTTCCTTTGGCGTACTGGCGGTGAGCGCGATGATGGGGAGGGTCTCGCCGCGTCTCCGCAGCAGGACGGTCGCCTCATAGCCGTCCATGACGGGCATGTGCAGGTCCATCAGCACCAGTTGATGGGACCGCGCGTCCAGCTTCTCGAGCGCTTCGGCGCCGTTGACGGCCACATCGACGAGGGCCCCGTTGTTCTCCAGCATGGTCTGGGCGACGAGGACATTGAGCGGGTTGTCTTCCACCAGTAAAATGCGGATGCCGCGCAGGAGTTGTTCAGGCGCCTCGGCGACCTTTGTTTCCGGGCCGTCGGCCAGGATCTCGTTCCCGCAGGGAAATGTCTGGGTAAAATAAAAGACCGAGCCTTTTCCCGGCTCGCTCTGCAATTTGAGCTCGACGCCCTGCAATTCGAGGATCTTCCTGGTGATGGCCAGTCCCAGGCCGGTGCCGCCATAGCTCCGGGAAGTGGAGGAGTCGGCCTGCGTGAACCGGTCGAAGATGACGGCGTGTTTCTCGGCCGGGATGCCGA
>DATNBP010000092.1:0-29001 GCA_035572015.1 Puia sp. | reverse complement strand
GCCAGGAATCGTATCTAAAGGCTGCGGGCATCCAGGGAGTGGTATGGGGAGCGCCGGTAAATTCGGTATAATCGGTGGTGAGGCCGGTGGTAGGGTCACAGGCGCGATGCAGGAAGGCACGGGCAGAGTCCGCGCAGTCGCTGTAAAATTGTTCGTGGCCGTCATGGGCGAACATGGCCCATGTTTCGAGGAATGCGGGTAGTTGATAGGACGGGTCGGTCCAAGTGTAGTTGTTGCCTTCGGGGGTGAAGGTGATGATCTTGTGTTGGGTGTTGATCAGGTTGTAGATGCCGCCGGCGCCATCCTTTTTCCACATGGCGTCCAGGATGCGGCGGGCTTCCGCGTGATAGTCGATGCCGGTGTGGCTGCCCCAGCGGTTGGCGGCGAAGAGGAGGTCCGTGATGAAATAGAGCTCGCCGTCGGAGGCAGTGCCTTCGGAATTCTTTTTCATCGTCGCGGGGTTGATGCTCCACGCGAAATAGCCGGCGCGGTCGCCGTCCTGGTGTTGGAGATATTTTTTAGACCAGCGCCAGATGCGGTCGAAGACGTCTTTTTTATTTAGCTGCACGGCGATCATCATTCCGTATGACAGTCCTTCCGTGCGGGCGTCGTGGTTTTTAAGATCGGAGACATAGGCCATGGAGTCGCCCACTTCGAAATAGATCTTGTGGGGGCCCTCGAAGAGGTCATGGTAGGCATTGTTTACTTTGGCCTCGATGGCGGCATTGGTATAGCCTGCTTCGGAAAAAACATTCCGGTATTGGGCCGCGGCCGGCAGGCTGAAGAGGATGAGGAGGAGGGTTGCAACCGATTTCATTTGACCAATTTACTCAAAAATTGGGGGATGAATAGTCATCCCCCGTTGTGACTGCTTGATTTGCGGTATAAAAAAAAACTTAGTAAGGCTTTGGGCAGGCGCGCCGGAGGCGCGCTAGTAACCGGGGTTTTGGTAGGCGGCTTTTGCCGCCGGTGAAATATCCATCGCGTCGATCTGTCCCTGTGGAATCGGCTGCAGGTAAAGCTGCGGCGTAATGGTACGCGTGTTGACTATCGGCGTATGATTACCATAGGCTATGCCGCCGATGGTATAGGTGCCGTAATTATAGCCTTCCTGGTTATCCATGCCAAATCGTTGTGTACGAACGAGATCATAGAACCGGTAGCCTTCGCCATAGTATTCGCGGGAGCGTTCGGCGAGGACATAGCCCACGGTGATCGTAGCCGGCGTTGCCGCGACCATTTGGGCGCTGAAGTCGGCGACATAGGGCTGGTTCTCTGCGTTGCTGAATTTCCATTTGCCGGCGCGGGCGCGGATCACGTTGATCAGCCCTGCGGCCGTCCCGTCGTTGGCATAGGCGCCCGTCACGGCCGTGGTCGTCGCTCCTTTCACGGCTGCTTCGGCTGCTATGAAGAACAGCTCGGAGAATTTGGCGCCGGTATAGGGCCGGGTGCTGCCTGCGTTGGGATTGCCGAGGCCACCGTTGTTATCGGTGCGGTAGGGGCCCAGTTTCCAAATACCCGGATAGACGATGCGGTTGATGGCGCTGGGTTCGATGACATAATCGGCACGGCCCGGCAGCACGCCGGCGCCAATGTTGCTTTTGTAAACGGAATTCGAATAGTCGACGCCCGTGGTGTCATTGCTGAGGAAGGTCAGCACGGCACTGTCCTCGCTGATCGGCATGTCGTTGGCATTGTACAATTGGGCATAATTCAAACCGGCCTCCTTCATATTACACCGGTAAACGGTCGTAAAGGTCCCATCGTAGCGCGAATCGTCCGTCTTGTCTGCAAAAGTGTTCGTGAACACCTCGATGGGCGGCGCGTTACGCACCCACGGCCGGCCGCCCCATTGTACAGACTCCCGTTGGACGGAATTGACGCCTTTCCAGGAACTTGAGGAACTGGAGCTGGTTATGGTGGGGTAAGACCAGGTCTGGAACCAGCCCGACCAATTGTCCGGCGTACCGCCGCTGCCATACGTCAGGCTGCTCACGTTGTACTGCGTGTTCAGCTGGGTATGGTCGGAGTACAACATACACTCGTTGTTGTAATCGTTTGTGGCCACATTCACATCATAGAAGGTCGGCTGCAAGCCAAAGGGTCCCGGATTCTCGATCGCATTGACCGCGATATTGTATGCCTGCTGGAAATACCAGGTGGGATCATGCCCGTCCGGGTCCGTCCTTGGACTCCCCGTCTCAACCGGGTAGGAGGGAATATTATTCGGATTCTGCAGCCACCAGCCGTACGTCAGGTACGCCTTGGCGAGGAACAATTGAGCGGTTTGTTTCGTGACTGCCCCGATCACGCGCTGGGTCGACGGCAGATCGGCAACCGCCGTATCGAGGTCGGGGAAGATACATTTGGTATATACGATGGATACCGAGTCCCGCACGGAACCGCGGGCAGTAGAGGTATTGAACTTCAGTCTGCCCGACCCCAGGTCCAGCGGAACGCCGCCAAACGTCTGCACCAGCAAAAAATAGTCGTGCGCCCGGAAAAAATGAGCCTCCGCGAGAAGCGCGGGCGAAACGCCAGCCGCCAGTCCGTATTGAATAACGCCGCTGGCCGTATTGATGTAGGGAAACGTATTCCCCCAAAGCTGCCCGGCGTCGCTCAATGTCGGGATGGGATGCACCCCCGGCACGGAGTAATCCTGCGCCTGAAAATTGCTGCCGCTCCCCCCGCTCTGCCCCCAGGTGGTCTCGTCCGTCCCGCATTGGCACATATTCCAGTAATAAGCATTCCCGTAAATGTTCCGCAGGTGGGCGTACAAAGCCGTGAGCCCGCCGACGACACCGTTCTGGGTCTGAAAGTATTGGGGTGTGAATGTAGCGCGGGGCGTCTCTTTCAGGACCTTGGTGCATCCGCTCATAACCAGCAAGCCCAGCGACCCGGCGCCCATACATATATTGATCAGTATTCGCTTCATTTGATTTTTTTTAGAATGTTACGTTTAAGCCAAGGATATAATTGCGCGTGGAAGGCGTATTTGTGCCGATGGTAAGGATGCGGTGCAACGCGCCGGGCAATGGCACGGCAGCGTTCTGATCCCCGTAAGAGTTGGTCTCTGGATCCATATGCGAGAATTTTTCATACGGCGAGAAGAATACGAACGGATTCTCCAACGTGCAGTAAATGCGCATGGCGCCGATACCGGTGCGCTTCAGCCATTTCTGATCGAAGTTGTAGCCCAGCGTCATCGTCCGGATCTTCAGGTACGAGGCGCTGAAATAGCCCAGGGTACTGCCGTAAGCGGGGTTGTCGCCACCTACACCTCCGGGCCTCGGACCGAATGTATTAAAGTCGTTGGCGTGGTTATTCGTAGGGGTCCAGTAGGGGATGTTTACATTATTCCCCGACCTTGTATTCAGGTTGTCGAGATAGCCGGCGGAGCCGTAGAGCGTGCTGACCAACGTACCTCCGCTGGTGAAGACGCCGGTGATCATCAGGTCGAACGATTTGTAGCCCACACGCGTGTTGAATCCGCCTTCGAAATTGGGCTCCATATTGTAAATCTGACGGTCGTCATTGGTAAGCGCGGTCCCCGCCTGATTTTTCCGGCTGGGTACACCGTTCACAAAGTGCAGCGCCGTGTCGTTCTTATTGTAGGCAACCTTGATCATCCCCACGTTGCCGCCGGGGTATGCAGCCTGCAAATAGCCGCTTGCGCTGTCCGCATAGCTCATCAGCCCTATACGCTTATAGTCGTACATGACATTGATGGGATGGCCGGGGAACCATTGGTTGTATTTGTCATACGGATCCCCCGAGTAAAGCCGCACGAGTTTATTCCTGTTGCTGTAGACATTGACGCCGACATCCCAGCTCCAACCATCGTGATTGTCCACGATGGTGCCGTTCAGGGACAATTCCACGCCCTTGTTTTCCGTGGCGCCGATATTGGCTGTATAGCTGCTGACACCCGAGGTAGTCGGGAGCCCGACGCTCAGCAATACGTTGCTGGTGTTGACGGTGTAGTATTCAGCCGTACCGCTGAGTCGGTTGCCAAACAAAGTAAAGTCGACACCGTAGTTCCAGGTCTTGGAAAATTCCCAACCGAGCGCCGGATTCGGGAGTTGCGTAACATAGTAACCCATAGCGTATCCCGATGGGCCAAAATTATCCGGGCTGGTCGTCAGTGCTCCCAATGTCTGGTAAGGATTGATGGCCTGGTTAGAGGTTTCACCATACCCCACCCGCAGTTTGAGTTGATCCACGAACGACACGTTGGTCATGAAGTCCTCGTTCTTTATGTTCCAACCCACGGAAAGGGCAGGATAGGAGTGCCATTGGTGACCGGGTGCGAGCACGGAGGAGGCGTCGTCGCGCCAGGCGGCGCTCAGGATATACCGGTCATTGTACGTGTAGATCAGGCGGCCCATATACGACAACAGCCCGTATTGTGCGTAGGTCCCGTTACCAACGACGGAAGCACCGCCCTGGTCCGCCAGTACATACGACAGGTTGTAGAACTGGAAGGCGTCGGACGGCAAATGAGTCGCCGATTCGCCCGATCCCCATCTCGTATTCTGCTCGACCGAATACAGGCCCACGAAACTGATCTTGTGTTTGCTCGCAAAAGTGCGGTCATAGGTCAGAAGGTTCTCGAGCGTATAGTCGATCTGTTTCGTATTGGAAATGTTAGCGCCGGACGGAGAAGTCGGAGTTCCGCTAAAGACACCCTCACCGGTATAGGAACCATAGTCGTCCTGGTGGAAGTAAAGACCCAGGTTCGCGCGATATTTCAAACCCTTTACGCCCGGGATATTGATCTCGCCGAATACAGAGTTATTGGTGGTGAAGCCGCGGTCGAGGTCGATGTAGGAATCGCCGAGCCCTTTCAACGCATGCGCCGTATATGCCCACTGCGGGCCCGACGTATTGAGGGTGACGATGGACTTCCACGTGCCGTCCGGGTTACGGGGACTGATGATCGGGCTGAGGTTCAGCGTCGAATACGGCGACAGGTTCATATCATGCGCATTCGTATAAAAGCTGTTCGTGGTCAGTCCGATCCGGAACAGGCTGCCCAGCCGCTGTTCAAGCGCAGTGCGCAGACTGTAGCGCTCGTAGTACTGCAGCGGGATCACACCCTGGTCTTTAAAGTAGTTGAAGCCAATGCTGTAATTGCCCCTTTCGGTGCCGCCCGAGACGCCAAGGTCCTGGTTCGTCACATAGCCGTTTTGAAACAGGAGCTTTTGCCAGTCGGTATTGACGCTGTCATTCTCGTCGAGCGTATTGAGGTGGATCGACGCGCCGGGCGTAGCATTGTTCGCCTTCCGCAGCGCAACGAATTCGGGTCCGTTCATCATCGGATATTCTCCCCAGATCTTTTCGAGACCGGCGTAACCGTTGTAGGTCAGCCGGGGTTTTTGACCGGCAGTCCCTTTATTGGTGGTGATGAGGATGACGCCATTGGCGCCGCGCGAACCATAGATGGCTGTAGAGGAAGCATCTTTTAAGATATCGACGCTTTTGATCTCGGCAGGACTGATATCGCTGAGGTTGCCGATATAGGGGATACCGTCGAGGACGATCAGGGGGTCGTTGGTGGCGTTGAGCGACCGCGTACCCCGGATACGGATTTGCATCCCGGCGCCCGGCTTCGAGGAGGTTTGTGACATTTGAACGCCGGCGATGCGCCCCTGGAGGGCCCGGGAGATATCCACCGCGGGCACCTCATTTATCTTTGCGCCGCTGACCGTTGCTACCGAGCCCGTCACATCCTTCCGCTGTTGGGTCCCGTAGCCGATGACAACCACCTGGTCCATATCGTCGTTACTCGGTTGCAGGATGATGTCGATCTCACCGGTCCACGCCTTCAGCTGTTTTGGCGCAAACCCCACATGGGAGATCACTAAAGTCGATTGCGGGGGAACCGATATCGAAAAATTGCCATTGGCATCAGCCGTCACGCCATGCCTTGCGTTCCTTACGATCACGGAGGCGCCCGCGACCGGAACATTCTTTTCGTCGACAATGTGCCCTTTGACAGTCACAGTATTTTGTGCCAAAAGGGCAGTGCACAACAACGAAAGCGGCATCATGATCAGGCCTGCCTTCGTCCGTCGGACGACATTTTTCACGATGGTTGCAATCCTCATAAGCGGTAGTTTTTGATTTGTCTTCGCAAATCTATTTGCAACCGATTACGAACCATTGCAGCAATTTGCCAAATGATAGCACAAATTCGTCAAGCGAGCTATACCGCTCGGAATGACCGTGCTAATAATCAACTAGTTGATCTTCGAAGAATCAGTTCCCTCCGCAATATGATCGTGCTGATGGCGTTTCCGGCGGCAGTTCCCTGCAGCCGGTGCATGAGATGATTGATGGCGGTCTCTCCCATTCGCTGACCGGGATAACCCATGGTCGTCAGGTTCGGTTCTGACAACATCGAAACGGGATCGTTTCCGGACCCGGCAACGGCGATTTCCTCCGGGATCCGGACGCCGCGCATTTTCAGGGCTGTCATACAGCCGATAGCGCAATGATCGCTGGGCGCAATGATCGCATCCGGCTTTTCCGGCCAGCGCAATACCATCTCAGCGGCGGTTATCCCGTCCTGACGGCTAAGCCCGCACGCCATTATATATTGTTCCCTGACCGGCAGGCCGGCTTCCGCATACGCCTGCCGGTAGCCATCGCAGCCGCCGGTGACCGTTCTTCCCTTGCTTTGCCCGGAAAGATGCAGGATTCGCCGCCGGCCCAGCGACAGCAAGTGCCGGGTCAGGTCATAGCCCGCCCTGGCGTCATCTATGACGATATTCACAAAGCCCTGATCGCTGCAGGCGGGGTCGAGCAGGACGACCGGAATATCTTTCCTGATAAAGCGGCGGAGGTGCCCAAGATCTGTCTTTTCGCCGGAAAGGGAAACGACCACGCCCTCTACCCGCTTCGTGAACAGCATGTCGGCGCACTCGACTTCCGTTTCGTAGATTCCGTTCGACTGCATGACGATCAGGCTGTATTCCTGGCGGCGGGTTGCGCTCTCGATGCCCGAAACGACGGCCGACATCCATTGACAATCCAGGCGGGGAACGATGCAACCAATAATGCCGCTTTGACCATTCCGCAATTTTTTTGCATGGTCGTTTACCCGGTACCCAACCCGTTCGACCAACTCGGAGACCCGTTTTTTGGTTTGAGGTCTGACGTTGTCGTCATCGTTCAGCGCGCGGCTGACCGTGGCCACCGATAGGTTAAGCATGGCTGCGAGGTCGCGAATGGTCCATTCCTTTTGATTGTCAAGCATTTATTAGCAGCATGTCGTGATAAACCGATTTCACGGGTCGCATTTCGGTCACTAAAATTCTGCTTGGATGGCCTTTTGGCCTGCTATTTTTCGGCAAATCCCTGTCACATATCTTTCAATCTATGAGGAACGGTGGGACTGCCGGCCGGAAGTTGGGCCAATATGCAGGGTTTCCGGAACTTATCCGATGCGCCGCCGCTTGAGCGATGCATACTCAGAGGGAGAAAGGTTGAATTTTGCTTTAAACGCCCGCGTAAAATAATTTGGAGTAGTGAAACCGGCCGCATAACCGATTTCAGCAATTTTCATATTGCTCCTTTCCAGCAGGTCGGCTGCCTTGTTCAGCTTGACGGACCGGATGAATTCCACCGGAGTCTCGCCGGTCAGGTCGACGATCTTTCTGTACAGTGAGGCGTGGCTCATATAGACATGCTTGCACAGTTCTTCCACCGACAATTGTGCATTGTCGAGATTCGCCTCGATGAACTGAGTGACGTTGAGGACCAGTTTCTCGTCATCCGACTCGACCTGCGCCGGCGGGGTTTCGATATTCAAACGCCTGCTATACGTCTCCTTCAGCCGCTGGTTCAGCAAGACCAGGTTTCGGATCTTGATGTTCAGGATTTCGAAATGGAAAGGCTTGGTCAGATAGTCGCTCGCGCCGGTCTCCAGGCCCTTCAACTGGTAAGCACCTTCCGTGAGCGCGGTCAGCAGGATGATGGGTATATGGCTCACCCGCTTGTCCGATTTCAACTTGCGGCTCAGTTCGATCCCATCCATGTTGGGCATACTGATATCGCTGACGATGACATCCGGGTGGCTCGAGAGCGCCTTTTGCCATCCCTCTGCGCCATCGGTCGCTTCAACGATCTTATACAGCGATTGCAGGCTTTCCTTGAGGTAATACCGGAATTCATCATTGTCCTCCACCAACAGCACTGTCAGCATTTCCATTGGCGAAACCGCTGCGACTTGCGCGCGGACGGCGAGGGCTGCCTTTGCCGCGGGCATATCCGCACTCCGGGATTCCATCCCTTTACAACCGATGCGCTCCAACGGCAGGCAGACGGTGAAAACACTGCCGGCGCCTGGCTTGCTTTCCGCCGTGATGGTCCCGCCGTGCAACCGTACGAATTCTTTGGTGATCGACAGTCCGATCCCGCTGCCCTGATTCATTACACCCGCGGGCGAGCTGCCCTGGAAAAACCGGTCAAAGACGCGTTCCTTATCGGCCGGCAACATGCCTATTCCGGTGTCGGAAACGGCAAACCACACGTCATTCCCCGACGGTTTCCCGCCGATGCGGAGGCTGACCGTGCCGTCCTTGCCGGTGAACTTGAAGGCATTACCCAGGAGGTTAAACAGGATCCGTTCGATCTTATCCCGGTCAAAGACCGTATAGTACCGGCCGATCTCGGATTCGCACACGAACCGGATTTGTTTTCGTTCAGCAATGTCCCTGAATGATTCCGCGGCTTCCGTCAGGAAAGACACAAGGTCGCCCTGTGTGCAGTTCAGTTTTGTCTCGTGATCTTCCAGTTTGCGGAAATCCAGCAATTGGTTCACCAGGTTCAGCAGTCTCCTGGCATTACGCTTCAACATGCCGAGTTGTACCTGCTTGTCCTGATCCGGCTCTCTTTCCTGTAGCTTGTCGATCGGCGCCATGATGAGGGAGATCGGCGTCCTCAACTCGTGGCTAAGGTTGGTGAGGAATTTTATTTTCAGCTGGTCGAATTCGTGCAGCCGCTCCGCCTCCATTCGTTCCCGCTCGACCACCTGCTTCATTTGCAACCGCTCCTGCTCCAAAGCAAATTTGTTTTTCAGTTTCCGGATCCCCCGTTGGCGGATTCCCCAGAGCAGCATCCCGGCCAGCAGGATATAGGCCGCATAAGCGTAACCGGTTAACCAAAACGGAGGCCGGACTGTTATTAAAATCCTCGCCGGCGCCGTGATCCATGCATTGTTGCTATTCCTGGCCCGCACCTCCAGCGTGTAGCGTCCGGGGTAAAGATTGGTAAGCGCCGCCGTACGAGATGCCCCCAGCTCGTTCCAGGATTTATCGAGGCCGTCCAGCCGGTACAGGTAACGGTTCTCGGCGGGCGTCGTATAGTCCAGCGCCGCAAACTCCACCGAAAAATTCTGTTTGTAATCTACACGTATCTCCCTGGCGACACCGATATTTTCCCGGATGGCCGCGTCCTTCCCGGGAATGACGCTGTGTCCTGCCACCTTCAGGCCCGTAAATACGACGATCGGCACATTCCTGTTGTCGGGGAGCGCATCCGGCCTGAAATAATTGAACCCTTCCGTTCCGCCGAAATAGAATTCCCCGCTCTTTGTCTTTAGTCCCGCTCCGAGGTTAAAGGAACTCACCTGCAGACCGTTCTCGGTTGTATAATTCTTAAAAGTACCGTTTCCCGGCTCAAAACAGCTGATCCCTTTGTTGGTACTGACCCACAGGTCGCCAGCCCTGTCCTCCAGGATCTTGTAGATAACGGCATTGGCCAGCCCCTGCTCCTGGGAGTAGTTCGCAAACTTTCTGCGGCGGCAGTCGAGGCGACACAAGCCGGCGCTCGGCGTCCCCGCCCAGATCACCCCTGATGAATCGATATGTAGTGCGATCGCTTCATCCAGCGGCAGGCCGGTATTGGTCCGGTTGAATATCCGGCCCGTCAATCGGACAGGGTCGAAGACGACGATCCCCGACCCGACCGTTCCGACGACCATATTCCCGGCATCATCTTCTTCAATTGCCCGGATGAATCCGTCTGACAGCAATTTGCTTGTTTTGCCATCGAGGGTAACCGGTCCAAAATGGCGGAACGCATCCGTTTTCTGATCGTACATCAGGATGCCCTTCCCGTTAGTACCCAGCCACACGTTGCCGCTTCTGTCGGCCCGGATACAAAATATCTCATCGTTAGGCAAATCATGGGGGCCGGTGCCCTTCCTGAAATGCCGGATATGCCCATCCTTTGTGTTCAACACGTACACGCCCTGCTGGAAGGTTCCGATCCACAGTTGATCGTTCCTCTTTTCCAGGGCCAGAATGGACAGTCCGCAACCCTTGTCGTTGCCGCCCAGGGGGACATGCTGGAAAAGGCCCGTGGCGCGGTGAAAAAGGTTCAGGCCCCCGCCGTCAGTGCCCACATAGATGTCCCCGTCGCCGGCTTCTGCAAAAGAAGTCACCTTTGGCGAACTGAGCCCCAAGGGGTCAAACGGATTGTACTGGACCAGGTTGAAGAAACTCAGGTTCCTGTCGAACTTGCTGACGCCGCCCTGGTAAGCCCCAACCCAATAGATCCCAAGCTTGTCGACATATATGGCCCGAACCGCACGGCCTTTAAGACTGTATTTGTTACGGATGTCGGTGGGAACCCGCTGAACTTTTCCCGTCCGTGTATCAAATATATTAAGGCCCCCTTCAGTACCCACCCACAAGGCGGTCCCGGTATCCGGTGCGATCGTATAGATCCGGTTGCTGCTGAGCGAATGCACGTCCGACTTGTCGGCCACAAAACGATAAAACCGACTCCCGTCCGCCTGTAGCTTATTCATCCCTCCGTTGATCGTTCCGAACCAAAGTCCGCCTTCCCTGTCCTCGGCAATGGTTCGGACCACGTTGTCGCTGATAGACCAGGGGTCGGACGGCGAGTTGACAAACCGCCTGAAGTCGTCCCTGCGGGGTTGATAAAGGTAGAGCCCGGCATTGGTCCCCACCCACAATCGGTGGTGGCTGTCCCTGAATACGCAAATAACGGTGTTCGACAACAGACTTCCCGGCTTTATGGAATCCGTTGTGTAATATTTTGCCGCCAGAGTTGCCGGGTCGAAACGGATTAATCCGGCATAGCTTCCGATCCACAGTGATCCGGAGTCGCCCGGGCAGATCGAGCGGATAGCGGTTCCGTTTGCAATATTATAATTGTGGAAGCAGTCCCGCTTGCGATCGTACAGCGAAAGCGTCCGGTTCGTGCCCACCCAAAGGTTTCCTTTAGCATCCTCGTAGATGGTCTGTATCTGGTTGGTCCCGATACTATTCGTGTCCAGGACATTGTGGTTGTACAAGGTGAAGTTGGTACCGTCAAACCTGTTCAGACCGTCCTCCGTGGCGAACCACATGTAGCCTGACCTGTCTTTCAGGATCGCATTCACGTTATTGGATGAAAGTCCGTTATTACTGCTGAAATTGGTGAAATTGAGTTCCTGCTGACCCATTGCCGGCAGAAAGATCTGGAAAAAGAAAAATATCAGGATGGAATGTCGCACAATCGTTAGTTGATGCTCCGGTAATCCACCCGAAAATACGATAAAATTTCGTTATGTAATCGATTGCAGCGAAATCCATCATTCTGCCTTGTTACCCCTCCCAAAGGTATGTCTGTTTCCGATCCACCGGCTGCCCGAAATTCGCCATCTTTGACGACAATGGCCCTCTACAAATTCCTCAACTTATTCTTCTTTGCCTTCCACAGCCTGCTCATGTTGTTCAACATATTCGGGTGGGCTGTCCCCCGGCTTCGCAAATGGAACCTGGCGACGCTGTTACTCACAGCCTGCTCCTGGTTCGTGCTGGGAATCTGGTTTGGCTGGGGCTACTGCGTGTGCACGGATTGGCACTGGCAGGTGAGGCGGCATCTCGGTTATACGAATGATCCCAACTCGTATGTCCAGTTGCTGCTGCAGAATATTTTAGGTCTTCACTTGCCTGCACGTCTCGTGGACACCGGGACCGCGGTCGTATTCTTTGCAAGTTTGGCGATCAGTATCTGGCTGAACGTGAGGGATTGGCGGAGGAGGTGAGCTCGCCTTGATCCCGCTTCCTTTCGCGGCCCCGGTCCCACGCGTTGGACGGCTTCGCCGCCCCTCTCCATTTACTGTTTGCTCGCTTTGCTCGCTAAGCTTGCTCACTCCGCTCGCAAGCTTCCCGCAGGATTCGCCCTGGCCGCCCTGAACGCCTGCATCCCGATCGTAGCCGCAGCAATCCCGATCACCAGCAACCCGGCGAGCGCAAAGATGGTCCAGCCGAGCGTGATCCGGTAGACATAATCCCGCAGCCACCACTTCATTCCCCAATAGGCCACCGGCGTCGCGATGACGATCGAGATGGCGACCAGCAGAAGGAACTCTCTGGTGAGCAAGCCCGTTACCTGCGCAACCGTCGCGCCGAGCACTTTGCGAATCCCCACTTCCTTGCGCCGCCGTTCCGCCATAAAGGCCGACAACGCGAACAGACCCAGACAGGCGATCACGACGGCGAGCACGGAAAGGCTTGTGAACATGTTCCGCGTGCGCTCCACATCCGCATACTGTTTCGCATAGGTCTCATCCATGAACGTATACCGGAAAGGTTGGTCCGGCGCATATTTTTTCCAGACATCCCCTATTTCGCCGATCACCCCCTTCATATCTCCCGCTTTCACTTTCACAGCCACGATCGAGGCCCAGTCACCGCGATGGATCACCACCGGCGAAACCTTGTCCTTGACCGACCAGAAATTGAAATCCTTCACGACGCCAACGATATGCATTTTGAAAGCTCCCCCATAGTCGATCTCCTTTCCCAGCGGATCCGGCCAGCCGAGCTTTCCGGCCATGTTCTCATTGATGACGACCGCGGCAGAATCGCCCGCAATATCGTACGAGAAGTCCCGCCCTTTGACGAACGGGATACCCATGGTCTTGAAATAGTCCGGGTCGTCCCACCAATCCTGTCCGCTGATGCGCGGGTCCTGTTTGGAACGACCCGCCTTCCAGAAAGAATTCCCGTTGCGTTTGCCGCCATTCACCGGCAGGAAATCGCTGATCGAGACGCTGCGGACGGCGGACAGCGCGAGCAGGTCGCGTTTGAAGGCCTGGAAACGCAGATGCGGGTAGTTTCCCTTGTCTACGGTCCCTGCCCCCTGGATCAGCATCACCTGGTCTTTGTTGTACCCCAGGTCCTGGTCGAGGATCAGCCGAAGTTGTTTATACACGACGATCGTCGCGATAATGAGGATCACCGAGGTCGTGAATTGGAACACCACGAGCGTGCTCCGCAAAGCCGACCGCCGCGAACCGACACTCACCATGGACTTCAGCACTTCCACCGGCCGGAACCGCGACAGATAGACGGCCGGATACCAGCCCGCCAGCAACCCGACACCCACCGCCGCGACAACGATCGACGGCAGCCACCACGCCGACAGCCAGGGGATCTCGATCACGGTATCGGTCATGCGCCGGAACATCCCCATGAAGCCCCAGGCCAGCCCGAGCGCCGCCAGGAAGGAGATGCCGCTCAGCAGGAGCGACTCGGTGAGGAACTGCTGCATCAATCCGACCCGCGACGACCCCACTACCTTGCGCAACCCCACTTCCTTTGCCCGGCCCGCGCTCCGGGCCGTCGACAGGTTGACAAAATTCACCACCGCCAGCAACAGGATAAATACTCCCACGGCGCCAAACAACCAGACCATGTGGATATCCCCGTGGACGAGGACATCGTCGATACCGGCCGAATACAAATGGATATCGCGCACCGGCTGCAACTCGTAGGTAATGCGTTTGAGCGCCGTTTCCGGATCTGTCAATCCCCGTTCCCGCATCTGCGGCAGTTGATATTTCTTCAACAGCTCGACCAGCTTGTGCTGCAGTTTCACGGGATCGGTCCCGGGCTTGAGCAGCGCGTAGGTGTGATAGTTTTCCGCCATCCAGGTATTCTGCTCCCCCGGCCAGAGCTCATGCCCCGCGAGCGAGATCAGGAAGTCGAACTGCAAATGCGATGTGGGCGCCGGATCGGCCATCACGCCGCCGATGGTCAGCGGGGTTTTATTGTCGCCATTCAGATAGAGCAACTTGCCGACCGGGTTCCCGCCCGGAAAATATTTATCCGCCTTTCTCTTCGAGATCACGATCGACCACGGGCGTTCCAGTGCATGCGCCCGGTCACCGTAAACCATCGGCGTCCGGAACATATCCAGCACGGACTGATCGCAATACGTAAACCCCTCCTCGTAGATCTCTTCGGTCTTTCCCTCCGGCCGGACTTCGTTGCTGCCAGCGCCATAGAAGAGCGGCGCGGGCATGAGCCGGCCGGTCTCCTGCACCTCAGGAAATTCGGCCTTCATCGCCCTGGCAAACCCTGGTTCCTCCCAGACACCACGCCCGACGCTGCCGTCGTCACGCACATAATCATTGATGACCCGGTAGAGGCGGTCGCCGTTTGGATAGTCCCGGTCATAGCTCAGCTCGTGCCGGATGTACAGCGTGATGAGCAGACAGGTGGCGATCCCCAGCGCAAAACCGCCTATCTTGATAAGGGCATACAGCTTTTGTTTCCCCAGTTGGCGGAACGCGATCTTCCAGTAATTGCGGAACATGGGAAATGGTTTTGGTACATGGGGAAGGACGGGCCCGGGCCCCGAAATGTTGCATATCTTTGGCCACCATGACCATCGAAAAACTATATGGGATCTATCTTGCGCATCCCTCGATCCAAACGGATACCCGGCAACTCAAAAAGGGAGACCTCTTTTTCGCCCTGAAGGGACCCAATTTCAATGGCAATGCCTTTGCCGCCAGGGCGCTCGAACTGGGCGCCGCCTACGTCATCCTCGACGAGCAACCGGCAGACCCCGATACCCTTCCGCCCTATACCTCGGACCGTCTCATCGTCGTGGAGGACGTGCTGACCACGCTCCAGCAGCTGGCCCTGCATCACCGCAGGCAGTTCCGGATCCCCTTCCTCGCAATTACAGGCAGCAATGGCAAGACGACGACCAAGGAACTGGTCCACGCCGTCCTGTCGGCTAAATACCGTACTTATACCACCCGCGGCAACCTCAACAACCATATCGGGATACCCCTAACGATCTTGTCCGTCGCCCCCGACGCAGAGCTGGCCGTCATCGAAATGGGCGCCAATCACCAGAAAGAGATCGAAGGCTATTGCCGCTATACGCTCCCGACCCACGGCATCATCACCAATATCGGGAAGGCGCATCTCGAGGGGTTCGGCGGTCCCGGGGGAGTAAAAAAAGGCAAGGGCGAGCTGTATGATTTTCTCCGGGCCAACGACGGGACGGCCTTTGTGCTCACCGACAGCCCCGACCTGCCGGGGATGAGCAAGGGCATACCCCATATCTTCACCTATGGCACGCATGACGCGGATATAACCGGCAGTGCCCTGGCCAACTCCGGCTCCTTCCTCCATGTCGCCATCACCCGCGGCGCCTCGACCGGCCCCATCCGCACCCGGCTCGTCGGCGACTACAACCTTCCGAACGTACTCGTAGCCGTTGCCGTGGGCAGGTTCTTCAACGTCCCGGACGACCTGATCCGCCAATCCATCGAAGCGTACACGCCCGGCAACAGCCGCTCGCAGCTCATCGAAAAGGATGGCCTCCATATCATTCTCGACGCCTACAACGCCAACCCCTCGAGCATGCGCGCCGCGATCGACAACTTTGCAAAGCTTCCCGTCGCAGGCCCCGGCCATCCGCTCCCGACCGCGCAATCGCTCGACCGCAAAGTCCTTGTCCTCGGCGCCATGGCCGAGTTGGGCCCGGAGAGCCTCGCGGAACACGCCGCCATCGTCGAGCTCATCGCGAAATATGGCGGCTGGCGGGACGTCGTCCTGGTTGGCGGGGATTTTCAGAAGATCGGCCACCCGTATATAGGGTTTGAGAACAGTAAGGAGGCTGCAGCCTGGCTGCGGGAAGCCGGTTTGCGCGATGCCTACCTGCTCGTCAAGGGATCCCGGAGTCAGAAGATGGAAGAAGTTTTGGGCTAATAACCGCCAAATAACGCCATATGTCCGCAGGTATGACCCCGTCCGGCAACGCCTCCCACGACCAGCTCAGACGCGTGCTCGGTCTGCCCACCGCCGTCCTGTTGGTGGCGGGGATCATGATCGGTTCCGGGGTCTTCAAGAAGATCGTGCCGATGGCGCAGGCCCTCCCGAGCGAGTCACTGCTGATCGCTGCCTGGATCGCCGCCGGGATCATCACCATGTTCGGCGCCTTCACTTATGCCGGACCGGCGACGATGACAACCGAAAGCGGCGGCGTGTATGAATATCTCCGGTTGATCTACGGCGACTTTATTTCCTACCTGTTCGGCTGGTCTACCTTCATGATCTTTGGCTGCGGGGCGCTGGCCGCGCTGGCCTTCGTCTTCGCCCAGTCGGTCAACACCCTGACCCCGCTTCCGCTGGCGGGTTGGGGCATCAAAATCCTTGCCGTGCTGACGATTGCCGCGCTGACGGGGTTCAACTGCCGGGGGATAAAAAAAGGCGGCGTTCTGAACAACATCGTGACCACCGCCAAGATTTGCGGCATCCTGCTGCTCATCATCGCCGCGCTGATCTATTCCGGCAGCCCCGTCCCCCTGCCTCAACCCGCGCCGATCGCTTTGCCTCCCTCTCCGGGCATCCCGCTGCCATCCCCCTCGGCCCCTTTGCCTCCCTCCCCGTCGATCCCGCTGCATGACGCCGGACTGCTGAGCGGCTTTATCGGCGCCATGCTCAGCGCCCTTTGGGCGTACGACGGCTGGGCCAACATCACGTTCATCACGGGCGAGATCAGGAACCCCAAGCGCAACGTGGCCTACGCCATTTTTGGCGGCGTAGGCATTGCCATGACGCTCTACGTCCTCCTGAATTACGGCTATATGCGCGTGCTGTCGCTGGACCGGCTCGCCGGGCTGGGACAGGACAAGATCGCCGCGGCGGAGGTGGCCGGCGCCCTGATGGGGAAGGCCGGGACCGTGACGATCTCGGTGCTGATCATGGCCTGTACGTTCAGCGCGCTGAACGGCTGTATCATTTCCTATCCGCGTGTCTATTTCCGCATGGCACGCGAGAACGTCTTTTTCCGGGCGGCGGGAAAGGTCCATCCCGTCACCCGGACGCCCAACGTTTCCCTGATCCTTTCCGCCGGCTGGAGCGCCGTCCTCATCTGCACCGGAACCTTCGACCAGATCACCAACCTCATCGTATTTGCCTCATACGGCTACTTCGGACTGGCGGCGTTTGGCGTCGTGCGGATGAAAAAAAAAGGCAGGATAACCGCGAGGGTCATTGGCTACCCGGTCATCCCGTGGGTGATCATCCTCTTTTGCGCGACCCTGATGATCAATACGATCCTGACGCAACCCCGCGACTCCTTCATCGGACTGCTCCTCATATTCAGCGGGGTGCCTCTCTATTTATATTTCAAGCGGCACGCTTCCCCAACGCCATGAGCCGGCCGTCAGCACCGGTCAGCCGCCGCCGCCGCCGCCGCCCCCGCCGCGCAACTCCCGCGGCCGGGAAAGTCCGCCGGATTTCTTATATTAGCCTAAACTCCTAACGATGCTCAGGAAACACATCTTCCTTATCGGGATTGTGGTCGGCCTGGTCCTCATCGCAATCGCCACCACCGTCTATCCCGGCGGCTCCGCCTTCAATCCCGCTTCCGTCGGTTTCAGTTGGAAATATAATTACATGTGCAACCTTTTCGGCGGAACAGCCGTGAACGGCGCCGTCAACAACGCCCGGAGCTGGGCCATCTGCGGCTGGTTCGTGATGTGCTTCACGAACGCCATTTTCTTTGTCAGGTTCGCGACGCGGATCAGCGCCATCGGCGCGTCCAGGATCGTGTGTTATTGCGGGGTCCTCGGCGCGATTTCCGCGTTTCTGGCGGTCACGCCCCTGCACGATATCGCGATCACCTGTACGCTGGTCTTTCTGATGACCGCGGTACTCTATATACTGATATTTGTTTTTAAATCGAAACGGGCTTATCTGAAAGTGCTGGGACTGCTGACGATGGTGGTCACCTATCTCTCCGCTTATGTTTATTATACCGGCACCTTCCTTCAGAGCCTGGCGACCCTGCAGAAGGCAAGCCTCTTTTGTATCCTGACCTGGTTCCTGTGTCTGAATTATTTCACGACGAAAGATGACTTCCGGGTGGCGAGGGCGTGACGCCGTTCTGCCGCTCACCAATCCCAATCCCCTTCGCCGATCGGCGCTCCCGGCGGCATTTCCAGCGCGGGGTGGATGACGAACTTATCGGGCGCCTGCGTAAAGGCTCCGATCTCCTCCAGACCCAGCAGCAGCGCGCCCCGCCATTTACCCTTCGCCACGGGCAGTTGTTGCTGCATCCAGGTCCGCAGCGCGTCCAGCGTCACTAACGTCTCCGCGCGCACGTTATCCGCATATCGGGTGTCCGCCGCGAGCGAAAGCAGTCGTTTCATCGCGATGTCGTCCACCAGCAGTTGCAGCTCCCCGTTATATCCTTCCGCCAGCGGCGCCTTCCAGGTCCTCGAGACCAGGCTGTCCTGTACGGCAAGCAAGCCGGGCTGGCGAGGGTCTCTCGCCTGGTATTCTATCAACCTGGCCGCCCGCTCCCCGTCAAGCAGGTAGGATAACGTGTTGTCCGCCGCGGCTTCCGCAACAGCAATGGGATCGAAGGTGGGTCCCGTACGACCCCGGAATATATCCACGGTCGCCGGGTAGCCCGTTGGCCGCGGCGGGATCTTGCTGATGAGCGCATCCGGCAGGGCCAGCGCCGCCGGCGTGATCGTATTGACCAGCGCATCGAAGGCCCGCCACTGTTCCGCCGGGTCGACCATCTTCGTCGGCTCCTCTCCGTCATTTTTCACCGCATGCGTGAAATACAGACCCCCCAGCGACTTCGCCGCGGCTTCGACCTGGTACCGGTGCAGCAGGTAGATGGGCGTCAATACCTCCTCCAGCGTCGCCATGGGCGCCCCCTGCGGAATGGCCCGTTCTGAAAAATTGTCGAGGACATGCCGCCGGATCGTCATCAATTTATTGAGCTGATCGATCGGGTTGACACCGTCATCCCATTGATTGGACAACGGATGCGCCATGCCGCCTACGTCCGGGATGTATTTGTAGCCCTCCTTCAGCGTCTCGCGCATAATGTCGTCCAGCGCGGCATCTTCGTCGACGCCCGGAGCGAAATCCGAGTAGCCCCAGATGATCGCGCGCTTGTCCCAACCCCCGATGCCCGTCGCATACGCCTGGCTAAGGTCCAGCGACCCGTCCGGCCGGACGATCATCCGCGGGAACGGATAGTCCATTACCGACGCGCGGTCCCTGACACTCGCCTCGAAATTGTGCTCCAGGCCCAGCGTATGACCTATCTCGTGAGCCGACAGCTGCCTGATCCGCGCAAGTGCCATCTCCTCCATCCGCGGGTCCACGGGCTTCCCGTCGCGTCCGCCGCCACCCTGGCCTTCACGTCCGCCACTCGTCATCCCGTCGCGCCCGCCGCCGCCCTGGCTGCCCCGTCCATCCCGTCCGCCGTTACTGTCCCCGGGCCCATAAGGCTGCAGCAGCCCCTCCGCGATCAAATAGTCTTCGCGGTGCCGGTCCGACCCCAATGTGACCACACCTTTGATGATCTCACCCGTCCGCGGATCGATATAACCCGCGCCGTAGGAAAAAGCGCGCTGCGGCGAGCCGCTGCGATCCAGCCAGTTCACGATATTATAGCGGATATCCATGGGGTCCGCTCCCTCGGGAAGTTCCTTTACGATAAAGGCATTCCTGTAACCGGCCGCCTCGAACGCCTGGGACCACCATGACCCTCCCTCGATAAGCGCTTTGCGGATCAGCGGAGGCGCGCCCCGGTCGATATAGTAGACGATCGGCTCCACCGGCTGGCTCACCGCCGCGCTCGGGTCCTTTTTCTTCAACCGGTGCCGGATGATGAACCGTTTCTCCAGCGGCTCGTCCATCGGCGCCGAAAAGTCATAATAACTAAACGGAATGAACCCCGATCGGGCATCAAACCTTCTCCCCCTGTATCCCCCGTCCGGCAACTCGACAAAGGCCTGATGCACCCGCACCGTCACCGCCGTCGGATCCGGCGCAACCGCCGCCCGCCGCGTCACCGCCCCACTCGCCACAAAGGTCACCAGCGCCTCGAACTCCGTATTTTTCGGAAAATTCTTCGTGTTATCCGGGTAGACCGCGGACCGCGTCTCGTCAAAGCGATAGCCGCCAGCACCCCCATCCCGGTTGCTCGCAGCCGCTGCAAACGCGCTTCCCGGGTTCCCGCGTGCCGAGCCGATATTCTCGCCGATATGCATGGCGTCCCGCACGACAAAAGGCGTCAGGTCCACGAGCGCCTTGTCGCCATCCCAGGCCACCGGCGCAAACCCGAACAGGACCGATTGCGAAAAGGCGTCCGCGACATCTTTTTTCTCGTCCGCGCTGCCGTTGACCGACCGGTGCTCCAGGTCCGGCTGCAACAAAAAGACCTTCGGCCCCATCCGGACGAATTTCGCCACCACCCCCGACGCCTGGCCCCGCTCCGCGCCCCCGTTGCCGATGCCCTCCGGGAGACTGCTGAAATACAGGAATTCCGTGTCCCAGCGACCGATCTCGAGCAAGACCTTGCCCGACTTCACGTCGTAATAAAAGGGAAAGAAACCATCGGATCTTTTCATGTTCTCCGTGACCGATGCGATCGACGCGGCGGGGTGCTGGCCGGACGAGGCGCTGCCCCAACCCATGAGGAAGAAAAGAATGATGCGCTTCATGTGCAGTGCGGGTTTAGTGTAATTGAATATATGGAAAACCGGACAATCCCGACAAAATATTGTATTTTGACCGGCAATCACCATCAATCTCATCGTATGAACCGACACCTTGTTCTGGCCGGCCTTATCCTGCTCTGCGCCTGTAAGAAGCACAACCCGGGAACTTCCGGTAACAATGGGAACAATTCGAAGGTCCCGCTCTACTTCAAAGACATCAGGATCAACGAAACCAACGTGGACGGCAGCGTCGCACCGTTCCAGCATGCGATCGGCTACTTTCAGTTGAAGTCGGACCCCAACACCCAGATCATGGTGGCCAGCCGCGGCACCCAGGAATTGAACGACGCGCGAGGCTTTCGCATCGCCTCCGTCAACAAGACCACCGGCACCGTCAACTGGGTGAAATCCTTCGACCTGCCCGATAGTTTCATGATCCAACTCGTGACGAGCGCCACCATCGACAACTCGGATAATGTGTGGGTCGCGGGCCATAGTTTTGCCTCGACCGGCGTCGCCGGGATCCTGTTCCTTACCGAACTCGACAAGACCGGAAATATCCTTTGGAGCGGCAGCCTGAGCAATTACCAGGGATTGCGGGCCTACTCGGTGCTCGTGCTGCAAAACGGGGACGTCGCACTTTTCGCGAAAGGAATCGGCGGCCTCTCGATCCTGCGGCTAAGCCCCGGACGGCAGTTGGTTTGGTCGACCATGATCCAGTATAACAACACACCCATCGACGACGATTTTTACGGGAACAATAACAATACCCTTAGCCCCGAGAACCACGCCATGGTCGAGACCGCCGACGGGAGCATATATGTCGCGACGACCAGCAATTCGGGTGTCACCGGCGCTCCCGGATCGGACCGCCTCTACCGGCTGGACGCCAACGGCAACCTGCAGTTTGCGAAAGTCTACACCGCGGCGGGGGTCGGCGTTGTCCACCCCGTCCAATTGCTCAATGCGGGAGCCGGAAATTTGCTGATGGCCGACCAGGCGGTAACCTCCGGTAATGTTTTCGCATTCCCGTATTTTATCAAGTTGTCGCTGGACGGTTCCATCGTGGCTTCCCGCGGGGTCCCGGTCAGTATGGCCAGCCCGGCCCGCGACCAGATCAACGAGGTGATCTCGTACCAGGGCAATTTCTCCCTGTCGACCTGCGGCAACCTTCAGTTCAACACCTATATCCTCGACCCCAATCTCAACCTCAAAACTTCCATCGAGACGATTGCAGCGGAGGATATCGGAACCGACCGGGGAGGCATCTCGCTCTTCGACACCGCCACAAACTCCCTGTATTATTTGTGCAATTTCGCCGGTAACTTCGGCGAGAGCAACGGCTTTGAGGTGACCCGTAACGGGCCCGACGGGAAACCCTGCATCACCACCTACGTCAATCCCCCCGACGCGCTCCTGCTTCAGGATATCCAGGTCACCGTCATCGCCGATTCCGCCGCCAAAACCGTCACCGCCGGTCCCGTGCCGGTCTTTACGCCGCTCAACTGGCAGCCGCACAACGTAGTCGTCGCAAGCACGGTGGTGGTGTGCGGGCAATAGTGTCCGAGGCACTACCGCATTTCGCGATTTAGCAGTATATTGGCTAATGCCATTTACCACGACCCCATTGGCTTGCCTGGCGGCCCTGACCCTCTTGGTTAATTATATCGATTTCGACTCAATTAACGGCAACGCCTGCCCGCCCCCCCTTGCAGCACCCACAGCCCAACGACCCGCCCGAGGCGCCACTTCGGCATCCGCTCCCGGCGACTCTCTCTTCAAGGGCTGGTATTTTACACCCGGTGGCGTGTTTGGACGCCTGCCGCTGCGACGGCCCAGGTCGCGCTCATACATCCGGCTTTCCCATCCGGCAGCAGGCCTCGCGGAAATCGAGACCATCAACCCCGCCGGCGTGACTGTCAACACGACGCGTATCTACTTCCGTAACGGCCTCATCTCCCTTGCGACCGAGACCGACCGATGGGGCGACACCTTTGACTCGACCTGGTTTCAGCCGGAGGGCGCGGGCAAATTCCTCGTCACCCGGAGAACGCGCGGCGTCAACCCCTACCTGCCCAGCAAATTCAAGGAATTCACGTTCAAAGACGATCTGCTCACCGATATCGTCGGGTATGTCGATTCCCTTCGAGCCGCGCCAGACCAGAAGGGCGTCGAACACTATTCGTTTGAGCGATACTCAGACCCCATTCGGCGCGGCCTCATCCGGTCGGAATCCTACTTCGGCGAGCTCGACGTACCCATAACTTCCCGCGGCGCCGGCTGTCATAAGATCGTCAATGACTATGATGAAAAGGGCAACCTCGCAGCCGTGAGCATCTATGACGAAGACGACAAGCCCATCGTCGATCGCAACGGCGTCTTCCTCATCAAATACAAATACGACGGGGATGACAACGAGACGGAAGCACAGTACTTCAACACCTCGGGGAAGCCCACCGTTACCACCTCCGGATACGCATATCGGATATACGAATACCGGCACGGCTTTCTCACCGAAGAGTCCTATCTCAGCTCAAGCCTGCAGCATGTGATTGCCGGCAAGATCGGCAACAACGTCTTCTTTGTAGACCACAGTTATGACCGCCAGGGGAACCAGACCGAAACCAGCTATTATGACGCCGATCATTACCCCGTCGCAGCGGGGAACAACCTAAAACGGATCGCCAATACCTATTCCCCCAACGGCATGCTCATCCGGACCGATTTCGTCCGCCTCCTGCGACCCGAGACCGAACAGACCTTTCTGTCGGTAAAATACGATCGGGATGAGAAAGGCCGGATCGTTACCCGGCATTATGAAATGCCTAACGCCTTTATCGTCACGGATCCCGAGGATGGCGCCTATTTTACCAAACTCACGTATGATGAACGTGGTCGCATCCATTCGAGCAGTTGCTGGGCGAACGACTCGACGCGCATGAGTTGCAGCCTTGGTTACCACGAGATCATTTACCATTATGACGAAGACGGCCAACTGGCGGAGCGGGACTTTTTCGACGAATACGGGCGGCCCTCGGGCGGTAGGATCGGTTACTCACGCGAGCTGTTGCGGCGCAACGCCTTGGGTCTGCCGGCGGAGCGCAGCTATTTCCTCGGTGACCGGCCCGCTTTGATGCAGGATAGCAGGGCATCGGTGTCCAACTTTCATCGCCTGCGCTATGACTACGACCAGCTCAACCGGCTAAGGTCGGTCGGCTTTTTCGACCGGAAGGGCCGGCCCGTCGATGCGATGCTGCGTACGGATTCTGGAAAAACCTACAAAGTTCGCGAGGTCAGCCTGGACTACAACGGCGATGCCCTGTCGGCGGAGACCCTGAAAGATTCCGGCGAGACCCGCGAACCCCTGGCGTTGGATTGCAGCAAGGGCGAGTGCATTGCCATCGCCGCTTTAGAGAACCTCACCAGCGTCTCGCCAAGGCCGTCCGCTTTACCATTGCGACAGTATCACGGTCGTTTCAGTCCGGACTCCATCTTCGCCAACCAACTGGGCTTCCTCGGGCGCGACAGCGTCCTCGTATTTGTCACTTTGGATTGGGGGGCCCAAACCGATTTTGGCTGCGGTGTATACTACCGGGTCGCGCCTGTCAACAAGTACTACCAGTTGGATGGCCGCGTCGCGGACTATTACATGGAAAACGATTCCCTCGCGGCAACCTTCTCCTATGTCAAGGGACTACTCGAGGGCCCGGTTTATCTTTTTTACCCAAACGGCCGGATCAGGGAGCGGGGGATTTATCGCAATAACCTCCCTTACGGTAATTGGGATTATTACTATGACAACGGCCAGAAACAGCGGACCCTCGTGTACCAGGGAGAACATGTCTTTGTACAGGATTGCTATGCGCGGAACGGCGATGTCCTGGCACAGAACGGCAACGGCAGTTTCGAAGGACTCGTCGGCCTGGCAAACTCGCAGAGCATCCAGCAAGTGATGGCAAAAGGCAAGATCAGGGATGGCGCACCCGACGCGGAATGGAACCTTTACCTGCCTGGGCTGACACGGCCCTGGGCTACGGAATACTTCAACGCCGGCAAATTCCGATACGGTATCTCTTATTCTGCACTGGGCAACTCGAGATATACGGATGTCTGGCATACGACCGTGGAAGCCGCCCATGGTTTCGAACTCCTCGACCATTACCGGCAGGACCGCTTCTGCCGCGTGCGCGGTGTCCTTCCGCTGGCCAGCGAAAACTACACCGAGATCAGGAAAGGCGTAGTCGAAATGCTCAAAACCAATAAATACAAGAGCTATAGCGGTTGGATCGCGCTGGACCTCCTGGTCGACACCACCGGTCGCGTTGCCTCCACGCGTGTGCACCTGTATGAACCCAACGCCGACCTGGAGCGCGACCTTCGGACTATCGCAGCGGGACTGCGGTATTCCCCCCTTTTTAGCACCCAGCGGTTCCACGCGCCGTTCGAGAAATTGTATATCATTTTGATTTCCGGCAATGACATGGTCGTCCCCGAGGAACTCCTCGATAATCAACGCCGCCGCCCCTAGTCCGCCTTTAGACTATCGACCGGATTCGCTGTCGCCGCCCTGATCGCCTGGTAACTCACGGTCAGCAGGGCGATCCCGATCGCTGCAACCCCTGCAATCGCATAGATCCACCAGGAGATCGACACCCGGTAGGCAAAGTCCTGAAGCCAGCGGTGCATGAACCACCAGGCCACGGGCGAGGCGATGAGGATGGCCAGGCCCACCAGCCAGATAAAATCCCGGGACAACATGCTGACGATATCCGGAACCGAAGCGCCCAGCACTTTCCGGATCCCGATCTCCTTCGTCCGCTGCCCGGCGATGAAGGCAGCCAGTCCGAATAGCCCCAGACACGAGATAAAGATGGCGATGCTCATGGCGATATTCATGATCCGCGCGGTCTTTGTCTCCGTATCATAGAGCCTGGCGATAGACTCGTCAAAGAATTCGTACCGGAACCCCCTGTCCCCGTACACCGTCCTCCACGCCTTTCTAATCCCCCCGAGCGCCGCCGCCAGTTGATCCGCCGTCTGCCCTTTCGTCGCCAGTTTTACGCTCAGGTCCCGCGACGGGCTGCTGGAAGTGGTTAAAAAGAAGGGTGTGATCGGGTCGTGCAGCGACCTGGAGTGAAAATCCTTCAGAACGCCCACGATAACGCCGTTCCCGCGGGTCATCCCCGTCGTGATGGTTTGCCCGAGCGCATCGGCCGGGTGGCGGAATCCCAATTGCAGCGCGCAGCTCTGGTTGATGAGGAACTCGTGCGATGAATCCGAAGAAAAAAGGTTTCTGCCGGCAAGAAGATGCATGCCGTACAATTTGATATAGTTCGTATCGACAAGATCGCAGGACGCCATCGTCTTGTGGTCACCCGAGCCCCTGTATTCGATGATCGTTCCGGGATGGCCCATTGCCGTCGGCGTCTCGATGTGCGAAGACACCATCTGCACCGCGGGGATCTCGCGGATCAGGTTGGCCAGCGCGGTGCGGCGATGCTCCGGGCCGTCCTGTTGCATCCGGATGACGACGATCGCATCCTTGTCAAACCCCAGGTCGGTGGTGAGGACGTAATGGATCTGCCGCCCGATGATCAGCGTGCCGATGATGAACACAAGCGAGATCGTAAACTGGAAAACGATCAGCGCCTTGCGCAGATAACTCTTGCCGTTCAGCTGTTGCATTCCCTGCCCTTTGAGACTGATCACGGGCCGGTAGGACGACAGGACACGAGCAGGGATGAATCCCGCGAGCAGGCTGGTCACCACGACGGTGACGGCGAGAAATAACCCTGCCGGCCATTCGAAGACCGTCAGGTGCACACCCCTTGGTAAAAGCGATCCGAAGACGTCCAGTATCGGGTTGGCGATGGCCAGCGCCAGCAATGCTGCGATGATGACGAGCAGCAGGGTTTCGGAGAGAAATTGGATGACCAGCGCGCCGCGCCGGCCGCCCAGCACCTTCCGGACACCGATCTCGCGGGCGCGCCGTACAGACTGCGCCGTCGACAGGTTGATGAAATTGATGGCCGCGATCACAAGGATGAAAAAAGCGATCGCCGCGAGCCCGTACAGGGTGGGCAAGCTGGCCTTCCGTGAAAAGTCGTCAGGGTACTTCTCGTTGAAGTGAATGTCGGTCAGCGGCTGGAGGGAAAGGGTCATGCTTCCGCCTCCCCTGTTGGAGTTGCGATGGCGCTTGAGAAAGGCCGGAAATTGTTGTTCCACCTGCGCCGGTTTGACGCCAGGCGCCAACCTGACGAGCGCCTGCGCATCGTAATCCCACATGTTCCAGTTGGACGGGTCATAGTCATCCTTCAGGAAGCTATGCGTGATCGTCGCATACGAGATGAAATCCCCGAAGGCGAAATCGGTGTTGTGGGTCCAGTCCGCTACGATCCCCGCGACCGTAACCCGCAACGAATCCTGGTAGATCAGTTGGCGCCCGAGATAATCGTCCGGTTTTGGCCGGGGTCCGAAATATTTTTCCGCCTCCTTTGCCGACAACACCACCCGGTACGGCTCGTCGAGCGCGGTCGTCTCATTGCCTGCGAGCCATTGGTACCGGAAAATTTGAAAATACTGCGGCTGGGCGATGATAATGGGGGAAGGGCCTTCATCGCGTTTGGGCGCCTCGAAGACCTTGTCGCCCTGACCCGGCCGCGGTACTGTCACCGACGTGAACATGTTATCGAATGCGGCCACAAGGTCCGGACCGCTGATCTCCGCCCGCAGGGCGTTCGGCACCGCCATGGTCACAAAGCCGAAGTCGCGTTCGCCGTCCATTCCCGCCGCTTTCACTACGACCCGGTAGATGCGGTCCCCGCCGGGGTGAAAACGATCGTAACTCAATTCGAACCGAACCAGGAGGAAAATGATGAGGCAAACAGTGATCCCGAGCGCAAGACCCGCGATATTGATGACGGCCGTGATCTTGTTCCGGCGCAGGCCACGCCAGGCGGTTTTGAAGATGTTTCGGATCATGATGGCAGAAGGTTGGATAAAGAAACGTACGAAAACTATGCCTAACTATTAACGAGTTGATTATTAGTGTGGTAGTAATTTTTTGGATGCCGCGACTGTCCTTTTTTGATACACGTACTGTCCGCTTCCCTCATATCTTAATTCCGTAATTTTGTCCACCATGCCACGCCATTGCCGTCACCAGATCCTACTCTACACCTTGCTGCTGGCAGCGCTCGTTAGCTTTTCGCAACAACAGCGCGCGGATACGCTTATCCTTCATTTTCCGTTCAACAGTTATCGCGTCCAACCCGCGGACAGCGCCGCACTGAGCCAGGCGCTGGCCAATCACCGGGTCGATTCCATATTCATTGACGGATACACCGACAAGACGGGATCGGACAGGTATAACCACGCACTATCCCGGCGGCGCGCGGTGGCGACCAGTCAATTGATCTCGAGGGAGACAATCGATGCGTCGAGGTGGCATGTCGCCGGTCATGGCGTCGCTCGTACGACCGATCGTTCCGACAGCGAGAACCGCCGCGTGGAAGTCGTATACTATTACGCTGTTACCCCCTCCACCGCAGGAACCGACACCTCCACCGCCCGCCCGGCCCTTCCCGTGCAGGACACCCCCCTTGACGCCCGGAGCCGGAATATCCTCCCCGATGCGCGCGCCGGCGACAGCATCGAAGTCATCCGGCGTGACGCGGACACAGCCATCATCGCGCTGCGCCACATCAATTTTATCGTCGACACGCCGATCCCGACCGACTCCACCCGCCGCATCCTGCCCGACTATGTAGACCAGCTGCGACAATACAAAGACCACCGCCTCGAGATCGATGGTTACGTCAATTCCATCGTTCCCCTGCGGGGCGAAAAGGACCCGTTGTATATCCTGTCGGTGAAACGCGCCAAATACGTTTACGATTACCTGATCAGGGCGGGTTTCGATCCCGCCAAACTCACCTACCGGGGGATGGGCAACGCCTCCCCGGTCAATCCCAATCCGGTCAGCCGCGAGGAAATGAACGCCAATATGCGCGTCGAGATAAAAGTTTATTGATAAGTCGCTTCCCGCCGTCACCGCCCCGCTGTCTTCGAAAAAAATTCCGTAATTTACTCTTCCCCAAAACACCCACCACCCATGACCGCCCGGCAAATCATGGCGGAGCTGGAATCCCTTGGCTCCCCCGCCATCAAGAATATTCTCCTGAAGCATGGCGTGCGCGAACCTT
>DATNBP010000091.1:0-6195 GCA_035572015.1 Puia sp. | reverse complement strand
AAGAGGCTTCGGGCGGTTGAAATCCCGGAAAATTTTTATCTATTGCGGAAGGTAGGTTATCAGCACTTGAAGAATGTCATCGTTTATGATGCATGGTGGCGTCTGATGCGTAATCTTGAGATCAGGCGAGCCGAAGACATTCCTGCGTCCGGTTATCCGGGCCCCGTTCCTGCCGTCATTTACTCCATGGTAAAGTGGCAACGGCGTATACCGCTGCCGTGGCTTCGCATCGGCCCGCTCTCAAAGTTTTTGATGGTTCTGCATTTTATTCTTCATCGTAAAAGCATCCCCTCCTGACGCCGCTATCGATCATCATCGTCAATTATAAGACTCCCGGATTAGTGCTGGATTGTCTGCGGACGGTATTCGATCAGACAGACCTCGAGGCGCTGGAGGTAATAGTCGTGGACAATGACTCGCGCGACGACAGCCGTGCGTTGGTCCTTAGCCGGTTTCCAAAGGTCAAATGGATTGACATGGGCTATAATTCGGGTTTTGCGCGTGCCAATAATGAGGGCATCCGCCAATCGACCGGCGAGATAGTATTATTGCTCAATTCGGATACGCTGATCGAAGACTTCGCAATTAAAGGATGCTGGCGCGAACTGAAGGCCTCGCCTTTTGTAGCCGCGGGGGTGCAACTGATGAATGCCGACCGGACACCCCAGATCTCCGGCAACTATTTTATGAAGGGCGGTTTGAATTACCTGTTGCCCCTCCCATATTTGGGCGGGTGGGTGAAGAAGGCCGGTCGGCTCTTCCGGGTCTCCGCACCAAATGTTCCTGAGGCAAGCGCTTTAGCCGAAGTGGATTGGATCAACGGCGCATTCCTGATGGTGAAACGGTCGGCGCTCGAACTGGCTGGTTTGATGGATGAAGATTTTTTTTTATATGCGGAAGAAGCGGAATGGTGTGGCCGTCTGAGAAGGATTGGGCGGCTTGCTATTTTCGGCCAATATCACGTGGTGCATCTCCAAGGCGTTTCCGCAAATGAGACGTTTGGTTCCCGTGGGCATGGCTACTACAATTTGTTCGATCGGAAGGGCCTGCAAATCATGTTGTCGAACTTCGTTCGCATCCGAAAGCAGTTCGGGGTAGCCTGGTTCCTGGTGCAGCTTGGCATATACTGGTTGGAAGTCCCGGTTTTTGCGGCCGGACTGCTGGTATCGGGACTATCCGGCAGGAGGAGCAGGTATAGTTGGGGGATGTTCAGGCATTATTGCATCCACCTGGGGTTCGTGACGGGCAAGTTTGGGACGATCCTGCGGAATAAGCCTTATTTTTATAAGGTTTTATGAGACCGGGCTTATATCTCCACTTTTTTTGGCTGTTCCTGATCCCAGTCGCCGTACCGGCGCAGGAATACAGCTATACGCATTATGGTATCGCTGACGGGTTGCCGAGTGCAACAACCTACAGCATAACCCAAGACAGAGACGGATTCATCTGGGTGGCAACGGAAGCGGGCGTGAGCCGTTTCGACGGGGTGCATTTTCGAACCTTTACGTCAGAGGACGGGCTAAACGACATTGAAGCCCTCCAGCTATTCGCCGATTCCCGGGGCCGCGTCTGGATGGCGCCATTTCGTGGTTCGGTGTGCTACTATTTTCAAGGTAAAATACATAACCAGCAAAATGATTCGCTGCTCGCGGCGATCCCCATAAAAAACGCTATCCTGAATTTTGCCGAGGATGCCGGCGGAGACATTCTGATACAGGAAAAAACTGCGCTATCCGTCGTGCGGCGGGATGGGACCATCCGCCATTACGATTCTGCGAGTGGGATGCCGATCACCAAATGCGTGGCGTGCAGCAAAAGCAGTGACGGGCACTTTATGGTGCAGATCGGTACCGGGTTATTCCATTTATCGGACTCGGGCCTTACGGAGAAAATGCACGTCCAGTTTCCGTTCGATCATCCCCTGTACGCTGCCATGTCCCCTTCCTGGGCGGTATTCCGGCCTGATACCTTCCATACCCGGATTCGTTCCCTGCTGGATGGCAACCGTTCAGACCTTCCGTTTTATTCGGGCGGCTATATGGTAACGACCCATATCAGCTACTCTATCCTCGACGACAGTCTGCTCTTTATGAATCAATATTCCGGGTCGGTCGAGTACGACCTGCGGGCAGGAGCCGTGAGGCAATTTTTCCTTCCGGGAAAGCAGGTGTCCCGGGCCTTCAGGGACGAGGCGGGTAACATATGGTTTACGACAATCGGGGACGGTATCTACCGGCTGAATTCGCAGGAACTGAAAACCATCGTGTTACCGCGGTCGGGAATCGGTGTAAGTTCCGTCCATGCGATCGCTGTTAACCGGAAGGGCGACCGCCTGTTGGTCGGAGACAACCACAATGTCCTTTTCAGCCTGCGGCTACCCGATCTCAAAATCATGAAAAGCAAACCGATCAACCATTTCGGCGCAAACCGGCTCCTTTTCATTCATCAATTCAACGATAACCTTACCATTATTGCGTCGGATGCGTCGATTGCGGTTGAGACGGTGCCGGCCCGGAATGCATCCTGGTTTATCGCCGGGATCAAGAGCGCCGTCCTGGCGGGACCAGAACGCGTTTTAGTGGGCGGAGCATGGGGCGCGGGGCTATACGATGTTGGCAGGGAGCGACTTATCGATACGCTCTGGAGGGGGCGGATAACCGCTGTTTATAATCAGGGCGATACCAACTACATCGGGACCCTGCACGGACTCTGGCGCATCATTGGTCGTGGAAAACCCCGGTTCCTAGGGGACCTTGTGCCGAAATTCCGGAATCGAATTGCTGCCATCGCCGAATCTACAGCCGGCGTTTTGTGGGTCGCTTCATATGATTTGGATATTGTAGGTTTTAAAGACGGGCGGGTCGTGACCGAGATAGCCCGGTCCCAGGGCCTCCAAGGCAATGTCTGTCACTGTATTTTTTTGCATGACGGCGTTCTCTGGGTGGGCACCGATAAAGGTCTGGACCGCATCGGGCCGGGTAATTCCGAAGCACAAATCAGCAGCATCACCGCGAGTAGCGGACTGGCATCGAATGTAGTCAACGTAGTTTCTGCAATCGGCCACATTATCTATGTGGGAACTGCAGCGGGGTTAACCTATTTTGATGAGCGAAAGGTCCTTGTCGGAGACGAATGTCGGCTTGTACTTACCGATATCGTCAGTTCGGGACGTGACCGAACCGGCGATTCGGCAAACCTTTCGCTGCCGGTGAAAGGAAACAACATCCGATTCGACTATGCGGCCATTACGTACAGATCAGCTGGGGAAGTCCGGTATCGCTATCGACTGCTGGGGCTGGATACAATTTGGCGGGAAACCCAGGACAATCATTTGTCATATCCCACGCTGCCTTCGGGAAAATATGATTTCCAATTGCAGGCAGTCAACCGTTTTGGGCAGTCGAGCGGGATCAAAAGGGTGCCTTTTGTAGTGGAAACAGCGTTTTGGGACAGGCTCTGGTTCATAGGACTGGAACTGGCCTTATTTCTTTCCTTGACCTGGCTTTTCGCCAGCTGGCGCATCAGGACGGTCCGCAGCAAGCAGGAACAGCGGGCGTCGCAGTCGAGAAGGATGGCGGAACTGGAGCATATCGCGCTCCAGTCGCAGATGAACCCCCATTTTATTTTCAATTGCCTGAACTCAATCCAGCAATTCGTGTTCGACAAGGATATGTTTTCGACGAATGAGTACATTTCCGGTTTTGCCCGGTTGATCAGGGCGACATTGAATCATTCCTCCAAACCCTTTATCTCGGTAGCGGAGGAGGTGGAATACTTGACCGACTACCTCTCGCTGGAAAAGATGCGATTTAAAAGCAATATGGAATATTCGATAGAGGTCTCGCCCGAGATCGAATCGCATGGAAGCTTTTTGCCGCCAATGTTGCTCCAGCCTTATGTGGAAAACTCTATCCGGCACGGACTACGACATAAAACCAATGGGAAAGGACATATCCGCGTGCAATTCCACCAGGCAGAAGACCGTCTGGTCGTAACGATCAAGGACAACGGAATAGGCAGAAAAAAGGCCACCGAGTATAAAACGAGGGAACATATTGAGTACCAGTCCAAGGGCATGACACTCACTTCGGCGAGGATTCAAATGATCGGTATCCTTTACCGGGCCGATATCCATGTCGAAGTAGAAGACCTTACCGACGAAACGGGCGAGGCCGCCGGAACCCGGGTCACTATCAATTTTCCCCCCATGCGTGATCAATAACGCTGGTTTTTGCGGTAAATCACCGGAATTCGCATTACCTTTATCCTCATTGACGCTTTAGTCTTTATCCTTCAATCGCCAGGCTTGCCTTGATAAAAACGGTTTTGATAGACGACGAGATAGATAGTAATCGGATCCTGCAGACCCTTCTGGAGACCTACTGTCCGCAGGTTGCCGTCATCGGCACTGCTGATGGGGTCGAGACCGCCGCCGACCTGATTCGCGAGTCAAAACCCGATTTGGTTTTCATGGACATCGAAATGAAGCATGGAAACGCGTTCGATCTTCTCAACCAACTGCAACCTGTAAATTTCCACTTGATCTTTGTAACGGCCTTTGACAATCATGCGGTTCGTGCGTTCCGTTACAATGCTTTGGATTACCTGCTGAAACCCGTCAATATTCGGGAATTGTGCGCGGCTGTCGATAAGTTATCCGGCAAAATGACGGAAAATGGGCTGTTGGAAAGGGTGAGATGTATGATTGAGAACATTCGCAGCATCGATCCTGCCGACAGGAAGATAGCTGTTCCGACCCTAAACGGGCTATTGTTTGTCGCGGTGCGTGACATCGTTCGGCTCGAATCCAAAGGAAGTTACACGTACATTTATTTGCAAGACAGGAACCAAATCCTGGCGACCGGAGGCATTAAAGATTTTGAAGACCTTTTGCCCGAGTCTCTTTTTTTCCGCATTCACCAATCTCATATCATAAATCTGAACAAGATCAAATCCTATCAGAAGGGCAGGGGCGGGTTCGTTACCATGGAAGATGACAGCTTTATCGAGGTAGCAATTCGGCGGCGCGACGGTTTTATGCAGCGGCTGTTGAAGTAAAGCGGGATTCGACTATTTTTGATCAGAAATGGCACTGATGGACCAGACGAGTTTCGAATACGGAAACGAGCGGATGAGTATCGGCAAGGTACTTGCGCTGGCAAAAGGGACCATGCACGGTACGCTCTCCGGGGGCGTCGTCCGGAAGGTGCTGGCCAGCGAACAACGGGTGGCGGAAATCGTTAGCCATGCGACGACGGTTTACGGGATCAACACCGGTTTCGGCATCCTGGCTAATACCCGGATCTCTGAGGCCGACACCCGGTTGCTGCAGCATAAGATCCTTCAAAGCCATAGCGTCGGCGTGGGGGAGCCCGTTTCGCGGGAAACGGCCAGGCTCATGCTGATCACGAAGGTACACGCGCTCGCGCAGGGGTACTCCGGTGTGCAGTTGGCAACGCTCGAGCGGATCCTGTGGCACCTGGCGGAAGACGTCATCCCAGTGGTGCCTGAAAAAGGGTCTGTCGGCGCATCAGGGGACCTCGCCCCGCTATCCCACCTTTTCCTCCCGTTGATCGGGTTAGGGGAAGTATATCATCGCGGGCAGCGGAAGGCGACCCGCCATGTGCTGGAAAGTTTCGGGCTGTCGCCGCTGACGCTCGGACCCAAAGAAGGGCTTGCGCTGATCAACGGCACTCAATTCATCCTTGCGTTTGCAGTTAAGGCGGTAGAAAGGCTCCACTATTGCCTCGAGGCCGCGGACATCATCGGCGCCATGAGCCTCGAAGCGCTGACCGGCACGAAGGCTCCGTTTGACGAGCGCCTCCACCGGCTGCGCCCGTTCACGGGAAACAGGCTGGTCGCGCAGCGCTTGCTGCACCTCCTGAAGGACAGTGAGATCATGCAGAGCCACGTCGATTGCGGCCGTGTCCAGGATCCCTATTCGCTCCGTTGCATGCCGCAGGTGCATGGAGCATCTAGGAACGCCTGGTTTCATTTGCGGCAGCTCACCGAGATCGAACTCAACGCGGTGACCGACAATCCGGTTATCCTCGAAGAGGGGGATGTGATCAGCGGCGGGAACTTTCACGGGCAACCGCTGGCGCTGCCTTTGGATTATGCCTGCTTTGCCGCCGCCGAGGTCGGGAATATTTCCGACCGCCGGTGTTATTTGTTGCTGGAGGGGAAATGGGGGTT
>DATNBP010000090.1:0-4935 GCA_035572015.1 Puia sp. | reverse complement strand
AAGGACGGTTCGTCATCGTCTCCGATCCGATGCTCGCCACTGGAGCGTCGCTCGTCAAGACCATCCAATACCTGCGGGAGGAAGGGCACCCGGCCGAGATCCATGTCGTGGTCGCGATCGCCTGCACCGTGGGCATCGAATATGTCCTTCGCGAGGAACCCCAATGCCGGATCTGGGCCGGGGCCATCGACGATGAGCTCACCGCCAAGGGTTATATCGTCCCCGGCCTCGGCGATGCGGGCGACCTGGCCTATGGCAACAAGGTCCAGATGTAAGGAAAAATCGACCTTTGCCGCGCCAGGATTCAGGTTTTTTTAGTATTTTTCACATCCCGAACCATTGAAGCCAACGTTTGCCCCGGTTTAACCGTCTAGTACTAGACGCGGCTAATCCCGGGAAATTAACACTGTTTATGAAGCAAGTAGCCTTTGTCCTCCTCATCTTTGCGACCCTATTGAGCACTGTTCCGGTCTGTGCCCAGGACCCCGGATTTTCCCAATTCTTCGCTTCCCCCCTCACCCTCAATCCCGCGCTTACCGGGAAATTCAACGGCGTCCTCCGTGTCGCCGGCAACTACCGGAACCAATGGCCGGCCATCGACAATGCCTTTATCACATCGACCATATCGCTCGACGCCCCCATCCTGACGCACCGGCTGCCCGACAACGACACCTGGGGCATCGGATTCCTCGCCATGAATGACAAGACGGCGAGCGGGATCCTCAACAGCAATTACTTTTCCTTTTCGACAGCCTATCACAAAGCCCTCGACGTCGACGGCTACCACTCGATCGGGATCGGTTTCCAGGGCACCTACGCCAACCAAACCCTCGATGGCACCCGCCTGACCTTCGAGGACGGCCTCCAACTCGACGGCACGTTCCTCCGGTCCCCCTCCGAACCGATCAATTCGGAGTTCGTCGCCGTACACTATTTCGACGCCAATCTCGGGATCCTGTACAACGCGAGCACTAACGGCAACAACAATTTCTATATCGGCGCTTCCGCATATCACCTCAACCGGCCAAAGGCCTCCTTCCTTGGCGTCGACACGATCAGCGTCCCTACGCGGATAACGCTTCACGGCGGCGGCTTCTTCCCCATCACGGGAACGGCCAGCACCATCTATGCCAGCGGTCTCGTCAGCGACCAGGCCGGCGCCCGGCAGTACGTCCTCGGGGGCGCCTGGGCGGTCAGTGCCAGCACCGATGAGTCCAGTCCTGTCAATTTCTACGCCGGCGCCTGGGCCCGTCTCACCAACAATACCACCGATGCCCTCATTCCCTACGTGGGCCTCGACTATAACGACTTCAGCCTCGGCGTCACCTACGACGTGAATATCTCGCCCCTTCAGTCCGCTTCCCAGAGCCGCGGGGGCATCGAGATTTCGCTGATCTACATCAAAAAAGCCTCCGACGGCCGGCACGGCATCCCCTGCCCGCGCTTTTGAGCCCCGCCGACCGGCGCCGGGCACTTGCGCCCTCGAACAACACTCCCTGTAACCTTTTCGCGCCCCATCCGTCCTATCCCTAAATATGCGCGCCATGTTCCGTAATTACCTCAAAGTCGCCCTGCGCAATCTTTGGAAGTCCAAAGGCTTCACGGCCATCAATATCATTGGTCTCGCGGCCGGCCTTGGGGTTTGCCTGCTCATCGTCCTGTACGTCATCGACGAGCGCAGTTATGACCGGCATTACAGCAAGGCGGACCGCATCTATCGCGTCACCGCCGACATCTATTTCAACAACACGGCATTTGAAGACTGTACGACGCCCAAGCTGCTTGGCCCGACGCTGGTCAGCGACTACCCGAAGATCGAGCAGATGGTCCGGTTCCGCGACCCGGGCGATATCACGGTGAGAAAAGGAAGCGACCATATCCTCGACCACCATGCGGTTTTTGCGGATTCCACGATGTTCAAAGTGTTCGATCTCCCCTTCATCGCCGGGGATCCAAACACCTGTCTCAACAGCCCTCACTCAATCGTGATCGACGAGGATGCCGCGATGCGTTATTTCAACAGCACGGATGTGGTCGGCCGTTCTCTCGAGATCGGGAGCGACAACACCCTTGTCAAGGTTACCGGCGTCATTCATAACATGCCGGAACAGTCCCATTTCCATTTCAGTTTTATCCGCCCGCTCCGGGACGGCTATTCCGACGACGGCTCCTGGCTGAGCAACAACTATTACACTTATATCCTCACCCGCCCCGGCACCTCCATCCTGGAGGTCCAGAAGGACGTAGATCAAACCATCAATATCAATGTCGGCCGCGAGCTGCAGCAGGTGCTTCACGCCTCCCTGACCGACCTCAACAAAACAGGCGGGCATTTCCGGTATCCCGCGATGGCGCTTACCGACATCCATTTGCACTCCGACCTTTCCGGCGAACTCGAACCCAACAGCAATATCGTATACATATATATTTTCTCCATCATTGCGGCCTTTATCCTCTTGATCGCCTGCGTCAACTTTATGAACCTGAGTACGGCACGCTCCGCGGGCCGCGCCAAGGAAGTCGGCATCCGCAAGGTCGCGGGTTCGACCAGGCAGCACCTGATCACCCAGTTCCTGACCGAGTCCGTGCTGCTCAGCCTGTTCTCCCTGCTCATCGCGCTGGGTGTTGCCGTTTTACTGCTCCCGCTGTTCAACCAATTGGCCGGCAAGGACCTCCACGCCACGATGCTGTTTTCACCACGGTTCCTGCCGTTACTCGTCGTCCTCGTGTTGCTGGTCGGTTGTCTTGCGGGCAGCTATCCTGCCTTTTACCTGTCCTCGTTCCAGCCCATCTATGTCCTGAAGGGAAAGATCGCCGCCGGGTTCAGGAGCAGCTGGCTGCGCAGCTTCCTGGTGGTATTCCAGTTCATTATTTCCATCGGCCTCATCGTGTGTACGATCGTCATCTTTCGCCAGTTGAACTACATCCGCAGCCGGGAAGTCGGCTTTAACCGCGACCAGGTGCTGGTGGTACACAACACCTGGGACCTGGGGAAAGAAGGCACGAGCACATTCCGCAAGGACCTTCTCAACCTGTCCGGTGTCTCCGGCGTCACGGTTACCGGCGATCTGCCGACCGTCGGCGGCGGGCAATATGATCAGGAAGGCTGGTTCCGCGACGCATCACTGGATGCTAAAAAGGTAACGATCATGGTCACCCTGCGGGTCGACGATCACTACATCCCCACCCTGGGCATGTCCATGGCCAAAGGCCGCAATTTCGATCTCACCCAGTTCCCCACCGATTCCGCCGCCGTTGTCATCAACGAGGCCGCCGCGCAACTGCTGGACCCGAAAGACCCGCTCGGCCTGGTCATCTGGCGCCCCTGGGACAATTTCAAGCCGCGGGCATACCGGGTAATTGGGGTCGTAAAGGATTTCAATTACAATTCGATGCATGACAAGATCCATCCCCTTGTCCTGATGGTTGATAACAACTTCGGGAGCGTCGCCATTCGCTTCCGGAGCAACGATCCTTTCGGGCTCGTGCGCCAGGTCGAGAGCAAGTTCCATGCGATCAAGCAGGCCGTACCCTTCAGCTACACCTTCATGGACAACGATTTCGACAAACTCTATCATAAAGAAGAACAGACCGGCCGGCTCTTCATCACCTTCGCGGTTTTCGCCATCCTCATCGCCTGCCTGGGCCTCTTTGGTCTGGTCACCTACGCGGCCGAGCAGCGGGTGAAGGAGATCGGCATCCGCAAAGTCCTCGGCGCCCGCGTCGGCGGCATCGTCGGATTGCTCAGCAGGGATTTCGCCATCCTGGTCGGCATCGCCGCGGTCATCGCCTTTCCCATCGCCTGGTGGGCCATGTATAAATGGCTCAATACCTTCGCGTACCGAACGGATATCGCCTGGTGGATCTTTATTGCCGCCGGCCTCACGGCGCTTGCCATTGCGCTGTTGACCGTTAGCATCCAGACCGTTCGTGCCGCCCTCGCCAATCCCATCCGGAGCCTTCGGTCCGAGTAGCCGGCGCCGCCGATCCACCGGCGGCCCCTCCGAGCCGAAAGTCAGCCAGCACCCTGACTTTTGTCATTACCCGGCCGGCCATGCCGCGCTATTTTTGGTTCGACACCAAAAGTCAGGGTTATGGACGCGGAAAAAGTCCTTTCGGCCAGCATACTCGACATCATCTTCGAGCATCGCAACAAGGAATACGGCGCATACGAGTTGCGGTCACATCACAACCGGCGTGTGATCACCGGTCTTGTCGTAATGGCCGGACTTACCGGGTCGCTGTTTATCATCCAGGCCCTCCCTGGAGGCCATCAGCACTCCACCGCGGTCGCCGTTCACATCACGGATGTCCAACTGGAGGAGGTCCAGCCGGAAAAGAATCTCGCCACACCCCCTCCGCCCCCACCGCCAATCCAGCTCCCGAAAATTGCGCAGATAAAATTCACCGCACCCCGGATAGTGAAGGATGAAGAAGTGAAGACCGAAGATCGGCCGCCGGAACAGGAAAAATTGCAGGAAGCCCGCATCGGCATGATTAACGAGCAGGGCATCAAGGACTCCGGCATGGTCGGTCCGCCTTCCACCGGCGACAATGGAAAAGGCATCGTCCAGGCGCCGCAACACGCGGAGGAAAATAACTATGATAAAGTATTCACGAAAGTCGAAATCGAGTCCCAATACCCCGGCGGCAACAACGCCTGGCTCCGCTACCTGAACAAGAATTTTCGCTACCCCGAAGATGCCATCAACAACAACGTGCAGGGTACCGTCATGGTGCAGTTCATTGTCGACAAGATCGGAAACGTCAGCGATGTGGAAGCCGTCAGCGGGCCGGAAACGGGAGGATTACGCGAAGAGGCCGTCCGTGTGATCCGCAAGAGCGGCCAGTGGACGCCAGCTATCCAGAACGGCGCAAAGGTCAAGTCCTACAAACGCCAGCCCGTCGTCTTCAGGATGGCCGAATCGCAATAGT
>DATNBP010000089.1:0-17188 GCA_035572015.1 Puia sp. | reverse complement strand
TCCTCATTTTTTTAGTAACGACAGTTACCTGTTTTTGGTTGTCTTTTTACGGCCCGTTAACGTATCAAAGTTATATCTCCCTTTTTTGTCACATGCCTGCCGTTCGAAAAATCGGCCTCCAGGGTATAGGCGTACACGTCCATCGGCTGCAACTGTCCCTGGAAGTAGCCATCCCACCCGATATTCGGGTCGGTCGACTGGAAAACGACCTTGCCCCACCGGTTGTAGATCCGCCACTCCATGTGCGTGATTCCGAAGCCCATAACGCGAATGACCGAATTGCCGCCGAACCGGCCGGGCGTAAAGGCATTGGGCACATCCAGCAGGGGGTTGATCAGGGCGGCAAGGGGGTGACAGGCGGTATCCGGACAGCCCGCGGAGTTGAACGCTACGAGGCAGACGTTAAACGTATCCGTTTGATTATAAAGATGTTCCACAGTATCCATTGTTGTCCGGAAAGCGGAATCCCCGTCCCCGAACAGCCATTTGTAGGATACGGCCCCCACCGAGCCGTTGATAAAGACAAATGGCGTATTGGCCACCGGGGTCTCCGGTGTATAGGTGAACCCGGCAGCAGGTTTGCCGCTGATCACGATGGTCATCTGGGTGGAATCGCGCTGGTTGCAGGTCGTGGAATCGATTTCCAGCAGGTGAACCGTATAAGTCCCCGGGTTCGTGTACACGTGGATCGGGTTGGCGTCGGTATCGGTCCCGGTGCTGTCCCCGAAATCCCACGTGAAGGACAGCCCGCCGAGCGAGGTATTGTTGAATACCGCCGAATCGGGCGCACAGCCCGTCGCCGGCGTGACGAACTGCGCTTTGGCCACCGGCGAAACGCGCAACGTTTTGGTGGCCGTGTCCGGGTAATTGCAGTACGAGGTGTCATCCATGATCAGGTTGACGATATAGGTGCCCGTGGCCTGATAGCTGTGCTGCTGCGGCCCGGTCCCGGTCTGGACGTGCGGGGTGCCGTCGCCAAAATCCCAGATAAAGGAGCTCGCGCCGAACGGCTTGCCCGGCGGAGCCGTGGAAAGGTTCGTAAAGTCGTAACTCAGCGAGGTGCAGGGCAGGTTCGGGTCCTTGACATAGGCAAAATCCACCGGCGCCTTATCGGTCCGCGCCAGCACATGCCGGTATACGGTGTCTGCTACGTTGCAACTGTTGGAGTCGATGGCCACCATCATGATCGTGTAAGGCCCGGGCGTGGCATAAGTATGCTGCACTTCATAACCGGTGGTAGCGGTGTCGGCCCCTCCGTCCCCGAAATTCCAGATGTATCGCTTCGCATTCCGGATCGTATCCTGCAGGTCGGCGGTCAGCGGCGTGCATCCCGAAGTATCCCAGTGCCGGCCGTTGGCACTGACCTGCAACCCGCCTGCCACTCCCGCAAAATTGAATGCGATCTTCAATGCAGCCTCATTGCAGCCATTCGCGGCTCCGTTTTGCGTCGCCCACACGCCCACCGTCGTGGGGAAAGGACTGCTCGCGCCGCCGTTGCAGTTGGCGCAGATGCCCTGGTAGATGACGCCGTTCTGATCGTAGCGACTTGTCCCGCCGTCTACATGCTCGCTGATGCTCTTGTTGTTGTCGTTCTGACCGTAAAAAGTCCCGTACAGCAGGGCCGACGCATTTTTCTGAATGACGATAAAGTAAAAATCCCGGTTATCGCTCACGGGTTTGATCGCGTCCTTCGTCACCGGCATTCCGGACGTCCCCGCCAGCCCATAGGGATCGGACTCTCCGCCGATGATCCATCCCCCCCATCCGCTGACATAGATGTTCTGGCAGCGATCGACCAGGAAGGCGACCGGCGAAATATTCGGGAGCCCGGTAGGCGAGCCGGACGGCGTGCCAAACGTCGTCGAGTACACATATCCGCTCAGATCCGGCTTCAGCTTGCTGACGAACTGCCGCGCACCGGTCACCGAATAGGCGGCATTGATCACCGGCCAGGTCCCATTGGTGGTCCCCATCACATAGGGAAAGCCCTGCTTGTCGAACTGGATGCCGTAGATCGCGTCGTTCGAGGATGTCCCCAGGTAGGTCGATCGTTTCAGCGTCGATCCGTCGGCCGAGATCTCGGCGACGAACCCGTCGCAGCTTCCCCCGCCGAATCCCGGTTGGATCACCCCGGTCTTATCCCCGGGCAGATCCGTACTCGCCGTCGCACCGGCCACATAGATATCGGAAGTCAGCGGATTCTCGCGCAACACAAATGCCGCGTCGGACCCCGATCCGCCCAGGAAACTGCTCCAGATCAGGTTGGAGCAATTCGGATCTATCTTCATGACCACGGCGTCCTGATCCCCGCCGCCGAAATTCGGCTGGAACGCCGGCCCTACGATCGGGAAGCCGTCGCCGCTCGCCGCCGAGCCGCTGGATTGGGAGCTTGCCGCGACAAGGATATTGTTGCCGCCGTCGACGATCACCTCGCTCCGGGAGTCGTCCCCGTAATTCCGGATCAGGCTTGTCGCATGTTCGTCATGCTTCCGGAGCTGGTCTTCCACGTTCACCCCGTCATCCGCCGTGCCGCCCACGCGCAGACAGCCGATCAGCGCCGTACCCGCTGCATTGAGTTTGGCGACGAAAATATCGGCGCCCCCGCCCTTGCCGGCCGTGGTGATGAACGGAAAATCGGGCGAATAGGTCCTGCCGATCACGACCAGGTTGCCCTGGGGATCGCACACCATGCTGTGCGGCGTCTCGGAGTTGTTGCCGCCGAGATAGGTCGCATATAATTTATTGGCGCCGTTGGCCGAGAATTTGATGATGCCGACGTCGAAGGGATCGCCGCCGTAGACGGGCTGCAGTTGTCCGGTAGTATACGGGAACGCGCTCCCGAATACGATTCCTCCGGCGAAGAAACTTCCGTCCGGTCCCGGAGTCGCGGTGAAGCCCCAATTGCTGGCTTTGCTCCCGGTAAATGTGCAGAAAACGACCGTGGGATCGATGATCAGCGTCGCCGCGGGATCGTGGTCCTGCACGGAGAAGCTTACCGTATTGCTGTCCCGGATCACGTACCGGCACCTGATGTCGGACCTTCCTTTCCGTGCGTCGAAGGTGTAACTGTACGGCTCCAGCTGCGTCACATCCCCTACCGAGGTTGCTGCGATCAGCTGCTCCTTTTTCCTGGTCAGCTTGTCGACGCCCTCATACCGCATCCGGATCTGGCGCACGTCGGCGCCGGGATGCACGATCAGGTCGTACTTGAGCTGGCCGGCATTGGTGTAATACCGGATATCGATCCCGGGGTAGAGGTTGTGATAGGTCACCCCCTGGTAGACCTTGCAGCCCGTCGCCCATTTCGACCGGTCCCGGCCGATAAAATAGTTGTTGTAGCCCGGAAGCGGTTTATCGGGGACGATGGTCACCTGGTCGCTGGCGCCCAGGAAACGCACCCGGTAGGAATGTGCGCGCAGGGAATCGCTCCCGTCGCCGGCCTCCGCTTTTTGCGCGCCCGCATCGCTACCCGCCTTGCCATCCGCCTTGGCGCCCGCCTTGCCGCCCGCAGCCGCAGGACCCCGGGGATGAGCGAGTGCTACCCCAAGCCCGTGATGCTCGGAGGTAAGCCGCGCCAGGTCATCGGGGTGATATAACATCGTCGTATAACCGCCTTTCTCGAGATACAGGCTGCCGACGCTGATCTCGCCCTTGAATTTGACACGGCTGTCCCACTGCCCCTTGTTCTCCACGAACTCGATATTCGACCCGATCTGCTGGGCGGCTCCCCGCAGGCAGCAGAGGAGCAGTAACAGGGTGATATGGTGACTTCTGGTCAAGTGGATGTGCTTTTCATTGTGATCCGTTACCGGATCAGCGTAATATCTCCTTTTTTGGTCGCATGCGTCCCGTCATAGAATTCAACTTCCAGCGAATAGGCATATACATCCATCGGCTCGGGCTGCCCGCGATAATAGCCATCCCAGCCGATATTGGGATCGTCGCTCTGAAATACCACCTGTCCCCACCGGTTGTATATCCGCCAGGTCATGTGCACGATCCCGAACCCGACGACCCGGATGATCGAATTGGTCCCGAACCTGCCCGGCGTAAACGCATTCGGCACGTCCAGCAGGGGATTCACGATCGCCTGCACGGGATGGCAGACGGTGTCCGTACAGCCCGCCGCATTGGTCACCAGCAGACAGACCTGGAAGGTATCCGACCGGATATACTGGTGGATGGCGCTGTCCGGCGCCGGCTTTACCTCGGAGGTCCCGTCCCCGAACAGCCACTGGTACCTGACGGCCGGCGATGAGGTCGGAAAAAAGACCGTGGGTGTATTCGGTTCGGAGGGCTGGGGCTGATAGGTGAAGTCGGCGGTCGGCTTGCTATATAACGTAATTGTCGCCGTGGCCGTATCCCTGAGATTGCAGGTGTTGGGGTTGTAGGCGATCATAGTGATCGTATAGGGCCCGGGATTGAGATAGAAATGGACGGGCGAGACATCGGCGGAGTCGACCGGGCTCCGGTCCCCGAAAAACCAGTAATAGGTCTCGCCGCCGATCGTCGTATTATTGAAGAAGGCGGAATCCGGCGCGCAGCCGGTCGGCGGGATCTCGAACTGCGCCTTGACATTCTGGGCCACATTGACCAGTTTCGTCGTGTCGAGCGGATAATTACAGTAATTGGTGTCCAGCAGCGTCAGGGTGACCGGGTAGGACCCGGGTGATAAAAAGGAGTGTGTGGCCTGGGAAAGGCCGCCGATGGCAGGCACGCTGCCGTCTCCGAAATTCCACTGGAACGACGAGTCCCCGAATGGCAGCCCGGGCGGGGCCGTGGACAGGTTGTTGAAGACATAGCTCAGCGAAGTGCAGGGCGGCACCTTGGCGAAGTCGAAATCGACCGACGCGGGATTATTGCGGACCACGATCTCCCGGTACGCCGTATCCGCCACGTTGCAACTGTTGGAGTCGATCGCGACCATCATTACCCGGTAGGTGCCGACGGATGTATACGAGTGGTTCTCCGCGTAGTTGGTCGTCTGAAGCGGCGCCGTGCCATCCCCGAAATCCCAGATATAGGTCCTGGCATTGCGGATCGTATCCGAAAAGCTGACATTCAACGGCACGCAACCTACGCTGTCTCCACGGCCATGCGTAACGGTCTTGAGACCCGCGGCCACCCCGGCGAAATTGAAAGCGATCTTTACGCCGGCTTCGTTGCAACCGACCGTCGTCCTCCCGTTGTAGGTCCCGTTGCCAGGTGCAAACACCCCGACTGTCGTGGGGAAAGTGGCGCCTCCATAGCAATTCGCGCAGATCGCTTCATAGATGACCCCCTGCGCGTCATACCGGCTCGTCCCGCCGTCCACATGGTCGCCGTAGGTTCCTCCGACCTGGCCGAAGAAGCTGCCGTACAGCTGGCTCGCGGCATTCTTCTGAAGCACGAAAAAATAAAAATCGCTGTTATCGGTAGTCCCGCGGAGCGCATTGGCCGTCGCCGTCAACCCGCTTGTCCCCACGCCGCTGGTACCGTCGTCTCCGGTGTACTTTTCGTAGATATTCGGTCCCCCGCCCCAGCCGGACACGTAGACGTTCTCGCAGCGGTCGACCAGCAGCGCGGTGGGCGAGATGTTCGGATAAGACTGCCCGCCCGGACCGAAATTCGCGGAATACACGATGCCCGACAGATCGGGCCGGAATTTTGTAATGAACTGTTTCCCCGTCGCCTGGTTGCCGCCGCCGTTAAAAGGCGAATTGACGACCGGCATCAGCCCGCTCGTCGTTCCCATGACATAGGGGTCTCCTTCTTTATCGAAGGCGATGCCATACAACATATCGGTCAGCGGGCCGCCATAATAAGAGGCCTTCATCAGGGTCCTGCCGTCGTTGCTCACCTGCGCCACGAAGCCGTCGATGCCGCCTGCGCTGGCCGGCTGCACCACCGGTGCGTTCCTTGTCCCGGGGAATTGCGTGCTCAGCGTCCCGCCGGCGACCCAGATCGAGTTATCGACGGGGCTCAGCGCGAGTACGGTCGCCACGTCGAGGTCTTCGCCCCCGAGATAGCTGCTGAACATCACATTGCTGAGATCGGGGCTGAGCTTGAGCAGGACGCCGTCCTGTCCCCCTCCCCCTGCCGCCGGTTCGAAAACGCCCGCAGTCGTTGGGAAATCCGTGGACTGGGTGGAGGCCGCGAGGTATACGTTGCCCGCGGCATCGAGAATGATTTCGCTGCGGCCGTCGTCCCCGTAATTCAACCGCAGGTCATGCGCGCCTTCGGTCACATATTTGGGCGCATAGTTGACGCCGTCGTTCCCCGATCCGCCGATCCTGCGGCTGCCGATCAGCCCCGTTCCGTCCGGCGTGAACTTCGTAATGAAAATATCGAAGCCTCCGCCCTTTCCGTACAGCGTGGGCGTGCCGCCGGCCGTCACGTTCAAGGGAAAATTGCCCGAGCTCGTCCTGCCGGTGACGATCAGGTCGCCGCTGTTGTCGACGATCATGCTGTGCGGCTGTTCGTCTCCGTTACCCCCGAGATAAGTGGCGTAGACGCGTTTGGCGCCATTGGAACTGAGCTTGATGATCCCGACGTCATACTGGTACCCTTCGGTATTCGGAGGCCCCTCGCTGGCGTTGCCGCCCTGGAAGCTGGTCTGGAACGCGCCCGGGCTGACCAGGAAGCCGTTGCCGTCGGTACTGCCGAAATCCGACTCATCCAGCACGATCCCGCCGAGGTACAGGTTGCCGCCGCCGTCATAGGTCGCCGAGTAGCCCCAGTTGTCGGAATGGCTCCCGGTGAAACTGCAGAAGACCTCGGTCGGATCGATCACGAGGGTCGCGTCAGGCGCGTAGTTTCCGATCCGGAACCTTATCTGGTTGCCGCCGACCAGCTCGTACCGGCAAGCCACCTCCGAGCGGCCCTGAGGACCTACCTGGTACGCCCTTGGCTCCAGCTCCTGCACCGTGCCCACCGAGGTCTGTATAAAGACCTTGTTCCTGCGAACGCTAAGCTTCGTCTGTCCGTCATATTGCAGCAGGACCTTCCCCGGATCTGCGCCGGGGTGAACGACCAGGTCGTATTTCAGCGTCCCGGCATCCGTGTAATAGTGAACGTCGATGCCCGGATACAGGTCCCTGTACAGGATCCCCTGGTAGATCCTGCAATGGGTGGCCCAGTTCCTTTGGTCGCCGATAAAATAATTGTTGTAGGAATTCACCGCCTTGTCCGGCAGTATCGCCACTGCATCGCTCGCCCCCACGAAGCTGACCCGGTAACTGTGGAGGTGCAGCAAGAACGGGTCCGCCGCGCCTTGCCCGCCGGCTGAGCCGCGACCTCCCGGACCACCGCCACCGCCGGAGCCGCCCCCACCGCCTGAGCCACCCGAGCCGGAGCCATCCCTACCGCCGCCTCTACCCGGCTGCGCGTATCTATAACCGGGAACCGTTACCGCCGTCGGCGCGGTCGCCGCGCCGTTCACCCCTGACTTCGCCCCGGCTCCCGCTGCCGTCACTCCAGCCGCACCCCCTTTTACCCCCCCGGGTAGCGCCCAGCCCCCGGTAGATTTGCTTGGAAAAGAAGGCGAAGCCACGCCCGCGCGGGCGAAGTCACCGTGCAGCAACTCACCGATCCGGCCGAGATCGCTCGTGTCTTCCACCAGGATGGTGAAGCCCTTGCGCTGCATGAAGATACTTCCGGCCGACATCCTGGCCTGGAACCGGACGGAACTGTCCCACTGACCCTTATTCTCAACGAATTCTAGATAGGAATAGCCTCCGGATTGAGCTGAGACATCGAGGACAATACACGTGAACCAGGTAAAAAGTAGGCCAATTCTCCCCATCTTTTCCAAATTACGAAATTTTACTCCAGGTCGTCTTTCCTTTCCGGGACTGCAGAAACTCCCGAAGGACCTTGTTTTCTCCCGACGCCAGTTCGGCATCTTCCTCCAGCAACCGCTCCACGGCCGACCGGGCCAATTCCAGCCATTCCCGGTCCTCGACGATATTGGCCAGCTTGAAGTTCAGCAGGCCGCTTTGACGGGTCCCTTCTATATCGCCGGGGCCCCGCATTTCCAGGTCCTTTTCAGCAATTTTAAAGCCATTGTCGGTCTCGCAGAGGATATTCATCCGCTCCCTTGCTTCCCGCCCCAGTTTCGGGCTTGTTAATAAAATGCAAAAGCTCTTTTCCGCACCGCGGCCCACCCGTCCTCTCAACTGGTGAAGCTGCGACAACCCGAATTTCTCGGCGCTTTCGATCACCATGACGCTGGCATTCGGCACGTTGACGCCCACCTCGATCACCGTCGTGGCCACCATGATCTGTGTATCCCTGCGGACAAACCGCTGCATGTTGGTGTCGCGCTCCTGGTTGGACTGGCGGCCGTGCACCATGCTGATCCAATACCGCGGCTCCGGGAACCATGCCTTTACGTGCTCATACCCCTTCATAAGATTTTCATAATCAAGCTTCTCTGATTCTTCGATCAAGGGGAAGATAATATAGGCCTGCCGTCCCTTCGCAAGTTCATGCCGAAGGAAATCCATAACCTGCGGCCTCCTGTCTTCGTAACGATGCACCGTCGATATTGGTTGCCTTCCGGGCGGCAATTCGTCCATGACGCTATAGTCGAGGTCGCCGTAGGCGGTCATGGCGAGCGTGCGCGGGATGGGCGTCGCGGTCATCACGAGTACATGCGGCGGGATCGCGGCCTTTTCCCATAGCCGGGCCCGCTGGGCAACTCCGAACCGGTGCTGCTCGTCGACGATGGCCAGGCCGAGCCGCTGGAATTGTACGGCCTGCTCCAGCACGGCATGCGTCCCGATAAGGATATGCAACTTTCCCTCCCTCGCAAGCTCCAATACCTCCTTCCGTTCGCGTGAACGCGACGAGCCCGTGAGCAGCCTGACCTCCACCGGCAACCCGGCAAGCAGTCCCGAAATTCCCTCGAAATGCTGCCTGGAAAGGATCTCCGTGGGTGCCATCAGGCAGGCCTGGTATCCGTTGTCCAGCGCCAGCAGCATGGCCAGCAATGCCACGATCGTCTTTCCGCTGCCGACATCACCCTGCAACAGGCGGTTCATTTGTCTTCCGGCGCCCGTATCACGCCGGATCTCCTTCAATACCCGCTTCTGCGCCCCCGTCAGCTCGAAGGGCAAATGCCGGCTATAGAACGCGTTGAACAGTTCCCCCACCTTCCCGAACACGACGCCCTTCGACGACCGGTGCCGCTTCGACTTGATCATTCCCAACCGCAACTGCGCCAGGAAAAGCTCTTCGAACTTCAGCCGGAATACCGCCTGCCGGTACAGCTCGGCCTGCGTGGGAAAATGGATCTGCCGGAACGCGTCGAACCGCGACAGCCACCGCGCTGGCCGTCCCGTTACAGGGTCGGGATAGACAAAGACGGACTCGGGCAGATTTTCGGGCAGGTCTTTTTCTCTCAGGAGATTGATCAGCACACGGGTCAGCTTGGCGATCTGTCGTCCTCCGAGACCCCGCGCCTTCAGCTTTTCCGTACTGGGATAAACGGGCTCGAGATAGTCGGGCCGTTCGACCGGCGCTCCGGTCACCTGCTCCAGCTCGGGGTGCGTCAGCTGCGCAACACCCTGGAAATACCCGACCTTGCCAAAGACCAGAAATTCTCCGCCAACCTGCACCAACTTTTGAATACCCGTGACGCCCTGGAACCAGACGAGCTGCAAGGCACCGGACGCGTCGCGGATCTCCGCCACAAGCCGTCTGGATCTCCGGTCCCCGATAAGGTCCACCTGCGTGATCCTTCCCTTCACCTGCACGAAGTCCGTGTCCGGCCGGATGTCGCTGATCGGGTTGATCCGCGTCTTATCCACATGCCGGTACGGATAGAGTTCAAGCAGGTCCTGAAAGGTGAAAAGGCCGAGCTCTTTTTTCAAAAGCTCCGCCCGTTGCGGCCCGACGCCTTTCAAATATTCGATGGGACTTGACAATAAATTATCGGACATCTTGGCTGTTGACATTAGCGTCGCCCGTTGACATACACCTCGATCGTACCCCTCGTCTCGAGCCCGCGCCGCGGGGCCATCATGGAATCCACCAGTTGGTAGTGAACCAGCAACGAATCGCGCACCCTGAAAGGATAGAAGTTATTTAGCGTCGGCAAATACTCGAATAGCACCAGGTCGTAATAGTGATCGCGGATCCGCGTTTCCAGGCTATCGGCCTGCCTGTTGAACATCCCCACGCCGAGGTGATACCAGAGCGGCAGCCGCCCGTTGCGTTCCGGTTTGTACGGGATCGCCTCCGCGAGCGGAGTAAGCTCGGACATATTTAACACCTTCAGATCGCCATTGTTGTGCGCGATCATGTCCATTCGCATCAGCCGGCGGATCCCGTCGGCAGTGGCCTGTGGCATCCTGATCCGGTGAAAGACCGGCAGCCCGCACTCTACCCATTGATCGGTCGGCACATCCTTCACCGTATCCCTGCTCAGCTCGTAATTGTCCTTGCCGACCACGTTTTCGCCCGTGGGGGATACCGCAAATCCCGTGACCGCGTGCGCTCCCGTGAAGCGTTCGGTATATTTCCACCACACGCCGCTCCACCACAATAACACTCCGGCGGTCAGCAACCCCATCAGTCGCGGCCGTTCCAGGTTGACCGGCAACAGCGGCGCCAACAGCGACAACACGCACGGAAATGCAAAACTGTGGAAAAAGATATTGTTATCGGGGGGCGTATAACTCGTCACCTGCAGGATCGCCGCTTCGCCGAGAATGCCTATCGTCAACGCGAACAAGAGGATCCCGCGCGGATCGGCCCTGAGCATGCCGGCGCTCCGGTACCGCACGACGGCAAGGAAAACGAGCAAAAAGAAATACCACTTTATCCACTGCGAGGACCCGAAGAATTCGGCCGCGATGTCGAAACCGGACACCCGCGAAGAATGCGGCGCCTGGCCATGGTTGAACCAATAAGCGAAACCATACTGAAGGAACGGCAGGACGATCAGCACGAACAAGCCCACGAAAAATGCGCCATAGATCAGCAAGGGCTTCCACCGCCCGGACAGCCATCCGTGCACGGCCAGCACCCAAAGTACCACTGCCAGCGCCAGACCGCCGCCATCCTGCTTGGTCAGCACCGAAAAAACGGTAAAGAGCGCCGCTGCGGCCAGCCGGACCCAACGGTATTTCCCGCTCCTTCTCACGACTCCCTCCGCCGGATCGGGGCACAGATATTGCAGTAGGAAGGCCAGCGCGACCAGTTCATAAACAATCACCGAATGGTTGTACCACGGCCAGAAATTGAAAAACGAATACGACAGACAGAACAAAACGACCGAAGCCAGGCGAATCCCCTTATTGACGGAAAGACTCTTGAGGATGGACCGGAAGGCCAGACCGGAAATGATGTTGATGAGCGCCTGTGCCTTCACCAGCGTGAACATCGCCGGGCCGAACAATTTGAAAAAAATAGCGGGGATCACCCAGTACATCCCCCCTAACGGTATACCGAAATCGCGAAAGGGCAATTGCCCGTGGCTCATACGATACGCACCTTCCCAAGACAAGAAAATATTTACCCGGTAGGGGAGATGGACGAACAATGGAACACAGGCCAGCAGCAGGATGATCAACACTTCGGCCCGGGAGGTCAGGTATCGGGGCATGGTGCAAATTATCTATTATTATTTAAACGCAATATTATTCATTTTGTGTTTTTGTTTGTATTTTGTCGCGGAATAATCTGAATGTTTTGGAATACTTAAAGCTGTTAAGACCAAAGGATTGGGCAAAAAATCTCTTCTTATTCCTGCCGCTGTTCTTCGGACGGAAATTCACCGATACCCACGCGCTGATCATGGTTGCGCTTGGATTCGTCGCCTTCTCTTTTATCGCCAGCAGCATTTATATCATCAATGACTACCGGGACCGCGAAGACGACCGGAAACACCCGGTAAAATGTAAACGGCCGCTGGCCTCGGGCGCGGTTTCGCCTTCGTCGGCACTCGTCATCTGCGCCGTCCTCATCGTCGCCGGATTCGGGATGTCATTCTGGATCCGCGAAAAATTCACCATCGTCCTGGCGATCTATTTCCTGATCAATCTCGGTTATTCGCTCGGGCTCAAGGCCGTGCCCATCCTGGACCTGATCCTGCTTGCCGCCGGCTTCGTCCTCCGGATCAAGGGCGGCTCGGTGATCTCTTATGTCCCGCTGTCCGAATGGATCGTCATCATGGTCTTCCTCCTCGCCATCTTCATGGCGATCGGCAAAAGAAGGGACGACGTGCTGCTCAAACTGAGTACGGGCGCCGATATGCGCAAATCGATCAAAGGATATAACCTGGAATTGCTCAATACCCTGCTGGCCCTCGTTTCCGCCATCATCATCGTGGCCTATCTGATGTATTGCATGGACCCGCGCACCATCACCAACATGGGCACCTACCGGTTGTACTATACCGGCGTTTTTGTAATGGCCGGAATTATGCGATATTTGCAGATCATTTACGTGGCCGCGGATTCCGGGTCGCCGACTAAGATCCTTTATAAAGACCGCTTCATCCAGGTTACACTGCTTCTTTGGATGGTCAGCTTTTTTATGATCCTGTATCTGAAGAACGAACACCTCTTCAAATAACCCGTCTGTTCAAACATGCCAACGCTACTGATACTGGGAGCCACATCGGATATGGCGACCGCCATCGCAAGGAAATTCGCCGCAGCCGGTTACGACATTCAGCTGGCGGCCCGGAACGCCGGCCGGCTGCGGCCGCTGCAATCCGACCTGGAGATCCGTTATTCCGTGACCTGCACGCTGCATGAATTCGACGCCGCCGGCCTCGCCGGCCATGCGGCCTTCCTGGCGGGACTTCCGGCTTTGCCCGACGTAAGCATTTGCGTATTCGGCTACCTCGGCGACCAGCAAAAGGCCGAGACCGACTGGAAGGAATGCGAACGGATCCTGACGGTCAATTACGTGGGCGCGGTCTCGATCCTCAATCTCATCGCGGCCGAATATGCGGCGCGGCACGGGGGCATCATCGTCGGCATCAGCTCGGTAGCCGGCGAACGGGGCCGCCAAAGCAATTATTTTTACGGCAGCGCAAAAGCGGGATTTACCGCCTACCTGTCCGGGCTCCGCAACCGGCTCTATCATCAGCAGGTTCATGTGCTGACCGTTCAGCCCGGATTCGTGTATACAAAAATGACCGAAGGCATGCCATTGCCGCGGCCGCTGACCGCCACGCCGGAGATCGTGGGCGCGGCAGTCTATCACGCGGTCAGCAAAAAGAAGAATGTGATATATGTCAAATGGATGTGGCGCTGGATCATGCTGGTGATCCGAAGCATCCCCGAGCCCCTGTTCAAAAAATTAAAACTGTGACGGGAAAGATCGCCTTTCTGGATTTCGACGGTACAGTGACGACAAAGGATACCCTGCTGGAATTCATCAAATACTGCAAGGGAACCACGCGATTTTACCTGGGCTTTGTCCTGAACGGCCCCTGGATGCTGGCCTATAAGATAAAGCTGATCTCCAATCAGCGGGCGAAAGAGCGGATCCTGCGGCACTTTTTCCGCCGCACTCCCCTCGACCGCTTCCAGCAGATCTGTGATGCCTTTTCACGCGACAGGCTCGCCGGTCTGTTACGTCCCAAGGCCCTCGGGGAGATCGCCCGCCTGAAGGAAGCAGGCGTGGAGGTCGTGATCGTTTCCGCCTCGCCGGAGAACTGGATCCGCGGCTGGACGGCCGGGATCGGGGCGGAATTGCTGGCCACGCGGCTCGAAACGATGCCTGGCAGGGAGAATACCGATCCGCCCCTGCTCACCGGCCGGATCCAATGCGCCAACTGCCACGGCGAAGAAAAGGTCCGCCGGATAAAGGAAGCCTATGACCTCGGGAACTACCGGCAGGTCTATGCCTATGGCGACAGTCCCGGGGACCGCCCGATGCTCGGGCTGGCCACCGCCGCTTTCTACAAACCGTTTCGTTAGCTAACACATGGAAAACACCACCGACATCGTCATCATCGGACTCTCACCCTGGTATATCGACATCGGCAGCAATTGCAAAAGCATCGCCCGCGAATTGAGCCGCAACCACCGCGTGTTGTATATCAACATGCCCCTCGACCACAAAACGGTCCTGCAGCAAAAGGACCATCCCGAGATCCGCAAACACCTCGATATCGTAAAAGGGAAACTGCCCGCGCTCTACGAGATCCAGCCCAACCTTTGGAACTATTACCCCACGGGCATTCTCCGGTCGATCAACTGGATTCCTTCCACCCCGCTGTTCTCGTTTTTCAACAGGCGCAACAACCGCCGGTTCGCCGCCGATATCCGAAAGGCGACCGGGCAACTGGGCTTTACGGACTATATCCTCTTCAACGACAACGACATTTTCCGCTCTTTTTATCTGAAGGAATTGCTGCGGCCGCGCGCCTATATCTACTACAGCCGGGACAACCTGCTCGGTGTCGACTACTGGAAACGGCATGGCAGCACGATCGAACCCCTGCACATCGCCAAGGCCGACATCGCCGTTGCCAATTCACATTATCTCACGGATTATCTGCGGCGCCACAATCCCAACAGCTATTATATCGGTCAGGGTTGCGACACCACGCTCTTCGACGCGGACCGCGATTATCCGATGCCCGCCGACCTGCGCGATATCCCTCGTCCGATCATCGGTTATATCGGTGCCATCAATTCCCTGCGGCTCGACGAAAGGGTCCTCCGGACCATCGCGGACAGCCGGCCCGGTTACAGCCTCGTGTTGGTGGGGCCGGAAGACGCCTTCTTCAGCGGCAGCGACCTCCACCGATATCCCAACGTCCATTTTCTCGGCAAAAAGCCCCTTGCGGAATTGCCGCGGTATTCCTCCCGGTTCGACGTATGCATCAACCCGCAGCTGGTCAACGACGTCACCATCGGGAACTACCCGCTCAAGATCGACGAATACCTGTCGATGGGCAAGCCGACGGTGGCCACGGGAACCCGCGCATTGGAAATTTTCGGGGACAATGTCTATATTGCAGCCGGACCCGGGCAATACCCCGCGCTGCTGGATGCTGCCATCGCGAACGACAACCCCGCCGCAAGAAAAGAGCGGATCGCCCTGGCCCATACCCATACCTGGGAAAATTCGGTAAAGGAATTGTATACCGCCATCGATAAAACCCTTGGCCATTGAGCCTGACGCAAAAGATACAGTCGAATCCGAAGCTGAAGGACTTCCTGCTGTCTTCGCTGACCAGCGGGCATCGCCCGCGCTGGTGGGTGCGGCTGTTCGTCAACCCGTTTGTACATCGGCGCGGCCGCCATTCTATCATTCGCCGCCGCACCCGACTCGATGTGGTGCCCTTTCGAAAATTCAGCCTCGGCGACGGTGCGATCATCGAAGATTTCTCCACCATCAATAACGGGATGGGCGACGTGACGATCGGCAGCCGCTCGATCATCGGCATCGGCAACGTCGTCATCGGACCCGCGGAGATCGGCAACAATGTGATTTTCGCGCAGCATGTCGGCATCCTCGCGATGAATCACGGCTATGCGGATATCCACGTTCCCATTCGCGACCAGAAGTGCACGGCCGCGCTCATTCGCATCGAAGATAATTGCTGGATCGGTTCGAATGCGATCGTCATATCCGGCGTGACGATCGGAAAACATTCGGTGGTCGCCGCAGGAAGCGTCGTCACCCGGGATATCCCGCCTTATTGCGTGGCTGCGGGCAACCCCGCCCGCATCATCCGGCGGTATAACGAATCGACCGGCGCCTGGGACCGCGTCGCGCCCCAAACATAACGGATCGCCCCCGCCGGCGCCTCAATTCTTCTCAAAAACGAACATGGGATATTCGCCCTTCAACCCGCAGACCTCCGGCTCGCGCTCCTCCCTGGCGTACAACCGCTCGAGCAGTTTCCGCCCCCCCAACCAGGAATGCACATAAACCTTCATCCAGGGCACACTCACCGACCGCCACACCTTCAGTTGGAACGGTGGCAGGTGCTGCTTCATATATTCATACGTATGCGCGTAGAAGTACAACATTTTCCCATCCTGCTTCGAACCCGCCAGCTTGCGGAAAGCCCTTGCCACGCGGTTGCGGATAAAGACCGCCCCGCGGAAAGGGAGCAGGCCGGCATTCATCCACGGCGAATGCTTGTACCAGTCATAGACCACGACGCCCTTTCCACCGGACTTCAGGACGCGGTACAGCTCTTTGATGGCCGTCGCCTGCTCGTCCTTCGGGATATGATAGATGGTATTGAGCGAAACGAACCCACCCATTACGCCGTCCCTGAACGGCATATTTGTCATATCGCATAGGATGCATAGCGCTTTGGCGCCCAGTTTTCTTTTTACCTCGCTCAGCGCCTGGAAGGACAGGTCGACACAGACGCGGTACCTGTATTGCTCGGAGTATTGCAGGTAGTCCTTGAATTGCAGGGCCCCCGAGGCGGCATCCAGCAAATAGTCCCCGCTCGGACGCAGGAACCTCGACACGCGGTCATGACATTTTTTGAGGTAGTCCCTGCTCACGGGCCGTAGGTCTTCGAAGATGACCGCGTCCTCGTAATCTCCCGCGGCATTGGCATGCCAGCCCCGCTGATCGTAAAAATTCTTCACGAGCTTCTTGTCCTCGCTCATCAGGTCTTCGAGTACTTTCCCCCGGGAACCTATAAGCGCCAGATCTTTCAGCAACAGCACGATCTCATTGATGATCGGGTAGATATACCCGTCGTCCACCGAGACCAGGCCCTTCTCCAACTGCCCGGTGAACGGCTTTCCGTCCGTCTGGCGGACCTCGCTCCGGGCGATCTTTCCATTCCATGCGGCAATTTCATCCGGCCGAAGTTCCCTGAGATCCAGCCCTGTGATCGGGCAGCGTAGAATTGAAATCCATTCCATGAAAGGCGGGGTTTATTGATCCGGCAATATAGCGCACAATGCCGACATATGCAATATACCCCGCCTTTGCGTGTCTCGTTTGAGCGGCCTGTTGAGTCTTCCGTTCCCGCTCCTATTGCCGGACGAACTTTCGCGCTGTCCGCCGGCCGTCTCCGGTGATTATTTCGAGGATATATAACCCCGCCGGTAAGCGGCCGACATCGATGGCGCTCTCTATCATGGGCGACTGTTTATCCAGTTCAAGATCGCGGACCCGCTCGCCCTTCATGTTCAGGACGGCCAGGCTCAGTTTGCCGGTGGACCCGTTGGTCAGCCGGATATTCAGCAGGTCGCGTACCGGG
>DATNBP010000088.1:0-5823 GCA_035572015.1 Puia sp. | reverse complement strand
ATGGCGCTCAACAAAAAATACTTCAAAGTCCGGAAGCCGGCGATCGGTATCGCCGCGCTGACGGTCACCTGCGCCACCTGTCACAAGGGACAACCATTCCCCGACGGGAATTAGACAACCGCATCCTTTGCGATAACCGTCCAATCGTCCCCGCCATGTCCCTTTTTTATCCAGCGGTCCATTTCAGCGGCGATAGCCGGGATCACGGCCAGCGTCTCCCCGCCGCGCTTCGCCTCTTCGAGAAACAGGCCGGTGTCCTTTCTGGCCATGCTGAGTTCCCAGGAAGGACTGTTGAAATTGCCCGACGTCATCCGCTTCAGCCTGTTGGGCAGCATGGCCCCAGGGTTCCAGTTATCGAACAACTGCATCAGGTCGCCGGCCGGTACTTTCATGGCTTTGGCGAGCATAAGCGTATCGGCGATGCCGGTCGTAAAAGCAACGAGGAAGCAATTTCCGAGCAATTTCATCGCAGCCGCTCTGCCCGTTTCCGGACCCAGGTCGAGCAACTTGCCGGTCATTCGGGACAGGACCGGCGAGAACTTGCCGGCAATTTCGCGATCCCCTGAAATGAGCATGAAACCCGTGCTCTCCAGTGCGTTGGAAGGCCCCATAAAGACCGGCGCGTGAAGATAGGTATAGCCACGGGCTTTCCAGTCGCTGGTCCGCCGGATGGCGCCCTCCACTGAAGTAGTGGTATGATCGATGATCGTGGCGCCCGGCTTCAGTCCGCCGGCAGCCTGCTCAAGGACCTCATTGACTGAGGCGTCGTCCTTCAGTGTTAAATGGACCGTATCGGCGCCCTGGACCGCTTCAGCGGGCGAAGTACAGGCGATCGCTCCATACTGTTCCAACGCTTTGGCTTTTTCGGCGGTCCGGTTCCACACGCGGACTTTTTCCTTTTTATTGATCATTGCCCTGACGAAGTTAGAGCCCAGCAGACCCATGCCTAAGAATGCTACCATAACGTTTTTTTTATAAAGTTAGGTAATCAATCATGTAATTTGCGCCAAAAAGGTTATGCGTGAACGTATCGTGTGCACAGGGTTCTTGTTGTTTGCCATCACGGCGGTTCATGTGGTGCAGGGACAGGATCTTCACCGGTTCGTCGATGGTTTGGCGGAGATCCGTGCGGAGCTTCGGATTCCCGCTATGCAAACGGCTGTGATGGTGGGCGACTCGGTGCTGCTGGAGAAAACCTTCGGCGCGCCCGCCACTGCCGTTTTCCGGGTGGCCTCCATTACAAAGACCTTTACTTCTACCCTCATTATGCAGCTGGTGGAAAAAGGCAAGCTTAACCTGGACGCGCCGGTCGGCAATTTTGGCATCGATCTCGGTAACCCGGATATTACGGTGCGAGAATTATTGACCCATACCTCGGAAGAACGACCGGGCAGTTGGTATTCCTACAACGGGTACCGGTTTGGCCGGCTTGGACAGGTGCTCGAAAAGGTCACGGGTATCCCCTATTACGAGCTCCTGATGGAAAATATTGTAAAACCGCTGCATATGTACAGCACGGCGCCCGGCGATTCGCTGACCCATTATTTTTCTTATCTGTCCAAACACCGCGACATGGCCGATTTTTTTGAAACGGCGCATGCCCGGCTGGTCCGCGCATACCTGCTGGACAGTCTCGGGCATCCCGTGGAAGCGCGCTATCCGGATGAATTCGGCGCATTCGGCGGGCTGGCGACTTCGGCGGGAGACTTGCTAAAATACTCGGCAGCGATCGACCATAACCGGTTCGTGTCCGCGGCAACGCAGCGGGAGATCTTTACCCCAAACAGGACCGCCGACGGAAAGGCGACGCCATACGGGCTGGGGTGGCTTGTCGAAAACTATCAGGGTATCGACTACTATTGGCACTACGGACAATCATCCCCGGGGGAGTCAGGCATTTTTCTCAAGGTCCCGGCGAAAAAGCTGACCGTGGTCGTGCTCGCGAACACGGACAAATTAAGCACGCCGTTTCCCCTGGGCGACGGTGATCTGTTCATGTCGCCGGTAGGCCAGTTGATCTACCGGTCATTGATCCCCGGCCAGCCGGCAGATAAGGATTTTCACAACAAGGAGCTGATCGTCCGGGCCTCAATTGACCATTTGGATGGCGACACAGCCGCCGCGGATCAATTGTATGCCCAATATGGCAGGGAGAATTTCAAGGGTGCTGCCACCATCCCGCCCGCGGGCGATACCATCGCAGAATTGCGGCAGGTACGGGTCAACCGGAACCTCAGCAGACCCTTTCATTTACCGCGCCGGACAAAACTGCGGGTGTACGGCGTCGGCGAGGATTGTTCCGGAGACCATCGTTCCTGGTGCGATTTTGGCTGGATCGAAGACGCTCAGGGAAAGATCGTGTGGCAGATGGCCGGGCAGCCCGTGCAGCCGGCTGGGGGCGCCGCAAAGAATCAGCGGGTTGACCAGGAAGTCGACCTTCCGGCGGGCCAATACAGCCTCCACTATAAATCCGACTGGGGCCACGCCTATGACGATTGGGATTCGCTGCCACCGGACAATTACTTTTGGGGAATCATCCTTTACAAAATCAAATAATATGAGCGGCGACGCATCTTCACGGCCCGGCGACGCACCACCCTCCCACGCGGGCAACGCACCGTCCCCCCAGGCCGGCAACACCCTACCCTCCCAGGCCGGCAACACCCTACCCTCCCAGGCCGATAAGGCTTTATCGTTTCAACGGCTGCACGAGCGGGCCGGCGCGTTCGTGATCCCCAATCCCTGGGATGCCGGGTCCGCGAAAATGCTCGCGGCCATCGGCTTCGAGGCGCTTGCAACGACCAGCGCGGGTCTTGGGTATACCTTGGGCAAGCCAGATGGCGAGGGAATGATCACGAGGGAGGAAGCCCTGAGCAACGCCCGGGCGATCGTGCGCGCAACCGGCCTCCCCGTTTCCGCCGACCTGGAGAACGGATATGGGGACGGACCGGAGGATTGCGCGCGGACCGTCCTGCTCGCGGCCGAAGCTGGCCTGGTCGGATGTTCGATCGAAGATGCGACCGGGCGGTCTGCCGATCCCGTCTATCCTTTCGGGCACGCGCTGGAACGGGTGAAAGCAGCCGTGCAGGCCGCCCGCAGCCTGCCCTTCCGGTTTATGCTGACGGCCCGGGCGGAAAACCTGCTCCACGGGCAGGATGACCTGACCGACACGATCAGAAGGCTGGAGGCTTATGCCGAAGCAGGTGCGGACGTATTGTATGCGCCGGGGCTTCGGACCCGGGAGGAGGTCGAAGCCGTCGTCAGGGCGGTAGCGCCAAGACCCGTCAACGTATTGCTGGGGACCGCTTCCATCCGGCTTTCATTTGCCGAGGTGGCTGATCTGGGCGTGAAACGGGTCAGCCTCGGCTCGGCGCTGGCGCGGGTGGCCTATGGCGCTTTCCTTCAGGCGGCGGAGGGAATCGCCCGCAATGCAGATTTCACCTTTATCCCCGGAACGGTTTCCTATGCCTCGCTGAACGACATGTTGAAGAATAATTAATCCTGACACGGAATAAACCAAAGCGGTTGAACGTTGTCCAAAATTGCAAAACGCCATCACTAAACCCGAAATCCGGATGAGGCGACATCTGATATTGCTGCATCTTTCTCTGGGAGTCGCCTTGTCCGTGCCGGCACAAAACAAAACGGAGGATTCATTGACCCGCCAACGGGATCTGCGGGATATCGCCGAGAAGGTCTTCAATCGAACCCACCATACCCGTCCGCCAGTTTCGGAAGCCAGGTTCCATAACTCACCGTTTCCCGCTGTCGGATATACGCTGGTCACAGGGATCGCCGCCGTATTCAGCGACCGGATGGACTTCCATACGGGCGACTCCACCGGAAAGATCACAGATATCCTCTCGAGCGTCACGTATTCGCAATACAACCAGATCATCGCCCAGAGCTATGCCGATATCTGGGCCGGCCACGACAAATACAATATCATCGCCGACTGGCGGTATATGAAATACCCGTCGACGACATTTGGTTTGGGTGGTCACACGCAGTATTCCGATGGCTATACCATCGACTTCAGTTATATCAAACTCCATACGACCGTCCTGCATTACGTCCTGCCGAACCTATACGCGGGCCTGGGATATTATTACGATTATTTCTATAAGATCCAGGAAGCGGATCCGCCCCCCGGCGTGCAGACCAGTTTTGAAAAGTACGGGCTGTCGCCGACCGAAGCAGGCTCGGGGCCGGTAGCCAGAATATTGTTTGATTCACGGGACAACCCGGCCAATTCGCTGCGCGGCTGGTATGCGAGCGTACTTTACCATCCCAGCTTCACGGCATTGGGAAGCGACGGGAACTGGGCGACGCTGCAGATCGATATCCGGAAATACATCAGGCTGCGCAGCGATGGCCGGAATGTTCTTGCTTTGTGGAATTTTGACTGGCTCAGTGTGGGCGGAAAGACCCCTTACCTGCTGCTGCCGAGCACCGGATGGGATGACCAGTTCAATACCGGCCGCGGGTATATCCAGGGCCGGTACCGCGGGTCGGACATGAGCTATCTCGAGCTCGAGGACCGGTTTGCGATCAGCCGGAACGGGCTGTTCGGGGCTGTGGTGTTCGCCAATGTCGAGTCATTCAAGCGAAACCTGGCGACCTCTTTCAACAACGATATCCCGGGCTGGGGCGCCGGGCTGCGCATAAAGCTTAACCGGCATTCCAACACGAACATCTGCGTCGACTATGGCTTCGGGCTGGAAGGATCGCAGGGGATCGCGGTCAACGTGGGGGAAGTGTTCTGAGCTTTTCGCGGATCTCGTTCCGCTCAGGCTCCGTCCTGGCCAGCTCATAGGCTCGTTTCCAGTTGCACCTGGCCTTTTCATTATCGTAATCTTTATACAAATATCCCAGGAGGAGAAAATAGAAATGATCGGCGCCGGGTTGCAACTTTTCCGCCTCCACGATCGCTTCTTCCCGTCCGTTTGCCTTGTACAGCGCGTAGGTCCGGTTAAGCGCCACACCCGGCGAATAATTGATCATCAGCAACTGGTTGTACAATTGCAGGATCGCTTCCCATTTCTCCTTGGAATCCGCTTTCACACAGTGCCAGGAGGCGATCCGCGCTTCGAGGTGATAGGAAGTCAGCTGGTCCCCGCTGGCCGACAACGCGAGGTACTCCATGCCGCGGTGGATGAGACCGGTATCCCATAGCCGCTCGTCCTGTTGCTCATACAGGACGAAATCCGCCTCCCCCGTTCTTCGGGCATCGAACCGCGACGCATGGAAGCACATCAGGGCCATGAGGGCGTTGGTCTTCGGCTGGTTCGTCTTCTCGTATTCCGTCAGCAGGAGGCCAACCCGCATCGCCTCGAGGCAAAGTTCTTTTTGCAGCACTTGGTTCTTTGTCTGGGAATAGTACCCTTCGCTGAACAGCAAATAGATGATATGCAGCACGTTGTCCAGCCGCGCAGCGATCTCCGCCGGCGGCGGCAGCTCCAGGTTCACTTTTTCAGTGCGGAGCTTTTCTTTGGCCCGGAACAGCCGTTTGTTGATGGTTTCCTTATTGGTCAGGAAGGCTTCCGCGATCTCGTCAATGCCGAAACCGCAGAGAATGCGGAGTGCGAGTCCGATCTGGGCTTCGCTGGCGATTGCCGGCGTGCAAACGGCGAAAAGCATCTGGAGCTGGCTGTCGCGGATATGTTCAGCCGAAAAATCGAGTTCCGGCGCGGCCGGCTGCCCCGCCAGGTCCGCATGTAAGACCGGCATGACTTTCTCCCGGAGGATCTTTCGCCGTCGGAAGAGATGGATCGTTTTTCGCTTGGCGACCGTGTACAACCAGGCCGTCGGGTTCGCCGGCAT
>DATNBP010000087.1:0-10942 GCA_035572015.1 Puia sp. | reverse complement strand
GCCAGCGCGTCGCCATCGCCCGCGCCCTGATCAATAATCCCTCCCTCATCCTCGCCGACGAACCGACCGGTAACCTCGACACCAAGACCTCCATCGAGATCATGGACATCTTCTCCTCCATCCAATCCGCCGGCAATACCGTAGTACTGGTCACCCACGAAGAAGACATCGCCAACTATGCTCACCGCATCGTCAGGTTGCGCGACGGGATGATCGAGAGCGACCGGCAACACCAACCTCAAACCGCACTCGTCTGACACATGGCTGCGAAGATCTACACCAAAACGGGAGACAAGGGAATGACGGCGCTCATCGGCGGGACCAAGGTTGCCAAAAGTCATGACCGTATCGAGGCGTATGGCACCATCGATGAATTGAATTCATTTATCGGATTGCTGTCGGATCACCTCAATGCGGCGGGCGCCTGCACGCCCTGGCTGAAAGAGGTCCAGGACCGCCTCTTCACGATCGGCTCCTCGCTGGCCTGCGACCCGGAAAAGGAACCGAAACTAAAGATCCCGGACCTCAGGCAGTCCGATATCGCGGCCCTGGAAAAAGAGATCGACAAAATGGACGGGGAACTGCCGGCCATGAAATCCTTTCTCCTTCCCGGCGGACATATAGCAATTTCCACGGCGCACGTTACCCGCTGTGTCTGCCGGCGGGCGGAAAGGGCCTGCGTCCGCCTGCAGGAACACGGTCTTTTTGTCGAGCCGCTCGTGCTTCGATATCTCAACCGCCTCAGCGATTATCTCTTCATGCTGGCGCGCTACGCAGGACAACAATTGTTTGTCCCGGAAATTCCATGGAGCCCGCGGACCACGCCGGACCAATGATTACCGGACGGCCCCGGCTCGCCGGGCAGAGGCGGCCATAGTGCGCTATCCCTGCACGATCTTCCCGTCCTTCATATGAAGCACCCGGTCGCTCATGGCGGCCAGTTCTTCATTGTGCGTAACGATCAGGAAGGTCTGCCGGAACTGTTTGCGGAGATCGAAGAAGAGTTGGTGCAGTTCCTTTGCATTGGCCGTATCGAGGTTGCCGGTCGGCTCGTCCGCGAAGATGATGTCCGGATTATTGATCAATGCCCGCGCCACGGCCACGCGTTGCTGCTCGCCGCCCGACAGCTCCGCCGGCTTATTGTCAATCCGGTGTCCGACACCCAGCGTCTGCAGCAACTCCAACGCTTTCCGCTCCGCCTCCTTCTTTTTGACGCCCGCGATCCATCCCGGAATGCTCACGTTCTCCAGCGCGCTGAACTCCGGCAGCAAATGATGGAATTGGAACACGAAACCGATATGCCGGTTTCGGAACGAGGCCAGTTGTTCCCCTTTCATCCGGTGGATCTCCTGTTCCCGCAAAATGATCGATCCTTCCATCGCTGCATCCAGCGTTCCCAAAATATGCAACAGCGTGCTCTTGCCGCAGCCTGAAGGACCGACGATGCTCACGATCTCGCCTTTCGCGATGTCGACATCGACCCCTTTCAGGACCCACAAATTGCCATAATATTTTTGTATCCCCCTGGCTGTAAGCATATCAAAATCTGGTTAAATTTTAACTGTTATTTGGTGGTTCCGTATTAAAAATTACTTTTGCGGAAAATTCGACAAATGTTCTGGACCCTCGAATTGGCTAGTTACCTGGAAGATGCCCCCTGGCCGGCTACCAAAGACGAATTGATCGACTACGCCATCCGTTCGGGCGCGCCGATCGAAGTGGTAGAAAACCTGCAGGAACTGGAGGATGAAGGCGAGATCTACGAAGGCATCGACGATATCTGGCCCGACTACCCTTCCCAGGAAGACTTTTTCTTCAACGAAGACGAATACTAATCAGCCAATTACGCATTAAACAATTCCGCCTCCCCCGCTCATTATCATTCACTTTTCCATCTGATTGATCACCGCCTCGGTTACGCCGGTAAACGAAAATCCTCCGTCATGGAAAAGGTTTTGCATCGTCACCATCCTGGTCAGGTCGCTGAACAACACGGCGCAATAACCTGCGCATTCATCCGCCGTGGCATTTCCCAACGGACTCATTTTTTCCGCATAGGACATAAAGCCATCGAAGCCTTTCACGCCGCTTCCCGCCGTCGTCCGGACGGGCGATTGGGACACCGTGTTCACGCGTACCTTTTTCTTCAAACCATAATAATAGCCAAAGCTGCGCGTCACATTCTCCAGCAGGGCTTTCGCGTCCGCCATTTCATTATAGTCCGGGAATACCCGTTGCGCCGCAATATAGGTCAGCCCCACGACGCTCGCCCCTTCATTCAGCGCGTCCAGGTCCCACGCCGTTCTCAGTACACGGTGGAGGGACATCGCTGAAATATCCAGTGTCTTCTTATTCCATTCATAATCGATCTCCGTATAGCTCTTTCCCTTCCGCATATTCAGGCTCATCCCGATCGAATGAAGGATGAAATCGATCCCGCCTCCGAAATGCTTCATCGACTCTTCGAACAATTTCCTGAGGTCGTCCATATTCGTTACGTCCGCACCGATGACCGGCGCCCCGACCGCTTCCGCCAGTTTGTTGATCTCCCCCATCCGCAACGCCACCGGCGCATTCGTCAGCACCAGCTGAGCTCCTTCTTCATGACACTTCAACGCCGTCCGCCAGGCTATCGACCGTTCATCCAACGCCCCGAAAATGATCCCTTTTTTTCCTTTTAGCAGGTTGTATGCCATAGATTGAATTTTCGCAAATATAACTTATCGCAGTGGAAAAATCCGCGCGATCATTCCCACCACCAATATGGTATAGGCGATGATGACCACGAAGTTCACAAACAGGAACAGGAACAGCCTGCCCACGTTCTCCCTCGGCCGCATGACCTTTTGCAACCACCGGTTGAAGAAATACAGCGGCACCATGGATGCCGCCAGCACCAGCAATATCACCAGGGACCTCGTTCTCATGACATCACCATTTCCCGCGCATTTTCAAGCGCGGCGGCGGTCGGCTTCTCACCGCCCAGCATCTGCGCGATCGCGGTGATGCGCTCTTCCTGTCCCAGCAGCCGGATCCTGGTCCTGATCCCTTCCCCTTTCAGCTCTTTGAATACAAAATAATGAGCATCCGCCTTCCCGGCGATCTGCGGCTGGTGCGTGATGCAGATCACCTGCCGCTTCCGCGCCAGCCCCTTGAGGATGTTACCCACCTGTCTCGCGGCTTCACCCGATATGCCGGTGTCGATCTCATCGAAGATGAGCGTGGCGAGATCGATCGATTCGGCGACCAGCGATTTGATGCACAGCATCAACCGGCTCAGTTCCCCGCCCGATGCCACTTTCCGGACCGGCTCGAACCGGTTGCTCTTGTTGGCGTCGAACCGGAATTCGACCGTGTCCGCGCCGAAGGCGTGTAACTCCCCGGGTTCCACCGACACCCGCAGCCGGGCATTGGGCATCCCTACCTGGCTGAGCAGCTTATCGACCTTCTCCTCCAGCCCCGCAACCTGCGCCCGACGCCCGCCGGATAGGACCGCAGCCTTTGTTTTCACTTCCTTCAACAGCCGCTCCGCCTCTTCCTCCGCCGACACGATGGCGTCGCCGAGCTGCAGGGAATCCTGCAACGCAAGCTCCAGCCGTTTCTGCAAGGCGATCAGATCGGCAGTCGTCCTGAGCCCATGCTTTTTCAGCAGCCTGTAGCCCGTCGACAACCGGTCGTTGATGAAGTCGATCCGCCGCGGATCGTAGTGGACGGAATCATTGAGATGGTCTATTTCGCCGGCGATATCCTGCAGCTCGATCTGCACGGATCCAAGTCTGTCCGCCAGTGCGCTTAGCCCCGCATGAAAGCCGGTGAAAGCGCCCAGGGATTGCTGTAAGGACCGCAGTTCCTGCACCACCGGCCGCTCGCTCTCCTTCAGCTCATAATACGCCCTGGTCAGGGCCGCTTTGATGCCCTCCGAATGACTGAGCATTTTCAACTCCTGGTCGAGCTCCTCCAGCTCCTGGTCCCGGAACCCTGCTTCGCTCAGCTCATCGGCGAGGAACTTGTTAAAGTCGTATTCCCTGGCTGATTGCGCCTGCCGTGCCCGCATCCCCGCCAGCTCCTTTTCCGCCGCCTGCCAGCTCCGGTAAAGGGATCGATATTCCTCCACTGCCGCACCCTGACCCGCCAGCGCATCGAGTACCTCCCGCTGAAAATCGGCTTCCCCCAACTCGAGGGTATCGAATTGCCGGTGAAGGTCCACCAGTAGCGAACTGAGACTCCTCAACTGCTCCAGGTTCACCGGCGTGTCGTTCACAAATGCCCGTGATTTCCCGTTGGGCGCGATCTCCCGCCGGATGACGACTTCTTCGTCCGGATCGAGATCGTTTGCGGTGAAGAAACGCCGCACCTCTTCCTCGGCCGCCGAAGCATTTGCGGAGGCCGGCTCGGCCGCCGAAGCATTTGCGGAGGCCGGCTCGCCCGCCGCGGAAAACACTCCTTCCACAATGCATTTCTTATCTTTCTGCATCAACACCGAACTATCCGCACGGTCTCCAAGGATCAGCGACAGGGCCCCCATCAGGATCGACTTGCCCGCGCCCGTCTCTCCCGTGATCACATTCATCCGCGCCGAAAAGTCGATGCTCAGCTCGTCGATGATGGCATAATTATGAATCTGGATCCGCTGAATCATGCGTCCAATTTAAGTATTTCACCTTTCCCCGGGCCCACAAAGTTCACATCGTCCGCCTTCGCGAAACGCTTCGGCGGGCGAAGCCCGCCATCCTCCTCCCAATTGGGTCGAATTCGACTCAATATTAAATATGAACATCCGCCGCGCAACCCCGCGCATCCCAGCCCGCGCACCCACCCCGTGCCGCGCCACCTATCCCCTACTCCCCCCTGCACCGCGCAATCCCGGCTTTGGCCCGCTGGTCCAGCGAGTTCTTATAATCATGATCCTTGAGCGACAGGCATTTCTCAAAATAACCTTCCGCCTTTACACAGTCCCCGCGCTCCTCGAAAATAAAACCCGCCTGCAGTGCAGCGCGCGCCGCATAATATTCTCTCAAATGCTCACCCGTCTTGATCGTCGTGAGATAAGCCGAAATGGCATCATCCTTTCTGCCCAGGCCGTCGTAGATCCGGCCCAGCCTGTAGGCGAGTTCGCAACGCTCCTCCTGGCCGGAGAAGCTGGACGTGCTCACGCCCTGCAACATGCGCAAAGCCTCCCCGAAATACCCGCCGTCCGTCAGCAATCGCGCCCGCAACAAGGTCTTGTCCGGCCAGATCCCGCTGCGTGCGTCTTTCAACGCCTGGCGGTCCGCATCCGATTCCGCCGAACCCCGCACAAGGACCAGCCGCCGCAAGGAGTCGGCCGCCCGCGGGTCGCCATCCAGGTAATAGAACCAGCTCAGCTTTTCGAGCACATCCTTGACATAAAAGCGCCCGCGGAACTTCGCTAAGAATCGCTCGAAATAGACCGGCGTCTCCCGGTCGAGGTGGTTCAGACAGACATAACCCATCTCCTGATCCCAAACCGGCATGTCGGCATAGCCCCCGCTCCTGTTCCGCCCTTCGATCACCTGCCTTGCCGCCGCCGACCGTTGATCGTTGATGCAAAGATTAGCATCGAGATAGGCAAATAAGTAATTGTTGGTGACGTCCAACCGGTGCTGGCGGATATAATCGAAGACCTGGTCATGCTGGTTGAGGATATAGAACTCGAGGTACAGGTAATAGAAGGTCGCTTCATCCCTGAACAGGACCGACCACTCGTCTTCCGCCGACAGGAACCGGCTCAACTCGCCCATGCCCTCGCGGACGCTCCCCCTTATCCCCAGCAAATTGCTGAGCCACCGGTAGCCATCGGGGATCGTCCCCGCGACCACCTTCATCGCGCCGGACAGCATGGACGCGGGAGAGAATCCCGGAAACTTCCTCCGGCACTCCTGGCTCTCGAGGAAGGATCGCCGGAAATCCAAGCCGGCATCGAAATTGTCGCCGAACTTTATCCGGATCGCCGCCCACTGAAAATGGACCACGCTTCGGGCGAATAAAGAAAAGGGAGAAGATTCGGGCCCCGCGTCCAGTCGCCCGAGCCGCCGATCGAGCCTGCTCCTGGCCGCCTTGAACTCGGCGGGATCTTCATTGAAAAATAGTTTGAAAAAATCGATGTAGTCATCGAGAAGGTCGGGGATGAGGTTTTCGGGGTCCCGCTTTCTTTCCGCGTCCAGCAATTGGCTGCCGGCTTCCAGCCGCAATTGCACGATCGCCTGGTAGGCCTGGCGGCAGCCGGCATTGAAATCGTAATGCAACTGCCCGTACCCGGGGATACTGAAAAATAAAAGGCTTGAAAATAGCCACCGTCCCACGGCTGCCCTTACTTAACTTCTACGGAGTCGTTGAGTTCGTTGTCGACCAGGATCCGGCCGCAGTTCTCGCAAACGATGATCTTTTTCCGCTGGCGGATCTCGCTTTGGCGTTGCGGCGGGATCGCGTTGAAACATCCCCCGCACGCATCCCGCAGAACGGGCACCACGGCCAGACCGTTCCGATAATTGCCCCGGATCCGGTCATAGGAATGCAGGACCCGCGGCTCCACTTTTTCGCGGGCTTCCGCAGACAATTTCTGGAAGTGCTTTTCTTCCTTTTCGGTCGTGGCGATGATCTTGTCCAGCTCATCCTTCTTGTTCTTCAGCACGGACTCTTTGGTCGCGATATTTTTCTTTGCCTTCTCAAGCAGCTGGACCTTCTCGGCAATTTCTTCGTTGGCGTCCTTGATATGCTTCTCTGCGAGTTTGACTTCCAACTGCTGCATCTCGATCTCTTTGTTGATCGCTTCGAATTCGCGGCTATTCTTTACATTCTGGCTTTGCTTGTCGTATTTCTTGATCAGCGTGTCGGCTTCCTTGATCGTTTCCTTCTTCTGGTTGATGAACTCCTGGATCCCGTTGATCTCCTCTTCCACCCGCGTCTGGCGGGAATGCAAACCGGTTATCTCATCTTCGAGATCGCTCACCTCCATCGGCAATTCCCCTTTCAGGATTTTGTATTCGTCCAACTTCGATTCGATTTTCTGGAGGCTCACCAGCGATGCGAGCTTTTCCTCGACGGAGAATTCTTTTACGTTTGCCATATTTTAACTTATATGATAGTATACCGGGTTCGTCCGGGTATCCGATTTAAGGACGGCAAAATTACTAAATTTTTCCCGCAAAAAGTCAAACAGCAGATCCACGGTAAATTGCTCGCTCTCAAAGTGTCCGATATCGGCGATCACCATCCTGCCGTTTGCGTCGAAAAATTCATGGTATTTAACATCCGCGGTCACGTAAAAGTTTGCGCCTGCCGCTAAAACATTGGAAATGAGCCCGCTACCGGATCCGCCACAAACCGCGACCCGCCTGACCCGCCTGCCGGTCAGCGGCGTATGCCTGACGACGGGCACCCGGAAGACGGCGCACAACCGGTTGAGAAAGCCGGCCTCCTCCATCGAATCCGGAAGCTCCCCGATAAGACCGGCGCCGATACCGGGGTGCGGGTTGACCAGCGGGACGAGATCGTAGGCCACTTCTTCGTAAGGATGCGCGGCGATCATGGCACTCACCACGGCCCGGCTCAAATGGACCGGCAGGACGACCTCCAGGCGAGCCTCTTTTTCCTCATGCCTTTTCCCTATCTGACCGACGAAGGGGTCGGCCCCGGCGCCCGCCTTGAAAGTTCCGGCTCCTTCGACGCCAAAGCTGCACTCGTCGTAACGGCCGATCTCGCCGGCGCCCGCCGCGAACACCGCAACCCGCACCGCCTCCAGGTGAGCCACCGGGACGAAACAGTGCAATTTCAGCAGACCGGACGTACGGGGGACAAGCACTTGCCGCTGCTCCAATCCGAGCATGTCGGCGATTTTGCCGTTGACACCCGCAGCCAGCATATTGTCCAGGTTGGTGTGAATGGCATAGATGGCAATGTCGTTCCGGATGGCGGCTATGACCGAGCGACCGACATAGTTGCTGCCGCTGATCTTTTTTAACCCCCCGAAAATAATCGGATGATGCGCCACGACGAGATTGCAGCCCTTCGCCAGGGCTTCGAGCACGACCTCTTCCGTCGCATCCAGCGTCGTGAGTACGCCCCGGCATTCCCAATCCCCGTCTCCCGTCAGCAACCCCGCATTGTCATAATGCTCCTGGTACAGCGGCGGAGCCAGTTGCTCCAGTTGTTCGATGACGGCTGAAATTCGCATGGATTATTGTATGATCTGCTCGATATGTGTCAGTTTTCCATCCTCATTGAACCCTTCCAGCACTACCCGCAGCTTTTTGGAAATATCGTTGTTGAAAAAATCGATGTTGACCCTGCCGTTCTCTTTGGTGGTCGTGATATAGGGTTTCCAGTACAGCGTCGTCCGAAGGTCCTCCTGTTCGATATTCGGTGTCTCCAGGTAATTGGGAGAATAGAATTGCTTGGGCATCGAGTACCCGATCAACCTGGCCTTGGGCAAGCCTTTGAAATTGGGATCGGCCGCTTTGCTGTCCCCGCCCTTCTTCGTATAGACCGCGATGGTGCCGTTCGCACCGCCGCCCATCCCGACACCGGACCCCGGCCGGAAGACCTTTATATACGCCACATCGGTCATCGGGATATTCCCCACCTGGGTGACATCCACCGGCATCTCATTCAGGTAGACGTCCGGTCTGCCACCCCGCCAGCTCAGCGAAGCGCCCTGCCCCGGCGCGCCGCTCTCCGAGATCTGAAGACCCGCCACCTTGCCCTGCAAATATTGAAAGACATCCAACGCCGCAACCGCGTTCGGATCGTTGGCGACGTCGAATGAAGAAGCGTCCCCGCCGGCAAAAAGTCCCGACGTATAGCGGTCGTCCATTTTCTGCAACGGCGTTCGTTCCCGTCCGATGACGGTAGCGGCCGCCAGCAGTTTCGCATTCTTATTTTCAATGGCATCGGCCCGCACCTGGGTCCGCTGGATATACTTGTTCCGCCGCAGATAGGCCGAATCCTCGGCCGTCCAGCCATCGAAGCCGGTGATCAGCGGCTTGGCCACCCGACTTCCCCGGACCAGCCCGGTATTGAAGGTCACCGCGGCTTCATCGGCGAGCGCCCGGTTGGTATTGAACTGGTAGACGGCCGTAACCGTATCGAAAAAGACCAGCCCCGAGATGCCGAATTTCGATCCCCCCAAATGCGGGATCTGGAACAGTTGGGTGCTGGAATCCTTCCGGGCCATGATGACGTTGAGCGATTCGTCTTTGGCGATCTTGTACGGGTCAACTCCCAGCACCTCCACCCGCACCGCCAGGTAGTCCTGCTCCGGGTTCCGGATCTTCGGCACCTGTCCCCGCTCGAGTTCCTGCCATTTGATCCGCCGCCACCCATGCGTCATCATCACCAGGTCGAGCAGGTTCACCAGGCTGTCCGCCTTGCCGGAAAAATAGAAATAAGGGTCATGGACATAGCCGCGTACTTCACCGGTCAGCAGCAACCGCGAAATGATGTTGTCGTCGTCCGGGAACTCTCCGTCCGCCGTCGCGTCGGTCACCGCCAGCGACATATTCGACTTGATGGTGTCCGGAACGTCGATCACCAGGCTGTTCTTCCCCCGTTTTGTCACACCTTTGATCTGGACCGACAGCTCCGGCTGGAACCGAAAGTCGTGGTTGTTGACAAAGACCACGCGTTCCGCAACCGCCATCATATTGGCGTCGAACACCGTGATGACGAGGACCCCGCTTGGCAACTGCCCGGTAGGGATCGTTCCCCCGCTCATATAGTTGTCGTCGAGGTTCACCCGCGCCTTGTACACCAGGTGCTGATGCATATGCCCGATGATCGTCAGCCGCCGGAGCTCGGGCGGTCCCTCTGAAGACCTCGCCACGGAAAACAGTACTTTCTCTTTGGCCGGAATGGCCCGCAGGACGACGCCGGCCGGTCGTGGGGCGGGCAACCCGGTGCGGTGTTCCACTCCCTGCTCGTCCTTCCAGACCGCTGTAAGCGAATCCCCTTTGTCGGGGATCACCAGGAATTTCCCCATGCCGTCGTGCTGCGACTCGAAAGAGAGGAGATCCTTGCCGGAAGCGTCCCGGACCACGCCCTTCACCGTGACCGGCAGGCCGAATTGGTCGTTGGCCTTGAAGGCCACCATATCTTCCACGCCCGTTACGAGGTCCCCGCCCTCCGGAAAGAACTGCAACCGGGCTTCGCGGGGCGTATGGGTGACCGTGACCGCGGAATCCAGCTTGTCGTCATAAATGCGGATATCTTTCTCGTAATAGAAACTGGAGTCGAAATTGGTCATCCATTGGGTGTAGGCCCGGATATGCAGGTGCCGGCTCCTGAGCGTCTTCGGCAGGTCGAAACTCCCGGCCGCGCTCGACTGGGCTACCGGGTAGACCTTGCGTTCCAGGATCGTCCCCGAAGGATCGGACAGCTCGGCGTAGAAATTCCTGCTCATGAGGGAGGGATCGGCGCCAGTAAAAATATAGGCCTTGAACCAGACCGTTTCACCGGGCCTGTAGATCTTTTTGTCCAGCTGCAGGTACACTTTTTCCTGGGGATAGTTGTTTGCATAGATATTCAGCATGGAATCGAGCTTCTGGGCGGATAGAAAGACAGGAAACAGAATAAGGAGGCCGAGAAAATAGCAGCTTGACTTCTTCATACAGCTAAATTATTCAACGCGATCAGCAAAATGGCCATAATTTCGGAATGTTTTCATTTTTTCGCCCGGAAAATATGTTAAAATGTCATTAACACACCCGACCAGCCAACTATATCAGGACTATGTCGATCGCATGCAAAAGATCGCGGATGTCAAGTACGCCGCGGCTGTCCTCGAATGGGACCAGGAGACCTATTTGCCTCCAAAGGGCGCGGATGGCCGAAGCCGCCAACTCGCGAGCCTTTCGGAGATCGCGCATGGCTGGCTGGTCGATCCTTCACTGGGCGATCTCCTGCAGGAATTGCAACAGCGCGGCGACCT
>DATNBP010000086.1:0-6458 GCA_035572015.1 Puia sp. | reverse complement strand
TCGATAATTCGAATATGCCGATCCCGAAGGTGGGTCAGTGAGCGGCGTCAAGAATTGATATCATTCAAATTTGAAAACGATGGGTTGTTTCTTGTAAGAGTCGCAATAAATCCCCCCGAAGATGGCGGGTTCCCATGTCGTACTTAATTTGAGTACCCGCAGCGCTTCCGCATCCAGGTAGGGATCTGCAGACTGATCTAACACGAACCCGCTGGCAACGCCTTCTTTCGAAACTTTGAAGCTAATGACCACCGTACCCTCCGTGCCATGGATAACCGAACTATCCGGATAGTCCGGAAGAAACTCGCATGTTGGATATCGCAAGGATGCCAAAGCGCATCGAAATAGGTAGTATCCTGTGCAGTGGCGGTGAGCCCCAGAACAAAGGCAGGAACGTGAACGACAAGCGCTCTTAACAGATATAATGGCCTCATATCTCAAATATAATCGACTATCCGGTATCTTGCAAGTAATGAATGACGATGTGCCAGGCGCGGGCAGCGTGTCTGCGCCCTATTTATTGAGGACTGCCCGGCTGGGCTTGCGCCGGTGGCGACCGACGGACCTGGATCCCTTTGCCAGGATGAACGGGGACCCTGCAGTGATGGAGTATTTTCCGCGGGTGTCGACTGCAGCGGAGTCGGCGGCCCTGGTGGATAGGATTGAGGCGCATTTTGGGGAGTTCGGGTTCGGATTGTATGCGACTGACCGCCTTGATACGGGCGAATTTATCGGCTTCGTCGGATTGTCGCGGCCTTCCTTTTCTGCCTGGTTCACACCTTGTTTCGAGATCGGTTGGAGGTTGCGGGTTTCGGCCTGGGGCCAGGGTTTCGCCACAGAGGCGGCGCTCGAGGTATTGCGTTACGGCTTGATGGAAGTCGGGCTGGAGCGCATTTACTCCTGGACGGCGGCCGTGAATCTGCGATCGGAGCGGGTAATGCAAAAGATTGGGATGGTGAAAGTGGGTGAGTTCGAGCATCCGAAAGTGGAGGAGGGGAGTGGGTTGAAGACTCAATTAAGTTAGAGGAGGCGGCGGGCGGGTGCTGTGTAAATTAAATGGTGCGAATTCGCGGTAATTGTGTTTCGGTGCGGCCGCGGCACCACACGCTCAAGCGGGGCACCCGCCAGAGATTCCGGTCGCGTCACGCAATTTTCGGCCAATTTTAATGTTACTACAATGCAACCGTGAGTCGCAAAAATTTGTCAAGGCGGCTTACAGGCATACCTTTCTCATGAAACTGACCTATTTGCTTACGGGATTGATACTGGTAGCATCTTGCTGCCGGGCCCAATCCACCGACACGACCCGAACGAAACGACCAGGTATCTTTGAACGGCGGCGGAGGCTGATGGAAGAAAGCCGCGAGCAGCAAATGCAACAACGACTGGCGGCCCAGGATGCTCAGGCCAGCAAGCCCCTCTTTGCGACGGATTCCGCCAGGTGGAGTCTCTCCTTCAACCCCTTCGGCCTTCTCGAGCCGGTCTCGGCGGTCGGGCTCGGCGTGGGGTATCGGACGAGCCAGCACTGGCAGCTCTGGCTCGAGTCCTCATATTTATACCAGATGTACAATGACAAACCCGCCGCATTCGGCGGCGTGCGGGAGAGTTTGGCGCTCAAGTATTATTTCGGGGCGCGGCAAAGTCTCTTTTTTGCAGCCGAAGCCCGATGGAAACAAGTTTGGTTTCATGACGTGCAGGATTTCAACGACCAGAACACCGGACTCGCGGATCCCGGGTATCATTATACGTTGAAGGATATTATCGGTGGTGGCGCGATATGGTTTGGCGGCATGGTCCGGCTTTCCGACGACCACCGATGGAGGATCGAGTTCAATGCCGGGCTGGGTATTAAAAGCCGCACAGTCGAGCGGCAGGGTGTGCCCGAGGGATGGACCTATACGCATGACGGAGACTTCTTCTCGTCGGCCTTTTCATGGACAGCCAGGCACTCGGCGCCATTTACCTTCTATTTCCCCGCGGCGATCAGGCTGGTGAGGGTCTTATAGCGTGACGATCCGGCGAAAACATCCTGTTAATTAGTTCCTATCGTAGCGACGAATCACCCCGCGGGTACGGTCTTTGTGTCCATACCCGCATGAAAGCTGCTATCAACAAACGCGCGAACCTCCTGGCGACCTATGCGTTCAGGCGCATCTTTGACCGGGTGGATAAGGAAGCGGTTAAGCAAGGTGTGGATGAAATGGGGCTCAACGGCTTTGTGCGGCATTGCGCACGGCTTGCAGCGGCGACAGGGGTGGTATCGGGAGCGGGCGGGGTCGCGACATTCGTGGTGGGACTTCCGGCGGATGTGCTGAACAACCTGACGCAGCAATTTCGGGTGACGCTCGCGGTCGTATATGCAAAATCCGGTGAATATGAGTTGGGTTTCGAGGATTTTATGGCGGTCGTCGCCGTCTCGATCGGTGTGGAGGCCGGCGTGATGGTCACAAAGACCGCCCTCGTCAGGGTCGCGGAAAGGTTGCTGCTTCGGATGGGTGAAAAGACCGCAGCACGGATGCTGCCGATCCTGGGCGCTGCAATCGGCGGGACGACAAATTATGTTTTTATTAAGGGCATTGCGGCATCGGTCCGCAAGGTAGTCCCGCTGAGATCGGGGGGGCGAGGCCGGTCGGGGCTCGGCGATGTGTGACCGCGAACGAAGGCGCGAGATTGGAAAGCGACAACGGCAGCGGTGGCGTGGGTGGCCGGGATTTTAGTACCTTCACCGCCATCAAACACTTCCGCAGGGTATGGCCTACTATATTCGGGTGCTTGGCATCTACAACGAAGCGATCGGGCTGGAAGAGCTGGAAAATGCGCTCAACGACGATGGCCTGCGTGCACGCCTGGATGCCGACCGCGAAGATTGGAGTATGATCGACGTCAGATCGGAGGATGGCGCCCTGCTCTCGCAGATCGAACGCAACGCGGTTTTTCCCGGTTGCCTGGCCCAGGCGGAGCTGGATGAATTCCGGGTCCTGATCCGGGCCCATCAACCCTTGTCCGCCGTCGAGTGGCTGGACAATTATTTCGATCGCGTCAAGATCGTTTACGCTTTCAGGATACTCGATGCCGCGCTCGTCAACGACAATTACGAGATCATCATCTCGCTTCGGCGGACCATTTGGGGAAAGACCGGCGGTCTGCTCCAAAACGATCTGGAAGGTTTCTCCAACGATGAAGGCTATCACATCCTCTGGCAATTCCCCGACGATATCACCGGCGATAAATATTGCGCCGTGCTGGACAATGGAAAATGGGTGAAGTTCCGGATGGACCTCGGCGACCCATTCCAGCGCATGGCTTTCCGGGCAGGGGAAGTGCCGCAAATGGCGGTGCGTTTATAAAGAGGGAAAATGAAAAGCGATCGCCCCGGAAGGCGATCGCGGAAGGGTCCGGAAATTTCTTAGAACAAGGTTGGCTAATGAACAAGGTGAGTGGTGTTCTGCACCGACGCGCTGTCGCCTTTGAGGACTTCGCCCCTGCAATTGGTGAAATACACCCAGTTGCCTTTGTCCTCGAAGCGATATACTTTGCAGCCGTCCTGCTCGAACAGGTAGGCTACTTTATAGGTGCCGTTGTTGTCCGCGGGTCCCCTGGTGAGCGGGTGCTGGCCGTAGCATGCGGAGAGGAAAACGAGGGCGACCATGGATAGGTACCGCATATGATTTTTTGGAAAAGATAATGTCGGCGAGGCCGCTTGTCAAGACCGGTCGACCTTTTTAACGCGGACTTAATTGGATTTAAATCGCGATTTAATGCGAGGCCGGATTAGCGAAGCCCGTTGCGCGTGAGAAACGCGTCATACATCCTGAAAAGAGCGCCATCGGTCGGGAAAGCAGCCAGGAGTTGGCGGTACATCTCATCCGCGCTGCCGGTGCAGCCGCTGGTTTCATATTGATTGATCTTTCGAAGGACCGAGGTAATTCCGCCCAGCGAGTCCTCCTGCAGGGCGGGTAGTTGTTTGATCACTGTCGCCTCGTCGACGACGATGATATGGCCGGAGTCGCCGAATTGGAGCCGGCCCGATTCCCCCACGATATCCAGTGCCCAGTAGTAGGTATCGGGAGGCAGATGGCCGGCCAAATGGATGATGGCCTGGGTGTCCGCCACTACGCTGTCATATCTGATCTCCCCTTGCGCCGTCCGCATCCGGAGAAAATATTTTCTGGCCCAACCGATGCGGTGCCAGCGGAAGATACAGCTGTCTAACGAAGTTGCATAGCCGTTCCGGGGGATGAGCACGAGGGGTGCGGAGGACGTCAGGGTAGGGGCGCGGCCTATTTTTGTCGGGGCGGCGACGCGCAAAGCGTTCAGCGAGTCGTTGGGTCGGTTGTGGCTGCCGGGGGCGTTCAGCGAGTCGTTGGATCGGTCGTGGCCGCCGGACGGAGGGTTCGGTTCGCCCCTGGAGCGGTGGCGGCCGGTGGCACGAACAGTCGGCTGAGGCGCGTCCGCCCAGAACAGAGACGCGTAGCGGATCTCGACGGTGTCGGTTAGCCGGTGACGGGGCAGCTGCCCCATTTGAGCCACAGTGTAATTGCCCTTCCCCTCCAGTTTGACGTAGTTGCTGTCCCGGTCGAAGAGAATCAGTTCGGAGATATTGTCCTGCAGGGAAAGCTTATCGCCATCGAAGAGCCAGTTGTGATAGCCGAGCAGCTGTGTGCCGCCGCCATGAGCGGGCGTGTATCGGATATTTCCCGCATTGAAATAGACGCCAAAGACGGGTCCCTGCGCGCGTGCAGCCGGATTTTGGAGGAGAAGCGAGGCCACGATCAGGAAGTACCCGGATAAAGGTCTCATTGCGAGCATATTTTTTGTTTTCAAGGCCAGGCGCCTTTCAAATATAGCAACGATAAGGTCGCCCTCGCGGTTGCTTTTATAAATAAATTTGGTTTGTGGTGCAAACTAGATTATTTTTATGATGTAAAACAATTTTATGACACAGGATGAAAGAACATTGTTGCCGCAGGAAAGCCTGGCGCTCATAGCCGAGGCGATCAGGAAGACAAAAGAGAATTTTCGTGAGAACAGCCGTTTTTTCCTGTTGTGGGGCTGGCTGACCGCAGTCGCGAGCGTTGCCTTTTTTTTACTTCATCAATATACAGAAACACGTTTTTTCTTTCTGCCTTTCCCGGCCCTCGTCCTCGCCGGCATCGTGACAACGCTCATCTGGTACCGGCAGGACAGAATGGCTGCGCCCACGGAAAGCTATCTCGCTTATTTCCTCAACCGGCTTTGGCTCGTGGTCGGGATCAGCTTCATCCTGGTCGTATTTGTCTCGGTAAGCCGCGGCTGGCCGCCCTTTCTTTTTACGCTGGTTGTTGCAGGCGTCGGTACGCTGGTATCCGGTTTATCGATGAAGTTCAGGCCGCTGGCGTGGGGCGGCGTCCTCTTTTTTGCGGCGGCCATCGCGGGGACCTGGCTGCCGGTCAGTTGGCTGCCGCTGTTGAACGGGATCGCCATGATCGGCGGTTACCTGATTCCGGGATATTTATTAAAATCGACACGCGAGTAAGAATGGGATCCGGGCGCAAGCAAAATACAGAATGAAGTCATGAGCAATGAAGGGCACTACAATGAACTGGATCCTGTGCTGAGCACACCCGTGCGGCTGGCCATCGTCTCGGCGCTGGTGAAACTCAAGCAGGCGGATTTCAGCTACCTGATGGAGGTTACGGCCACGACGCAGGGGAACATGAGCCATCAGCTCAAACGGTTGCAGGCGGAAGGTTATGTCGAGGTGATCAAAACCTTCAAGGGCTCCTACCCCCACACGATCTGCAAACTCACGCCCAAAGGCCGGAAGGCTTTCGAACAATACGTGGAGGCCATCAAAAAATATTTGCACTTATAGGGTCGGCGAAGTACAGCCAACCGGCACGGCAATTTTTTTTTCACTATCTAGTTTGTGCGGCAAACTACATTAATGCTTTTATAAACAACTAAAGACACAGTTATGGAAAAGGTTCAATCCCACCGGTTTCGCGGACCCCACACGGGGTATCTCGCGGTGATCTTCACCGTGCTATTCATTTTCGGGCTCTTGTACGTGATTAGCTTCACGCCCGGCGCTGCGCACTATCCTAATCCCTATGAACCGGCGGCCGGGGTGACGGCGTACTTCCAGCAACATCCGCATGACGCGCTGATGTGCTCCCTCTTTCAATTCCTTTCAGCGATCCCGCTGGGGTTGTTCACGGTCACGGTGTGGAACCGGTTAGGGTGGCTGGGCGTAAAGGGCGTGGGACCTTCGATTGGAATGTTTGGGGGCCTGCTGACGGTGGTAGCCGCGTTTGTTTCTTCCCTGATCGGGTGGACGCTCGCGTTTCCGGGTGTGGCGGCGGATGGGGGGACGGTGCGGGGGCTGTACTATCTGTCGTTTGCGATCGGTGGCGTCGGGTACTCCGTGCCCATGGGGCTGCTGATCGCAGGCATCGCGGTGCCCGCGGGTTTGGCGA
>DATNBP010000085.1:0-25674 GCA_035572015.1 Puia sp. | reverse complement strand
CAGCCGATGCTGGAATGGTAAGCAAGGGTCTTATTCCCCAGAAAGGTCTTTCCCAGGTATTTCTCCATCGGATAGAAACTGTCCAGTCGGTCATAAGGCAGCGGAGGCAGACTGGATTGGTCGATCAGTTCTTCCTTCGGTGTCTTGATCACTTTCCCGTCGCGCAGATAGATCAGGTTCCTGATCAGATCGACGGGTGACTGTCTTTCCAGCGTGGTGATCAGTTCCGGAAAAGCGCGGTCGCCGGGTCCGTTGATGACGAAGTCGACGTACCCTGATTCCAGTATGACCTTGAAATGACTCGCGGGAAAATAGCCGCCCCAGATCATGACGGTATTTGGGAATTCTGCTTTGATCCGCCTGGCGAACGGAATGGCCTGCTTGGTTTGCGGGCCGGGCATAACCGTAAATCCAATATATTTATACTCGCCGGTTTCCAGGTAGGACCTGATTTTTTCAAAAGGATCCAGCTCCCGGTTCCCATCGACGATCCCCCACTCGAAGATCCCTTCGATGCTGGCGGCGACCTGGAGAATGGAATTCGGCACCCTGAATTTGTTTACGGCGGCCCGGGGGTTAAAAAGCAGTACTTTATTCATACAATTAAACTGTAATACATCGCACTTGTTTCTCTTCTGGATAAAAACGTCCTTTTTTATCCAGGGGATGCCTGACGAAAGGCATCTGAATAAAGCAAATTGCCGTTTTTTGCCTATAGCATGTCCCTACTACAAACACTTACCAGGTATTTTGGGAATTCCCGTCATCCCGAGTCGGACCCGGCCAAGGCTTACGATATTTGGGCTCAGAGCTATGATGAGCAGCCGGATAACCTCATGCTGGCCCTCGACCGGTCGCTGTGCCGGGAGTTGATGGCCGGCTACCCGATCGCCGGAAAGACGATCGTCGACGTAGGTTGCGGAACCGGCCGCCACTGGCCCGATCTCCTCGACCGGTCCCCCGCACGCCTCCTGGGCTACGATGTCTCCGGCGGAATGCTGAACCGCCTCCGGCTCAAATATCCTTCTGCCGAGACCCACCTCATTTCAGGGACGACCCTCACAGGCCTCGGCGACGCCAGTTGCGATCTCGTCCTGTCCACGCTCACTGTCGCACATCTTCCCGACCCTGAGGAGGCGCTCACCGAATGGTGCCGGGTATTAAAGCCCGACGGTCATGTGATCATCACCGACTACCATCCCACCGCCCTGGCCAGGGGCGGACAACGCACGTTCCGCGAGGGGAAACGGCTGATCGCCGTCCGCAACCATGTCTATCCGGTCGCCCGGATATTGGCGCTCGCCAGGCAACTGGGCTTGAGACCGGTGAACGTCATCGAAAGGAGGGTCGACGAAAGCATGCGACCCTGGTATGAACGCCGGAACGCCGTGCAGGTGTTTCAGCGATTTCTCGGTGTGCCCATCATCTACGGCCTCCACTTAAACCGACCGGATGCGGCTCAATAACCTTCGATTGACTGGAGCGGAGGGTCTCCACGACATTTGGGTGGACGCCGGCAAATTTCTCGCCATCCGGCCCTCCGGCACTGGTAGCGGCGAAGTGTCGCTCGATTTCGGGGGCGCCCTTGCGTTCCCGGGACTTATCAACTCCCACGATCACCTCGACTTCAACCTTTTTCCCGCGCTCGGCAACAAAATTTATAACAACTACACCGAGTGGGGGCGGGATATCCATACCAACAATTCCGCCGACATCCAAAAGATACTGAAGGTCCCGCAACAATTGCGTACGCAATGGGGCGTGTACAGGAACCTGCTCAACGGCTTCACCACCGTCGTCAATCACGGTGAACAGCTCGATATCGACCGGCCGCCGATCACCGTTTTCCAGGACTGCCATTGCCTGCATTCTGTCCACTTTGAACGCCATTGGAAATGGAAGCTCAACGACCCGAGAAGAACCGGGCGGCCCTTTGCCATCCATGTCGGTGAAGGGACCGACGCCGTTGCCAAAGAAGAAGTGGACGAATTGATCCGCTGGAACCTGCTCCGGCGTCCGATTGTGGGAATTCACGGCGTCGCGATGACGGAACAACAGGCAGCCGCTTTCCACGCCCTGGTTTGGTGCCCCGTGTCGAATTATTTTTTGCTCGACCGTACGGCACCTGTCGATCGCCTGTCTCCCGTGCTTCCCATACTTTTTGGCACCGATTCGACGCTTACGGGGGGCTGGAACGCATGGGACCAGGTTCGCTTTGCCCGCGATTTGCGGTTGATCGGGGATGCCGGGTTGATGGAGACCCTGACCACCGCGCCGGCGGACGCCTGGGGCTTGCATGATCGGGGGCGCATCGAACCGGGCTGCTCCGCCGACCTTGTGATCGCTCGCATCCGGCCCGGTTTGGCGGCCTGGGAAGCCTTTTTCGCGATTAACTCCGACGACCTTCTGCTCGTCCTCCATGAAGGACAAATCCGGCTTTTTGACCCGCTATTACTCGAACCTATAACCGAACAAGGCCTGACCGCCGACGATTTCCAACCTGCCTGTGCCAATGGCAAATATGTAGCGGGCGACCTGCCGGCGCTGATGAAAGAGATCGGCAGCTATTGCCCGGACATCCTCTTTCCGCCGCTGCCCTGACCGCGCGTGTCACGATACGATCGGATACCCGAGACAGCCGCCTTTCTGATGGAGGAAATACAGGAAATGCAAATGGTGAAGCCGCGGCGTCGCCGGTTTGAGGATCACATCCTCCGTCCACTCTCCGCAAAGCAACATGTGACTGCCAAGGTCGCGCGTTTTCGTGATCCGGATCTCCTTATAGCTCTCCACCCACTCCGGCAGGTAAAAGCCAAACCGGTCGGTGGAAATGACGCCAAATGGCAATTGATCCAATGGCGGAGGCGCTGCGCTGTGGTTCCGTCCCAATGTGTAAATAACCTGCTTGTAATTCGCCGGAGCTTCGGCCACGACGATCCGACCGTCATCCAAAATGCGCTTCAGGACCTGGTTGGAATGCCGCATCCCCAGCAGGTAGCGGTGGACCGGGCGGATATCCGCCAGCAGATCCATCGGGAAAATGTAGTTGTTGTCATCGTCAAACCGGAAAGAAATGATCCGCACCCGGCGGGGGTAACTGTATGCCGCGGCAACAGCCTTCAGTCGTTCGAATGTCACTCCGGGCTTCCTGTAGAATTTCTGATAGAGTAACCAGGCCCTCATGCGATCGATATGACGGATCCGCGTCGACAAGACCCGGAACAACAATAACGTGCCATCGTGCTCGGCGACCTGGTCCTTGTAATCGAGTTCCATCACACCCAACGCCTGCTCCGCAATCGCATCTTCCGTCAATTCGGTATCAACCGCAATGTCTCCTTCCGCTCCCTGCATCGCGTCGCACATGTATAGCTTGCACGGCCCCGGCAACGCCGGAAATTTGCCGGAGAACCCCTTTGCGCCCAAATCCGGGTCCCAAATGCCCACGACCCTTGGGTCGAGCCCCAACAACCATTGGTTGCCGGTGACTTGCCGGACCTGCCCGTCCGCAACCAGGTATACCCGCTCCCGGAGCTGGTCCCCGGCCCCAACTGTGATGAAGTCACGGATCACTGTTTCCCCGGTCAATGCCCTTGCATACAACCTTCCCAATCCAAGACCCATATCGATCGATTTTTTTACTTTTAGCATCCTCTTCATCAAAACGCTCGTTTCAGTCTGGCAGATGCCTGTCATAAAGAATCTTCGGACGATCCCGCCGGCGCTGCGGTTCCTTCCCCTCCTGGTGTTGATGGGATACGGGTTGTGGCGTTCCGTCTCAGCCCCGCCTTCCGACTTTGCAGGTTATTACTACGGTGGCCGCGCACTCCTCCATGGACAAGTACTGGGCGCGTACGACATGACCACCCTTAACGATCGCATCGCCGCAGACGGCTTTTCCGGTGTGCTGGTTTCCTATGCGCCGTTCCCGCCATTCACTTCGCTGGTGTTCGCGCCTTTTCTGGTATTCCCGATGGCGGTGGCGAAGATCGCATTTAATATCCTCAGCATCGCCCTTTTCCTGTTCAGCCTCGACCGGCTGGCACGCCGCTGTTCGACCCCACCCTACCTGATCCTGTTGCTTCCCGTCATCTTTCTGATCCCCCTGGTGAACAACCTTGCATTCGGCCAGGCCTATTTGCTCCTGTTCGCCCTGCTGGCAGAAGGCTGGCTCGCTTATCGCAAAGACCGCCGGACGCTTGCAGCCGCACTTTGGGCGGCCGCCATCCTTTTCAAACTCTTCCCCGCATTTCTTTTCGTCTTTCTCCTCCTGAGAAAAAAATACCGCCAGTTCGCCCGGCTGGCCATTGCCTGTACGTTGTTGCTGATAGTCTCCCTCTGCGTAAATGGAATCGACGCCTGGAAATATTATATTTCCGTCATTATGCCGCGGATGGGCCACGGTGAATTGAACGATAGCTTCACCTATATTTTTCAATCCGCTTTCATGCTCCTCAAAAGGGCTTTCCGGTATGACACGCTGCTCAATCCTCATCCGTTCGTCGACAATGCATGGCTGTTTACGGTCTCGATGTCGCTCTTCAAGGCAGCCGTCCTTTCCGCCGCCGTCCGGCTGACGCTTCGCGGGAAGGACGAATTTTTCCCATTCACCGTCTGGATCGCTGCAAGCATGCTGGTCTCGCCTAACGGCAGCAGCTATTCGCTGATCCTGCTCCTTTTTCCCTTGCTGGGCCTTGCCCGGCGCATCAGCCCGGAGGGTCCGCCCAACCGCGCGGTCAATGGTACGCTCGCCGCCGGGATCATTTTGCTGGCGGTTGCTTGCGCCGTGCCCGTCGCCCGTTTCGGCCGGTTGCCGCTGTTGCTGCAATTCCCGCGGCTGTATGTCGTACTGTTGTTTTATGGCCTGCTGGCGCTCCGGCTGCGGCCCGCGGCTGGTCCGGCGCTTTTGTTCGCGCTTACGGCCATGTTCCTCTGCCTGGACATTCGCGGAAACCTGCGCCGGAAAGAACCGGGCGGATATGTGCTTTCCGCGGAATCCCATTTGTTCATCTGCCATTACGGGGCCCGGGATCACCGGCTGGTCTATACCTGGCGGGACGACAGGGGAATTCACGATCAACCGACGGGTATACTGGTGTCTTCCATGACCGCGGAAGGCCTGACGCTCCGCGACAACCAGATCAGGTTCCATGACCGGCAGGTCACCTTTTCTTCCGACCGGAAAGCCCAGCCCATGCTCGTCAACGGCGGGGAGATCTGGTATCTCTCGGACCTGAACCGGGGGTTCGGCTTCTATACGCTGCGGAAAATCACGCCGGCTGCGGTTTCGCGGGTTGGGGCGCCTCCGGCAGCGGCTCCGCCAGATGTTGCAACAATATGCCAAGCTTTTCAATGACCGCGTCCGCCTGGATGTTGTTCATGCAAAAATTATTGCCGCCGCAGGGAAGTGTGTCGTAATGATGTACACAAGGCGAGCAAGGGCTTTTCAGATAGTGAATGAGATGGCGCTTCCTGTCCCCGCGGTCGACTTTCAGATAATTGTCGGGATCGGTCGGGCCCCAGACTGAAACCGTCGCCAACCCAAGTCGCCGGGCGATATGCAGCGGCCCGCTGTCGATGGTGACGAGGCAAACGGCATTCTCGCGCAGAAAGGCATAGTAGGCCGAAAAGTCCTCTGCCATCCCGGCGTAATTGAGTATTCGCTCCTGCCGGCCCCGCAGTTCCGGATAGTTGATCAGCCGGTTGATGTCGTTCCGGTCGGCCGCCGTTCCCAGAAAAGCAACCCCGTAGGTGGTGTGCTCCAAAACCCATTCGGCGATCGCGGCACAGGTCCGGTCGGGCAATTTTCGCACATCCGCCAGCCCGCTGCAGGTATTGTTGACGAGGATATACGGTTTGTCCAGCTCCCTGTCGCGGCGGACCGGCGGCAATGCGGTCTCGTTTCTTCCGGTGACCTGTTTTGCCATTTTCAGGTAATTGTCTCCCAGGAACGCCGCCTGGTCAAAGACAACATTATGCGTATTGAGGAAGCGCCGGAAGGGAACATAGGAAAGGTAGAACCCGATGCGGTTCCGGGCCAGCGTGAGAAGGGCGAGCACCGTCGTCAGCTTTGAATAGACTTCCAGGTCGATTACCCATAGCCTCCGCCAGCCCCAGGCACGAAAAAGGAATCGTACAACGCCGGCAAAGGTGGCAAGGAGATTGCCGGTGTCGATGGCCCGGATCTCATCAAACGCCCCGAAAGGTTCGATCCCGGCCGCCAGGTTGCTATCGGTCAGCAGGATCAGCCTGGCCTGTGGAAAACGCGCCCGAAGCGCCGCAATCGCATCCGACGCCACGATCAGGCTACCCAGGCCGAGCAGCTTAATAAAGACGATACGTCGCGGCGGCCGCCCGGTCGAATGATCCCTCCGCAGGACAGCGCCCAACGCCCGGGCAAACGGAAGCAGCAGGCCGATCAGCAGATAACCCGCATACCAGTCTATTTTTTGTTTCCGCCGGACGTCCATATAAGGTAAGAACGGGGCTAAGGTTTTACGAGTTGCCTGCGGCGGGCTGACCGGCGCGCAACGGACCGTCAAGTGATATGCGATGGGTGCAGAAACTAAGGCTTTGCACATTATGAGTGATCATAAGGATCATCTTCCCCGCACCCGCGAGGCTCCTGAGCTGCAGCAAAAGCCTCTCTTCGGAGGCTTCATCCAGTTCGCTGCAAGGCTCGTCCAACAGGATCAGATCGGCTTGTTTGTAAATTGCCCGGCCGATCGCGATCCGCTGCCGTTGGCCGCCGCTGATATTCTTACCGTGCTCGGCTATGATCCCGTGCAAGCCGCCCGGGAGTTTCGCCAGCAGCTCGTCCAGGCCGGCGACAGCAACCGCATTCCGCAGCCGCTCTTCATCGTATCCCCGCTCCTGCAGCGTAATATTGACGAGAACCGAATCGTGAAGCATGAACGGCTGCTGCTTGACATAGGCTATGCGATCCCAGTAGCGCCGCCGGGCGTTTTGAACGACTTCCAGGCCATTGATCCGGACCGTTCCCGCTGACTCGCTGACAAAGCCGAGGAGGATATTGAACAGCGTGGTCTTTCCTTTTCCGGAATGCCCCTGGATGCCCAGGAAATCCCCCTTGTGCAATTCCAGGCTGATATCCCTGAGGACGGCCTGCTGCCCGTACTGAAATCCCACCCGGCTGCATTCCAGCGACTCAATGGCTTCGGGAAACATTTCCGGGCCCTGCTTCTCCGGCCCGGCATGCTGTGGCTTCCTGTCCAGCAACCCGTTCACCGTGAATTCGTATGTTTTCATCTGTCCGGTCAGGTTCAGCAGCCGGGAAATGCCCGGAATGATCTTATAGGCCGCCGCCAGAAAAGCCCCGAGTGTAACAAATTCCGTTCCGTGGCCGTTGCCGCCGAAATGACCGATCGCTATCAGCGCCAGCAAGCCGAAAACGGCGAAAATTTCCGCCAGCCTCGATGGCGCCCCCTGCATCGATTGGACGGTGGCCAGGTGGCTGTTGAGGATAGCCTGCGAATCCCCGTAGCGCGATGCGAAAAACCGCTTCTTAGCGTACAGGTTGCTCTCCACATAGCCGGCAATCGATTCCTGCAGGTGTTGCCACATTACGTCCCGGCTACTCTTGATAAAGGTCCGGGCCTTATGCAATTTCCTTTTGGCGAGCCAGGCGGTGATCACCACGGGCGGCAACAGCAACACAAGAAGCAGCAGGAACAATTTGGCATTGAAGAGAAGGACCGCGACAACCGTCACACCGATCAGCGTCGCTTCGGTAATACTCAACTGCAGCCCTCCCAGCACGAACTGACTGAATTCGATCGGTTGCTGCGCGATCCGGAGTACGTGCGTCGCCGAATCGGTATGGGCAAATTGCAGGTAGTCGCCTTCCAGGTAATACAGCAAGTTCTGCCGCGAGATCCTCGAGGCCACGCCGTACCGTAGCCTGGCCTGCGCCGCATAAATAAGAAAGCTAAGCCAATTTTTTACCGCGAAGACCAAAAAGAACAAGCCGATCGGCCAGAGCGAATGCGGATCCTGCAGCCATACCGGCAAAAAATTCACCCGCCCCGCCGGGCCCTGCGCGTACAGCCGGATAACCCATAACAGCAGTGCCAGCCCCGCAATATCCGCCACGCTGCCGACCATGTCCGTAGCTGTCAGCACGAACAACCGCGACCGTTCCCCCGGCGTCAGTACCTTCAATATTTTCCGCACCAGCATCAGCATGTCATGTTGTTCTCCGCTTCTTTTTCAGGTTGAAATTCCTCGAAATGTTGAACCCGAAATAAATGTCACCTTTACCCCAGGTACCGGTGGTCTGCGCCAGGAACTGGGTGGGAACCATACTTTGCGAGTTGGTGAAGACCAGTTGAAACACGTGCCCTCCCGTTTCTATGTCCCAACCCAGAGAGAAAGAATTGTGCACGGTATATGAAACGATCTGATTTGCCGGCACCACGTCGTACTCCGCATCGATACTCATCCGGTTGGTGATCTTCATCCTGCCCCCCAGTCCCACGGCCAGGATATTGTTCTTGTCCAGCGGTGTGGGCACAAAATTATAATGGAGGAAGGTCGGCGAAACCTGGAGCGACAGCCGGCGTCCGAATTTGCGCGCGATCAGCAGTTCCCCGGAATAGGCAACACGATCGTCCGTACTAAGGAAAACTTCACCCGTCACGTGCTGAGTGAAGTCGGTCACCGTGCCGATGAGGCTCACGGATACCGGCATTTGCGGCCCCTCGGTCTGCTTCAGCAGTTTGAGCTTCAAATATCCGTCGTAGGTCTTCAGATACGAACTCCGGCCCACCCCCACCGTCAGGTCATCGGTGATGCCGTAATCGAGTCCCAGACGGAGCGTCGCGTTGTCGAGCCCGAAGAAGTTATAGGACCCGCTGTTGAGCGTCCCAAACCGGTGTTGGATCACGAAGTTGAGATTCCCGTTCGCCGGTTGCTCGACGGTTTGCAGGTTGACGATATGCTCGGCCTTGAATGTCCCGGTGACATAGGTCCTTTTGGGGTGTGCCGCCATGGAATCATTCAGCATGTTGAGCAGCGAAGAGTCCTGTGCGGAGGCTGCCAGACCAGCCAGCAGCAGCAGAAAGAAGAGGGGGTATTTTCTCGTAGCCATAATGATCTTTTTATTTTGTCGTACAATCAATATTTACCTTAACCAGGATCAATTTATCGATCTTGTCGCGGACGACCGACGGAATGCCGATATTGAAATCTTCTGGCCTCAGCCTGAACTCCGCCACTCCGACGAGGTGCCCTGCCCTCACTTCGAGTGTAGCCGAAGTTTCTACGGGATGGGTCATGTTGTGCAGCGTAAGGTCCCCTTTCACCATGACTTTATATACCCCGTCCCTGGCCAGATCGACATCGCCACTGTAGCTGCCCGAGAACGTTGCCTTCGGGTATTTGTCGCTTTCCACATAGTTTTCATTAAAATGCTCCTGCATCAGTTCTTTGGGGAAGATGAAACCTTTCAGGAGCGCGGCGAACGCAAGGTTCTTCTTTCCCGGGTCGACGATCGCAAACACCTGGTTGTTCTCTCCTCTGATGTCTTCCAGCGCGGTCTTTGAATAGAAACCGATAAAACCGGTCCTGGTCTGGTACAGCTGCGAATGGGCGGCCGGGCAAATGGCCGCGAGACAGATCAGGACGGCAATAATGCTCTTCATCATAAAATCGAATGGTTGTTAGGTTAATTATTGGGCATCCCCTGGTGGATCCAGGCAGCGATGGTATTGATCTGGCAACTGTCCAGCGGCGGTCCGCCATAGGGCATCGGTGTGTAACCGGGAGCGGCAGTGATGTCGGCGAGCACAAACGGCGTTTTGGCCCAGCCCGAAAAGGCGCCATAGCTGCTGAAATCGATGCCGCTTGCCGCGCCCGGGCCTTTATGGCAGCCGTAACAATAATCTTGGAGGATGTCGACGACCTGGGTACTGTACCGGACATTCGCCGTGTCGCAGGTTCCTCCGGAAGCGACCGCGTTGTCTTTGGCGCAGCCCGGCAGATAGAGCAGAAAGGCGCCGGCGACGATCACTGCCGGCAGGATCTTCAGGGTCATAATACAATTGGTTGATATGAGTAAACGCGATTTCCCGGAATGGTATTATTTACGGAGAACACAATCGGCCAGATTGACGTCCATCAGGAACCCGGTGCACCGTCCTTTGACCGTGACTGAATCGCCGCTTTTCGGCTCCGGGTCGACCTTCGTTCCGGCAAACAACTGGCAATTGATCCCGCCCCCTCCCGGTTGTGGTGAAAGGATCCAGATCTCCGAGTTTCCGCTATGCTGTATCTCCGCCAGTTTTCCCGACACTTCGATGACTTTGCCCAGGTAGATGTGATCCGCGGCATGTTCGTTTGCCTGATACTGCCGGTACAAAGAATCCGCAGAGATCGTAAAGTCGGCGGCTTCCCCCGCCGTACTTTGATGCGGCTTGACATACAGGTGGTACGCCCAGCCTGCAGCTACGATCACCAATAGCAGGATTCCCATCCACAAAATGGCTTTCTTCTTCAGCATAGTATATTCCGTTAAAAAATGGTCACCATAGGCGGCGCGTCAGCCCGATATTCAGGCCGGCGCTCATAATAGGTAAATTCCCCGTCCCGATACCGGATAAGGGGACCCGGATATAAGGTTCGAGCCGGATATTACCAATCTTTCCCAACCGCTGTTCGAAGCCGGCGCTGAGATTAGCGATCGTGAACCAATATTGCGATGGCCTTTTGATGCTCCAATGACTGTCTTCCACCGTTCCGCCGGAGCTGTAGTCGTACTGATAGAAATAATTCTCGCTCGACATCAGATAGGTCGACAGCCCCGCGGTTCCAAAAAAGCGCATCCTGGCACCCGTACTGAAATTGTACCGGACATTCACGGGGATCTCCCACATATAGCAGGTCCCGTCGACATTCAGCAAATGTTGGTTGGGATACAGCCGCACCTTGCTGGTGCTGAAATACTCGCCGTCGGTATAATATCTCTTGCGATCGACGGATACGCCCGACTCAATAGCCCACCGGTCGTTAAAAGAGTAGCCGAGCAGCAGCCCGAATGTCGTGCCCACCCCTTTCATGGGCTGGAACTTCACCGTGCTGAAATCCGGCGCCGCCGTCAATCCAATGTAGCCGTGCGACCGGTGGCCGGACCGCGGAGTCGGGTTCGGCCCTTTCTTCATCTGTGACGCACCTTCTATTACCGGGGCGACGGGCAACGGCGCGTTTATCCTCACATTGTATCCCTCTCCGATGGGAGCCCTGCGCAAATCAAGCGCAGCCCACAGCAAGTCATGATGCTCATCCGCCCCTGCGGGACCTTGTCCGGTCCGCCCGGCCAGCACAGTCTCTCCGCCACTGTTCCCTGCAGCCGCCTCATTCCCCTTAGCCAGATCGAGCCGCGTCCGTCCTTCGCCACTCGCGCGATTTCCCGTTCCCGCCTGTCGCGTCTGCACTTCGCCGTTCCGCCCTCCGCCGATCCGGGTTGGGGCCGCGGGGACTTGTTTGCCGATCTTAGCCCCGCTTCGAGCAGCTTCTCTGGCGATTTGAGCCCTGCGCCCGGCCATTTCTTTGCCGCTCCCGGATCCGTTCACTACAACCTCAGGGCCGCTCTGCGATCCGGTCTTCTCCCTGCGCGAGATTGGCTTATTTGAATGATTTGCCTGCGACCCGGGCGTGCCGGCCAGCGTATTTTCCTTCGCAGCTGCGCCTCCGGTTGCCACCCGGCCGCTACCCACGGCAGCCGGTGCCGTTTCCGTCCGGACGGTTAGATCTTTCGGCGCACCCTGATGCACCGCCGCCCGCCAGGTCAGATAACCGGCGCCGGCCAGCGGCAGCAGCAGGAACCACCAGAATGCGCCCCGACGTCTGCGCCGATCCTGCTCTTTTTCAGATGGCAGTTCCGGTTCGGCGTCGAGCGCGCCAGCCAATCGGTCCCAGTCGGCACTATCCGTCCGTAACGGGTATCTTTCGGATGCCCGCCGGAAAAGATCGTCCATATCGCCACTATTGTGTGTCATAACTAAATGCGGAGTTTTCGGAGGTTAAGGCTTTTTGCAAGTGCACTCTCGCTTTGGATAAATTGGATTTTGACGTGCCCGTGGTGATGCCCAGCATCTTAGCGATCTCCGGGTGCGAATACCCTTCGATCACGTGGAGGTTGAACACCATTCTATAAGCGGGCGGCAATTCCTTGACCAAAGCGATCAATTCTTTATATAACACGGAATTATCCGATGATTGTCCATCGTCTTTGTGTTCCCATACATGTTCGGGGATCGGGTAGTTCTGCGTATTGTTGATTTCCCGGCGCATGTAATCGATAGCGGCATTGATCACGACCCGTCGGATCCAGCCGATCAGCAGCATTTCCACCTTTTCTTTGTCGCGGACCTCGAAACGGCTGAAATTCCGGAACATCTTCAGGAAGGCGTCGTGCACCACTTCCGTCGCCTGCTCGTAAGTATTCACGTACCGGAATGCTATCTTAATGCATAGGCCGTAATATTGGTCGTACAGCAATTTTTGCGCATGCCTGTCCTGCTGAGCGCAACCCGAGATTATTTGAATAAGTTTTTCCAAAATGTGCCGCTTGCTGTCCTGTCAATGATTGATTCTTAATGGAAACGCGATATTATTCCCGGCGGTTGCCTGCCAGCCCGATCGCATTGGAGGCGAGCTCGCACAAACGTCCGCACCTGTGCCGACTCATCCCGGGAATCTTGCTTGATTACCCATAATATATTGAAAATCTGACTTTTACACATCGACGGTAATTTGTTGACGATAGCCGCCGCCCCGGTCTGCGGAAATAACCTCCGGCGAGATTCAACCTGCAAAATACTCAGTTCTCCCATTTCCGCAACACTTCTTTCCGGCCCGTGTCGCTGCTGAGGATCGTGACCAGGTCCGGCAGGGCCGTCCGGTATTGCTCGCCGATAGGCAGCTTTTCACCCGCCAGCCAGGCGAACCGGGCATCGAATGCCCGGACCTTTCCGATGGAAACTATATAGCCGCGATGGATGCGGCAGAACAACTCGCCGGGCAGAATCCGTTCCCAATGTTTTAAAGCGACAAGCACCATGGCGGCCGGCCGGTTTTCCATCACCAGCCGCGTATAATTCTTCCGCGACTCGATATACAAGACGTCCTGGATGTCGACCCGCAGGTTCCTGCCTTCCTGGCGAATAAAGAAAAAAGGTTGCACGTGTAATGGGGTTTATTGATATATCCCTTCTACAGCACCGATCGCGTTTTAACCAATCAAAAGCGCCCATTTTAGCAAAATGCGGTATTTTTGGCTATGGCGAACAGGTTTTCGGATACCTTATTCCAATTGATCCATTCTCTCGAAAAGTCTGAAAAACGGCACTTCAAACTCTACATCAAGCGCAGTTCCACCAAAGAGGACCTCAAGATCGTCCAACTGTTCGACGCCCTCGACAAATTGAACGATTATGACGAAAAAAGCCTGTTGAAACGCCTGCCGGGCATCGAAAAACCCCAGTTGTCGAACCTGAAGACCCACCTTTACAAACAGATCCTCGCAAGCCTGCGCCTGTTGAAGAGCGCCGACAGCATCGACCTCCAGCTGAATGAGATGTTCGACTATGCCCATATCCTGTATAAAAAGGGGTTGTTTCAGCAAAGCCTGCGGCTGCTGGACAGGGCCAAGGAGACCGCAAAAGCCAACCAGAAGTTCAATTTCCTGGTCCAGGTCCTTGCCCTGGAGAAAAGGATAGAGACGCTCCATATTACGCACAGCATGCAAATGCGGGCCGAACAGTTATCGGCCGAATCGGTCGAGGTCCTGGGCAGGATCAACATGGTCGCCCGCCTCTCCAATCTGGCGCTCCTGATCTACAGCTGGTATATTCGCAACGGCCATTCCCGAAACGAAAAGGATGAAGCCCTGGTGAGGGAATACCTTCGTGAGCAATTGCCGGCCGATGCCTGGCGGCAGACCGGCTTTTATGAGCGACTGTATCTTTGCCAGAGCTACAATTGGTATGCGTTCATCCGGCAGGACTTCCTGATGTACTACCGGTATTCACAAAAATGGCTTGACCTGTTTGAGGAGCAGCCGCTGATGATCCGCGTCGAAACGGGGCATTACATCAAAGCCCTTCACAATCTCCTGAACGCACACTTCGACCTGCGCAATCACCGGAAATTCGACGTCGTGCTGCGCCGCTTCGAGGCATTTGCCCAAACGGACCGGGTCATCGAAAACGACAATTTTCGGATCCAGTCCTTCGTCTATATCACGACCGCCAAGATCAACCAGGTATTCATGCGCGGCACTTTCCGCGAAGGCCTGCAAATGGTCCCGGCCATCGAACAGCGATTGGCCGAATACGATCTCTTCATCGACCGGCATCGCATCCTGGTCCTCAATTACAAGATCGCCACGCTGTACTTCGGCGCCGGGGACTATGCCACATCGATCGACTACCTGCAAAGGATCATCAACGATCAACAGGACCTGCGCAACGACCTGCAATGCTACGCCCGCGTCCTGCACCTCATGGCCCACTACGAGCTGGGCAACTTCGACCTGATGGAATCCCTCACGAAGTCGGTCTATCGCTTTATGGCGCGACGCGAGCGCCTCACCCGGGTCGAAGAGGAGATGTTCCGCTTTCTCCGGACATCTTTCCAGTCCTCGCGGTCGGGGCTGAAAGCGGAGTTTGAAAAATTCCTGGAAAAGATCCGCGGGTGCGAGGGCAACCGCTATGAGGCCCGCGCCTTCGCCTACCTCGATCTCGTCTCGTGGGTGGAAAGTAAGGTCTACCAGCGGCCGATGAGCGAGATCATCGCGGAAAAATACAGAAATAGCAGGCGAAGGATCATCGCAACCGAAGCCTGATCCGGAACACATCCCGAAGCGCCCGCCGCGCGGCATGATAGCCGCACATGCCGTGCACGCCGCCACCGGGGGGCGTCGCGGACGAACAGATATAGATGCCCCGGCCGGAGGTCCGGTAGGGCGACCGCCGCAGGGCCGGCCTCGTGAAGAGCTGGCCGATATCCATCACACCGCCATTGATATCGCCGCCGACGTAATTGGGATTGTATTCTTCCAGTTGCGCCGTATTGAACACGTGTCGCGCGAGGATCCGGTCGCGAAATCCCGGCGCCATCCGCTCCACCTGTCGCTCGATCCTGCCCGTCATATCTTCCCGCGACCCGTTGGGTACATGGCAATATGCCCAAGCGGTATGTCTGCCGGCGGGCGCCCTCGTCGGATCGAACAAGCTTGGCTGGGTAAGGAGCACGAATGGCCACTCCGCCTGCACTCCTCTTGCCGTCGTCGCTTCGGAGGCGACGATCTCTTCGAGGCTGCCGCCGATATGTACAGTGCCCGCCCGGCGGCAACCTTCCCCCGGAAACGGAATCGGTTCCGCCAGGGCCCAATCGATCTTGAACACGCCCATCCCGTAGCGGTATCGCTCCAACTGTGATTCGTACAGCGGCGACCAACGGTGGCCGCCCAGTCGCAACAATTGCCGGGGCGTCAGATCCAGAAGGACACAGCGGGCGGATGGCAGTTGTGAGAAGGAACCGACCTCAACGCCGGTCTCGATACGCCCGCCGAGCGATAAGAAATAAGCGGCCAGCGCATCGGCGATAACGTTCGCACCCCCCCGAGGTATCGGCCACCCCCTGCCGTTACCCGTCCCCAGAAACAGCAGCGCGATAGCAGCCGTCACCGCATTTGTCAGTGGTTGCAAGCCGTGGGCAGCCATTCCCGCCAGCAATGCCCTTGCCCCGGTTGTCCGGAAGCGGCGCGCCAGGTGAATGACGCTGGGCAGGCCCCGCAGCCCGAATCGCGCCATCAGCAACGGATGCCGGGGAACATGAAGCGGCCCCAGCAACTCCGGTAGCAGCCGCGGCCAGTCCCTGACGATCGGGTCCATCAGGCTGCAATATGCCGTTGCATCCGCTCCAAGTCCCGCCGCCGTCTCCGCCACGCTTCCGGCCAACAGGGTTTCCGCGCCGCCGTCAAGCGGATGCCCGGCCGCCACCGGGGGATAGATAAACTCCAGGCCATGCGCTCCAAGCGGCAAGGTTTGAAAGAACGGCGATGCTGCCGCAAGGGGGTGCACCGCGCTGCAGATATCATGTATATAACCGGGCAGGGTCAGTTCCGCGGACCGCAGACCCCCGCCAATGGTCGTCCGCTGTTCCAGGAGCATCACCGACAATCCATTCTGTTGGAGCAATATGGCCGCAGCCAACCCGTTTGGCCCCGACCCTACGACCACCGCATCGAAGTCCGTCTTTTTAGCATTGCCTTGGCGTTCGATCATCAACCAAATTTAGCCCTTATTCGTTATATCTGAAATGCATGCTATGTGTTCCGTTAGGACTTCCCGTCGATTCGCCGCCCTTGCGGCAGCCATCATTGTCGCTTTCCCGCGTCCCGCCGCAGCGCAACCGGTAAAAGCCCTCGTCGACTCGCAGAATTATGTGTTCCAGGCGCAGACCGTGCAGCCGCTCCGTGGTCCGGTCCACCAGGTGACTACTGACTTGTATACGTTGAAAATCACAAAACACAAGGTCATCAGCGACCTGCCCTATTTTGGCCGGGCGTATGTCGCACCTATGGATCCTTCAAAGGGCGCCCTCCAATTTACCCTGACCTACTTCAGCTATTCGGTCAGGCCGGGCAAGCATGGGGGTTGGAACGTGACGATCCGACCCAAAGACAGCAAGGATATCCAGGCACTGGAGCTCAATATCTCCTCCGCGGGATACGCCTCGCTCCAGGTCATCGCGACCAACATGGACGCCATCAGTTTTAACGGAGTCGTCACGCCGCCCGACAGGCATTGATACCTGCCCGGCATAACAGGTACCGCGATTGCCGAATCGCGTCCCCGCCCTCAGTCCCTCGTCACGGCCCTGTACCGCGTCGGCGACATCCCCATCACTTTGGTGAACCTCTTCGTAAAATAATAAGGATCGTCGAAGCCCATGCTCAGCGCGATATCCTTAATCGACTTGTCGGTAATGCCCAGGTGCTGGCTCGCCTTCTGCATCTTCATTTGGATAAAGTAATCGATGGGTGCATACCCTGTCCGCTGTTTGAACAGGCTGGAAAACCGGGATGGGGAATAGTTATACCGGTGGCTCAGGTCGTTCAGCGAAATATTTTCGTTGATATGCTCCTGCATGAACAGGATCGCACTGTCAACACAATCGACCTTGCCTGCCGCCGGCGTCGCCGTGAAGTGTTTTTGATTGTAGATGAAGAGGGTGATGTAATGCGACAGGCACATGTTCGCGAACAGGAGGTTGTCGATGCTGTACCCCAATTCCAGGGTCTTATAGATCTTGGCGAACAACCCGGTCATCTCGCTGCTGTTGCGGACGGGCTGGGGTTTGAAATGCTTCTGGATCACCGGCAGGCTGTTGAAATTGGGCAGCAGCGTGCCGCCGAAATGCAACCAATAGATCGTCCAGGGGTCGTCTTCCGAGCTTCCGTAGGCATGCTCGACATGTTGCGGCAAAATGAAACATTCGTTCGGGCCCACGGTGTATCGTTTGTCTCCCAGCTGGTACCAGCCCTGTCCGTCCACGCAATAGAACAGAAAGTTTTCCGGGAGCCCCTTCCTTCGATAGGTGTAATGTCCCGCCGCGCGCGGATAATACCCCAGACCGCAGATATACAATTGCCGCAACAAGGCGTTGCTCTGAATCCGCGACTTCAGAACCGACCTGGGGATCTCGATGCGCTGCCGGCCGATCCCGTGCCAGATATTCTTCCTCGACCCCACTTTATTCTGTTCCATTGTCGTAATTTAGTATAACTTCATTCACCCCATGAAATTTTCGCGTTTTTTTTTCTTCCTGCTGATCGCAGGCCTGCCAACCCGCCTGGTTGCTCAGAAGCGTCTGATTGACAGTTATGACCTGACCTGGAACAGCCCCAGCCGGGATGCTGCCGGGTCCATGCCGTGCGGCGGCGGCGATATAGGGCTCAATGTTTGGGTGCAGGACGGAGACCTGCTTTTCTATATCTGCCGAAGCGGCAGCTTCGACGAGAACAACGCATTGTTGAAGTCCGGCCGCATCAGGCTGCACCTTACACCCGATCCCCTGGCCGGAACGGACTTCCATCAAACGCTCCACCTGGACGACGGAAGTGTCCGGATCACGGGGACTGCAGCAGGCGTAACTGCCCGGGTCCACATCTGGGTAGATGTTTACCGACCGGTTATCCACCTCGAGCTGAACAGCGACAGAGCCATAAGGGCAGATGCCGTCTATGAAAGCTGGCGGACGGCGGATCGCGTGATGGTGGGGCGGGCCAATAACGCCAACTCTTACAAATGGGCCGGAGCGCATGCCCCCGGCGGCCAGGTAATCACGCGACGGGACAGCATCCGATTTTCACGAAACGGCGTCCTCTTCTATCACCGCAACCGACCCGGCCCTACGGTCTTCGACGTGACCGTCCATCAGCAAGGGCTCGACAGCGTGAAGGCGGAAATCAACGACCCGCTCAGGAACCGCACGTTCGGCGGCATACTGGTTGGCGCGGGCATGACCCCGGCCGGGAAGGTACACGGCCGTTATCTCGATACGGAATACGACGGCTGGTGTCTCGACAGCCGCAGGCCGGCGAAGACATTCCGGATCGACTGTTACCTTGCTACGGCACAGACGCCCGATGTCTCCGGCTGGGACTCCCTGCTTGACGCAACGATCCGCGACGCGGCCGCCCACCGGCAGTCCGCACGGGACTCGGCGGCCGCATGGTGGCACAGGTTCTGGGAAAGGAGTTTTATCTTCCCGGGGTCCGACAGCCTGCGCTGGCAGGCAGGCCGCAACTACCAGCTCTTCCGGTATATGCTCGGTTGTAACGCGTACGGCCAATATCCCACGAAGTTCAACGGCGGTCTTTTTACTTTCGACCCCTGTCTCACCGATACCACGCTGCACTACACGCCCGACTACCGCAACTGGGGCGGAGGCACCATGACCGCGCAGAACCAGCGCCTCGTGTACTATCCGATGCTCCGCAGCGGCGACTTCGACATGATGAGATCCGAATTCCTCTTTTACACCCGTGCCCAAAAGGCCGCCGAACTCCGAAGCCGGGTATATTGGGGACACGGGGGCGCTTGCTTCACCGAACAGACGGAAGAATTCGGCCTGCCCGATAACGCCGAATACGGCTGGGATATGCCACCCGGTCACGACCGGGGCGTGGAATACAATGCCTGGCTCGAATACGAATGGGATACCGTCCTCGAATTCTGCTCGATGATGTTGCAAACCGAACGGTACACCGGTCAGGACATCACCGGGTATGTCCCCTTCATTCAATCCTGCCTGGAATTCTTCGACGAACACTACCGGTATCTCGCCAATCGCCGCGGCCGCCGGACACTCGATGCAGCCGGGCATCTCGTCCTTTATCCCGGTTCGGCCGGCGAGACGTATAAGATGGCGTACAATGCCAGTTCGACGATCGCCGGTCTCCGCACCGTATTGAACCGGCTGCTGCAGTTGCCCGGCCATTACCTCGATGATTCGGCCCGGCATAAATGGAGCGTCATGTTGCGGGAACTGCCGCCCATTGCTTTCAGGATGTCGGATGGCCATCCGACGATCTCCCCTGCGTGGCTTTGGTCACGCGTCAACAACCGGGAACCCATGCAGCTTTACCCGGTTTTTCCCTGGGGCATTTACGGACTGGGCCGGCCGGGGCTCGACACCGCCATCAATACCTATAAATACGATACCGATGCGATTCACTTTCGCTCCTATATCGGGTGGAAACAGGATAACATCTTCGCCGCCCGTCTTGGACTGACCGGCGAAGCAGCCCGGCTTTGTATGAAAAAACTGGCCAGCTCCGGCCTGCGCTTCCCGGCTTTCTGGGGTCCCGGATTCGACTGGACGCCGGACCATAACTGGGGCGGTTCGGCGATGATCGGTCTCCAGGAAATGCTGTTGCAGACAGACGGCAGGAAAATATTTCTTTTTCCGGCATGGCCAAAAGACTGGGACGTTCATTTCAAATTATACGCGCCCTACGCCACTACCGTGGAAGCTACGCTGAAAGATGGCAGGATCACCGACCTCATCGTCCGGCCGGAAAGCAGAAAGAAAGATATTATCACCAAATTTTAACGAACTCACATGTATCTACGACCCGTGCTCGTGCTCCTTGTCCTGTCGATCGGCCTTGGCGCCACCGCGCAATCCCCGCTAAAAGCCACGCAACGCGCCCCGGCAAACGCTTCCGTCCCTGCAAACATTCCCGGCCGGGCAAACGCTTCCGGACGGGCAATCCGCATGCTCCCCCGCGGTCCCCAGCCGAACGCGCTCGTCAATACCGGCGCCAGCGCGCATGCCCTCCTTACCCCGGTCGATATGGGCGATGTCCGGTGGACCGGGGGCTTCTGGGCCCGCCGCTTCGCGGTCTGCCGCACTCCATGATCCCGCGCCTGTGGCGGATTTATCACGATCCGAAAATCAGCCATGCTTTCGCGAATTTCAAGATCGCGGCCGGGATCGATACGGGTTCGCACGAGGGGCCTCCCTTTCACGACGGCGATTTTTACAAATTGCTCGAAGCGGTTGCGGCCGTCTACGCGATCACCCGTGAGCCGCGCCTGGATACTATGATGGACCGGGCCATCGCCGTCATCGCCCGCTGCCAGCGACCCGACGGATATATCCATACGCCGACGCTCATCGAAGAACGCTATCATCACCGGGGCGCAGCTTTCGGGGATAAGCTCAATTTCGAAACCTACAATATGGGGCACCTGATGACAGCTGCCTGCGTCCACTACCGTGCCACTGGCAAAACGAACCTGTTGAACGTTGCCATCCGGGCGGCCGATTTCCTCGTCGCCTACTACCGCCGCGCTTCGCCGCAACTGGCCCGCAACGCCATTTGCCCGTCCCATTACATGGGGTTGATCGAGCTCTACCGGACAACCGGCAATACGTCCTATCTCCGGCTGGCGGAAGACCTCATCGACCTTCGCGGCGGCACATCCGATGGCACCGACGACAACCAGGACCGCGTTCCCTTTCGCCGCATGACGACTGCCATGGGGCATGCCGTCCGCGCCAACTATCTTTATGCCGGCGTCGCCGATCTTGTCGCCGAGACGGGGGACGATACGCTGATGCGCCACCTCGGGCTCATCTGGTCCGACGTAACGGACCACCGGTTATACATTACCGGTGGCTGCGGCGCCCTCTACGACGGCGTATCCCCGGACGGGACCTCCTATGATCCCGCGCAGATCCAGGAAGTGCACCAGGCCTACGGCCGCGATTACCAATTGCCCAACCTCACCGCGCATAACGAAACCTGCGCCAATATCGGGAACGTCCTTTGGAACTGGCGAATGCTGCTTATCACCGGCCAGGCACGTTATGCCGATATCCTCGAAGAATCCTTGTACAACAGCGTGCTGTCCGGCGTCAGCCTCGACGGCGCAAAGTATTTTTATACCAACCCGCTCCGCGCATCCCGCTATTTGCCCTTTACCCTCCGCTGGTCGGGCGGCCGGAAGGAATATATTTCGCTCTCCAATTGCTGCCCGCCCAATCTGGCGCGGACGGTCGCCGAGGTCGCCGACTACATGTATTGCGTGTCATCGGACGGGCTTTGGCTCAACCTGTACGGCGGAAACAACCTGTCTGTGCGGCTGGCTGACGGAAGCCCGCTCCGCCTGAACCAACGAACCGCTTACCCCTGGGACGGAAAGATCACCCTGATCCTGCGGCAGGTTCCGCAAGGGCAATTCCCGATCCATCTCCGGATCCCCGGCTGGTCCCGCGACGCCACGATCGCGATCAACGGGCAACCTTATACCGGAATGCTGAAGCCCGGATCCTATGAAGCGTTGCGGCGCGTTTGGAAAGCCGGCGACAGCATCACCCTGAACCTGCCCATGCCGGTAGATCTGATCGCCGCCAACCCGCTGGTGGAGGAGGCGAGAGGACAGGTCGCGATCCGCCGAGGGCCGATCGTGTATTGTCTTGAATCCCCCGATCTCGCACCCGGGCAATCGGTATTTGCCATGTCGCTTGCCTCTGCCGCCGGATGGAAGCCCGACCCGATCACCATCGGCAACGCGCCGATGATGGCCCTCGATGGGACCGCTGAATGGACTCCTTCCGCGGCCGCGGACACGACCAGCCTTTATCATGAAATCGACGGGCGGCGGCAGGAACAGGTTCCTGTCCGGCTCATTCCCTATTATGCCTGGGCCAACCGGGGCGCTTCCGACATGACGGTCTGGATCAACTATTCGCCCGCGCCATGACCCGTCTCCCACCATTGCGGAGCGGGATTATAGACCTCCATATACGTCTCCGGTTTGGCGGCATCGGCCCACCCCATCTGGCGGTACAAGCCGTGTGCGTCCCTCGTGTGCAACATCCATCGCCGCAGTCCTTGCAGGTCCGGATGCGCCATGACCTCCGCGATCAGGAATTTGGAAAGTCCGCGCCCGCGGTAGGCGGCGATCACGAATACGTCCGCCAGGTACGCGATCCGCGAATAGTCGGTGACTACGCGAGCGTACCCGATCTGCCGGTCGAAATGGTACAAGCCAAAATTGAGCGAATGTTCCACCGCGATCGCCAATTTTTCAAAAGGCATACCCTGAACCCAGTAGGATTCACCGGACAAATAGGCGTGAATAAAGGGCAGGTCGAGTTTTGACCGGTCCGTCGAAATGGTAAAACCGTTTTCCATCATCATAGCCACCGCAATATCGGTCTTCTTTTGGCGTTTTGTACGAGCGCAAATTCATCGTAACAATCAACTTATTACGTAATTTGCGGGCCGTTATATCTGCTATATTTTCAAAAAAGGCGACCCAATACCCAGATTACAACAGATCATTCTTTTCCTGCTGGCCGGACTGCTGTCGGAAACCGGCTTTGGCCAGGCCAGAACGATCACCGGAATCGTACTGGACAGTCTTTCCCACGCACCGCTTGCCAACGTCAGTATCGTCGTAAAGAACGGTCACCACGGCGTCGCGACCAATGTCGAAGGCAGGTTTAGCATCCGCCTGGACAATAGTGCTACGCTTCTGATTGTCAGCACCCAGGGCTACGACCCGGTAACCCTCTCCGCACGGGATTCAGCCACCGGGCCGCTGACCGTTTACCTGTCGAGAGCCTTTACCACGCTGCGCGAATTTGTCATCAGGGCAAAACCGGGCAAATACCGGAACAGGAACAACCCGGCCGTGGAGCTTATCCGCAAGGTCATCGCCAACAAGGGCCGCAATGGCCCCTCGGCGCCCGAATTCTCTTCCAACCAGGAATATGAAAAGATCAGGCTCCTACTGGACCGGATACCCCGGCTGATCGCAGACGACCGGATTCTCAAAAAATACCATTTCCTGTTCGAGAACAGGGATACGACACTCATGCCGGGAAAGTCCCTGGTACCCGTCTACATCGAGGAGGTCCTGTCCGATAACTACTATCGCAAACACCCCGAAAGAACGAAGAAGGTGGTGCTGGGCCGAAAGGCTGTAGATTTCGGCGAGTACGTGGATATGAAGGGCATCAGCCAGTTCATCAACCGGTTGTACGAGAACATCAACATTTACGACAATACGATCGATCTTTTCGCTACGCAGTTCATCAGCCCCATTTCCGATATCGCGCCGGCTTTCTATATGTTCTTTATCCGGGATACGACAATCGAAGAAGGCCAACGCATCGTCCGCATGTATTTCACGCCCCGCAACCCGGTGGACCAGTTGTTCCGTGGCTATCTCAATATCAACATCGATGGCAACTATGCCATCACCCGGGTCGAACTCGGCGTGAGTCAGCACGTCAACCTGAATTTTGTTCGGGAGTTCCAGGTTCGCCAGGACTTTGAAAAGGAGGACAACGGGCATTACCACCTCCTGAATTCGGACGTCATCGCACTCTTCAATGCGATTCCCGGCACGTTGGGGATGGTGGGAGAGCGGATCGTGAAACTCGACCAAATCAAGGATACTGTCCTGCCCGATCAGGTTTTCAAAGGCCCGGGCATCGATACGATCCCCCAGGCGCCGGACACAGAGGACAGCCTGTTCAGCGGCCGGCCGATCCCGCTCACCAGCTCCGAGGCAAAGACCTATGCCAACACCGACAGTCTCGTCAAAATGAAGTCTTATCACCGCCTGATGAACTATGCCACCGCATTCACCGCCAGGTATAAGTCCGCGGGGAAAATAGACGTGGGCCCTATCGGCAGCTTCTGGACGTTCAACCAGGTCGAGGGCCAGCGGCTCCGCCTGGGCGCGAGGACCAACACCCGTCTCAGTCGCCGCTACTACGCAGAGACCTATGTCGCATACGGGTTCAAGGACCAACGCTGGAAATATTTTGGCAGCGCTTCCTATGCACTCAACAACAAATCGATCTATACTTACCCGTTGCACTACCTGCAGGTCAGCTGGCTCGACGACACCCGAAGCCTCGGCGCGGAGAACGCCTTTTCACAGGCCAACAATTTCTTTACCTCCTTTACCCGCGGCGACAATTCCAAGTGGACCTACAACCGCATCGCGCGATTGTCCTATATCCACGAATACAGCAGCCATTTGTCCTACAACCTCGGCATAAAATACTGGGAACAGCGGCCCGCCGGCAGCCTGTATTATATTTACAGCCCATCGGGCAAATCGGATAGCATCGCGCAGCTCACGACCGGAGAAGTCTCACTGACACTTCGCTGGGCGCCGCATGAAGAATTCTTTCAAAACAAAGCCGGCAGGATCAACGTGGTGAATCGCTGGCCGATCCTCACTTTTCAATATGCGAAAGGCATGAAAGGGTTTTTGGGTGGCCAATACGACTACGACGGCTATCATTTCAATGTCTATAAACGGTTTTACTTGGCGCCCGCCGGCTTCTCGGACGTCACCTTTGATGCGGGCTATCTCCGCGGCAAACTGCCCTTTCCCCTGTTGTCGATCGCGCCGGGCAACCAATCCTATTTTTATTACGAGACGATCTATAACCTGATGAATATCGGAGAGTTCGTCAGCGACCACTACGCGGGCCTCAACATCGACCATTTTTTCAACGGGTTTTTCTTTAACAAGGTCCCCGGACTGAAAAGGCTGAAACTCCGCGAGGTTGTCGGGGCCAAGGTCCTGTATGGGGGGCTCCGCGATGAGAATAACCCCGCCGTGGATGCGACGCAAATGAAGTTCCCGACCACCCGCGGCAATATGACCACCTGGTCGCTGACCGGCAAACCCTATGTCGAGGCGAGCGTCGGAATTTACAATATCCTCTCCGTCCTTCGCCTGGACCTTGTGAAACGCTTTACGTATCTCGACCATCCCGATATTTCCACGCTTGGCCTGCGGGTCAGCGCGGCCTTCAATTTCTGATCGCCGGGCCGCAATGCCGGTATCTGTCCATCGCTTCCCCGACCCGCAACACCACTGCCTGTCCATCGCCTCCCCGACCGGCAACACCGCTGCCACTCTTCCGCCCCGCGTACATCACCTCGTCGGCGGCGGCGCCCCGATCCGGACGGGTCCCAGCAACCCGGCCGGCAACAGCTTTCCCGAACCCCTGAACGGTACCGCCGTCCAGGTGGACCGGGCATCCGGCGGCAGCCGTTGGTCTCCCGTCAGCCGGTTGGCCCAGCAATTGTACACGGTGACC
>DATNBP010000084.1:0-5711 GCA_035572015.1 Puia sp. | reverse complement strand
CAGCGTGTCGTTAACGACATCAATGGTGGATCCCGGTTGAAAGCAGGTTGCCGAAGTCCACGTCTTACCGCCATCGTGGGTCACCTTTACGGAATCGAACTCGACACTGACATATCCGGTATCCGCATTGAGGAACTCAAGCGCAAGCACTCCCGATGAACCGTAATTGACCGAGTCGATGGTCTGCCAGGTATTGCCGCCGTCCGCGGTCTTGGCGACAAAGGAAGACCCTCCTCCCACGTATCCAACCCTTGGGTTGGGAAAGCTAATGGCCGTGATATCAGGGGTCTTGAGACTCAACAAAGTCCAGGTCAGGCCCCTGTCGGAGCTTTTGAATAATTGACCGTTGTTGGTGGAGAGGAATAGGGTGTCGCGGCTGGCGATGCTAACACTTTCGAAGGCGGCGTAGCCGGTCATACCGGTGCTATAGCTTTTCCAGGTAGCACCGTTATCGCTGCTGATGTAAACCAATCCGTTGTTGGTGGCGATGACGCCCGTCGAATCGGCAATCGCCATCGTGACCGCACCGGAAAAGTTCTGATCAAAGGCCCAGTGGGCGCCCTGATCGATGGTCCTTAAAAGATCTCCGTTGTAATTGAGAATATAGCCGGTAAGCCGGTCGGTAAATGCAACCTTCAAACAGCCGGAGCCCGACGGCTGAGGATTGAGCCATTGCCACTGATTTTGTGCGGCGCTGGTTAGGTGGAAACAAAAGGCGATGGCTAGGATAAAGCAGGTTCTCATCGTCAGTTTTGGTTGCTATCCGCAAGATACCGAGATTGGGCTGAATTTGCAAGAAGACTGTAATCCGATAATTGCCAAGACATTGGGTCGTTCATAAATGTTGCTCCGCCTGCGTAACATTCACTAACTCTGCCGTAATCTTCAGCAACCGATCTGTTTCTTCATTAATCTTTCTGATGATATGTTCCCGGTCCTCACTGGCCGGTGCTTTCCCCTGATCCATTAACCTCTGCGTGTCTTCCTTTATGGAAGCGATCGGTGCCTTCAATTGATGCGACAGATTGACGATGAAGTTAGTCCTGGCTTCGTTCATCTGGTGGAATACCGTGACATTCCGCAGCACGATCACATGCCCGATCACTTCGTTATTGCTGGTAACATCCTGGATATCCCGGCTGAAATAACACTCCTTATTATCGGCATAGATGTTCAGGTCCCTGTTATCGTTCAGCGGTTGCAGGAGCGTTCGCATCAGGTCGTTCTTCAGCGCTATATCAGGAGCATATTCACCGATTACATCCTGCTCCCTGAGGCCCAGCAAGCTTTGGGCCACGGCATTAAGAAACAGGACATGCCGGCCGGAATCCAAACCAATGACGGCATCCCGCATCTGGTTAATGACGGTCTCGAGCCGGCTCTTCTCAAACTGCAGTTCCGAAATCGAACTGTGTTCATAACTGTCCAGTTTCTCAGCCATCGCATTGAATGCGGCCGCGAGATCTCCAAACTCGTCGTTTTGTTTCAGGTAGATCCGCTTCCGATAATTCTTGTTGGCAATCTCTTCGATACCTTCTGCCAGAGACCGGATCGGCCCGGCGACAATTCCGGGTAAGTTGAAGATGAATGAGAGGGATATAAGCGTAAGGATCGTGAAAATGGCGGTTAGCCAAATTCTCGTCGACTCCGCTGAATGCTCTACTGACGTATTCTTTCTCCGGATAGCCATTTCATTCAGGTCCTGAATACGGATCAACGACTGCCGGATCTTGGAATAGTTGGAAGGATTCGCAGGCATTTTTTTCAACTGCCCGAACGCTTGTCGCAATTCGTCTGTGGCCGCAAGTTCACCCTCCTCGGTGATATTTCCTTCCTGTTTTTTCAGATTGTCTTCCAACACCATAACCGAATCTTTCCCCGACGAAATGCTTTCCAACGCGCGCATCATGTTGTTGGCATAGGCCAGTGACTCATAGTTATTGCTTAGGATGTTCCGGGACTCGGCGCTTAACCTGTTGATATTATAAATACTTAGTACACCGAAGCTGACGATCTCCAGAAACAGGAAACCCAGACCCAGGATCAATTTCGTCTTTAACCGCATCCTCATATCAGGATAGTATTACGATGTCGATATCGGCAGCCGACAGTTTGTTCAGCATTTGGTTGAATACGGCGGTGCTCAAAATAACGTTCAACAGGTTCAGGTGTGGCTTTCCGATGCATACGGTCGTGATCCGCATTTCTTCCGCTTTCTCGATAATTCCCTTGGCAATGTTGTTGTGTTTCACCCGGATCACTTCGGCGCCCAATTCCGTGGCCAGTTTGAAATTGTTTATCAGGTGGCGTTGGGCCGCCAGACCGATCTTGTCCCCATCCTCTTTTGGCGTCTGCACATATAAGACCCACCATTTGGAACGATAATAGGCGGCGAGGCGCGCTGTCTTCCGGATGACCATCCGCGCCGTCTCATGGTTGCTGCCGATGCAGGCCATGAAGCGCTCCGGCTGCAGTTGAATGTTGCGCGGCAACTCCGCTTCTATTTTTCGCTCCACCTGGCTCGCCACTTCCTTCAGCGCCAGTTCCCGCAATTGGAGGATTTTTTCCGACTGAAAGAAATTTTTCAACGCCGTTGCCACCTTATCCGGAGTATAGATCTTTCCCTCTTTCAGCCGTCCAACCAGCTCATCCGCGGTCAGATCGATATTGACCACTTCGTCGGCCTGCTGAAGCACCCTGTCCGGTATCCGCTCAGCCACATCCACGCCTGTGATGCTTTTAACCTCTTCATTCAGGCTTTCAATATGCTGGATATTGACGGCGCTGATGACGTTAATGCCCGAATCGAGGATCTCCATGACATCCTGCCATCGCTTCTCGTTCTTGCTTCCCTCTATATTAGTATGCGCCAACTCGTCCACTATGACGATCTCCGGATGCAGATTCAAGATTGCCTGCACATCCAGTTCGTCGAGCTCCTTACCTTTATAAAACAATTTCCGCCGGGGAATGACAGGCAAGCCCTCCAACAGATCATGTGTTTCCTTCCTGTTGTGGGTCTCGATGTAGCCGATCTTGACATCAGCTCCGCTGCGCAGGAGCGCTCTTGCCTCCTGCAACATCCGGTAGGTCTTACCGACACCGGCGCTCATGCCGATGTATACCTTGAACTTACCGCGGCGCGACCTGCGGATGAGATCCAGGAATTGTTCGGCTTGTTTTTCCTGTTCCGGCATATGGCGGGGCGGTTGTGTGAAGAATATTAATAAAAGATACCCATCTTTTTCCTAAAAACCTTCGCTTAGAACCTAAAACCGCACCAGCAAGGCCAGGATGATCCGCGACTCGGAATTGACCAGGTCCGGCATCCAGCCTCCCCAGCTGCTTAACGGCGGCGCGATCGATGCGCCGTTGGACGCATAAGTATATCCTCCGACATTCGTATATCCCGATGGCGAAGTAACCCCCCCATGTCCCGCGAAATAACCGGCCAAAGCTGTTGCGCCCGGCGCCGGGTCCATCGCGTTCACCTTTCGATGGACATATTCGAATTTGACCGTAATATTGTCCGTCGGCATGTAATCCAGGGAGGTACTGCAATCCCATGCATCGAACGTCGAACCCGGCCCTGTCTGTTGCTGGTATAACGTATCCGCATATCCCGTCGGCGCTAATACGAGATACTGTCCGGGGTTGTGCATATAACCGCCGCCCACCGTCCACGCGAAATGCTGCTTTTCCCCCAGCCATAGGCGGTTATAGATCATCCCGCTGATGAAATCCTGGGCGGGCCTGTACCCTGCCGTTCCCTTCGAGCCGCTGCCAAATGGGCTCACCCCATCGCCGTTCTCGAATCCGATGTCGCCGGTGATTGAAAACGCCGCCTTTGTCACGAACCCATGCTTGCTGTTGACATAGTGCAGCTGATAGCTGTTATCACTGTGGATCCGCCACCGATGGGTAGCGCCTTCATCATCCTTGCCATAATAACAGTTGGCCACATAGTCGACAGTCTCCTTTGGGCGGTAATAGATGGAGAAGCCTGCGCCCGGCGAATTGTTGAACATTCCATAGCTCTGCCAGCCGTTGATCAGCCACAATTCCACCTTTAATTTATCGGACGGAAAGGTCTGCAATCGCAATCCGTTAAAGAACCACGGGGTGTTATCGGAAGTGTAGGACGGCTGATAGCCCCAGTTCTCCGTGTTATTGTAGGAGAAAAGCCCGATATAGGACATGAAAATTCCTGCATCCAGGTTGATGCCGTGCCAGGTATCCCAGTGATAGCCCGCATAAGCCTCGCTGATGTACCGGTAAATGGTTTGGAGGTCGTACTGACCCTTATACGAGCTCCCGTCATTGCGTGGGACCACCGTACTCCGCGTACCGAACTGCATCATGATCCGCCCCCGAACATTGTTGACGTGGATATCGCCCCCGAAACCGAGGAAGGAAAGCTGCAGCTCGTTATTCCGCGACAAGGCCGTACTACCCACTACTGTGTTATCTATCGGACTGTTATAAGAGTGCGTATAGTTCAAGTCCAGGGTAATGTCACTGGTGAAATACTTGCTGTCGATCAGCGGCGGGCTCGTCTTGCGGCTGGTGCCGTTCAGCCAGGAAAAGTCCCCGAAGGCAAAAGGCGCGGTCGCCGGGGCCTTTGCAGGAACGGCAGACACCGAATCCTGCCCAAAGCTGCTGCACGCGGTCAATGACGTACCGATACAAAACATAATCCTCTTAAGCATATACCAAATTTTAATAAACATGTTCAATTTTATTTACCTCGATCCGAAGTTATCCAACGCAATATTCAACCTGAGCACGTTCACCCGTTCCGTGCCGAACAGGCCCAGCAAAGGTTTTTGAGTGTTTTGCTCTATGAGTTGGTGAACCTCCGCTTCATTTATATTCCGGACTCGGGCGATGCGCTTCGCCTGCACATAGGCAGCCTCCGGGGATATATCCGGGTCTAGCCCGCTTCCCGACGCAGTTACAAGGTCGGAGGGGATCTCGTCCTTCTTTATGCCGGGATTGTGCGCCAGGAAGGTATCGATACGCGATTGAACGTCTTTCAGATAATCCGGGTTCGACGGACCTTTGTTGCTCCCACCGCTTCCGGCTGCGTTATAGCCCACCGCCGAAGGCCGGCTCCAGAAATATTTGTCTTGAGTAAAGGCCTGGCCTTCCAGAGCGTACCCCACAACCTTTCCATTCAGCTTTACCGGCTCGCCTTTGCCTTTGGCGGGAGCAGCCTGTGCAAAGCCCAAAATGATCAGCGAATAAATTCCGCAAAAAAAGACAATGCTTATGCCTGTTAATCGAATGGAGGGCAGAATAAGTTGTTTCATACAATTTTCATTTTTTAGAACCAAATGGAAACGATCAGGTCGATCAGCTTGATCCCGATGAACGGAACGATGACACCGCCGAAACCATATACCAGCAGATTCCGGCGCAGCAGGACACTTGCGCCCAGGGGCCTGTAGGTCACGCCGCGCAACGCGAGCGGGATCAGCGATGGTATGATAATGGCGTTGAAGATTACGGCCGACAGGATGGCACTCTCCGGGCTATGCAGATGCATAATGTTCAGCCCCTGCAGGGCGGGTATCGATACGATGAACAAAGCGGGCACGATCGCAAAGTACTTGGCCACGTCGTTGGCGATCGAAAAGGTGGTAAGGGTGCCCCTTGTCATGAGCAATTGCTTGCCGATCTCCACGATCTCGATCAGCTTGGTGGGATCG
>DATNBP010000083.1:0-4996 GCA_035572015.1 Puia sp. | reverse complement strand
GAGCGATACGATCCAGAACATAAAAATCGAATCCCCCGTCGCCGCCTTTACGATCGCCGACACCACGGCCATTTGCGTGCCCCTGCAAACCATGTTCGTTGCGGCAGCCCAGTGGGATAGCGCATTGGAGTGGCATTTTGGCGATGGCCATACTTCGACGCTGGCCAACACGTCGAATTTTTATGATGCTTTGGGTACCTACACGGCGACGCTGGTCGTGGAAGGGCCCGGCGGTTGCTTCGATTCGGCCAGCAGACAGGTCGTCCTGACAAATCCCAATACCACGGTGTTCAATTTCACGCCGAAAACGGCCTGCGATTCCGTCGTTGCCCAGTTCACCATCGCGCCGCCGCCCTACACGCGCTTCACGCTCCAGTACGGCGACAATACTACGGACAGCTCGCAGAACGACGCACCGGTGCATACCTACCGGAGCCCGAATACGTTCGTACCATTGCTCGTCCTGACCGATGCCACCGGCTGTATCGTCGTCAGGTCCGATACCGCCCTCACGGTCCTCGGCGCGGTGCCGTTCTTCACGGCGACGCCCACCGCGTTCTGCGACACCGGCACGGTGGCATTCACCGATTTCACGATCACCAACAACGGGGTGCTCAGCAAGACCTATAATTTCGGCGACAACGATTCGGTATCGCAAAACCCGCCGGGCAATGCCTCTTTCAGCCTGAGCCATTTCTATACCACGCCCGGCAACCTGCCCGCGACCCTGACCGTCACCACCCTTGCGAATTGCGTCGCGTCCTATACGGACACGATCCGCGTCTATCAGACGCCGTTACCCATGGTATCGGACACGGGTAATCTTTGTGACGGCCTTGTGCAGTTCCTGGGTAAATTGGTCACGCCGGACGTCGACACTGTATTCTGGCAATGGGATTTCGGAAACGGCCAAAGCGCCAACGTGCAGAACCCGCTCGTGAAGATCGCCGCGGGGACGTACAACGTGCGCCTGAAAGCCTTTGTTTCGCTCGGTTGCAGCGACACCACGTCGGCGACGATCACGATCCATCAGAACCCGACGATCGCGGGACCGAAAGTGATCACCACGCCTGTCGGCGTACCGGTCACGATACCCTTCACCTACAGCAGCGGGGTTACGGCCTGGGCCTGGACGCCCGTCGCCAACCTGAGTTGTTCGGATTGCGCCAACCCCGTGGCTACCCTGACATTCGCCCAGACCTATTCCGTCCTGGTCACCGATTCCAACAGTTGCACCGACACGGCTTCGATCCTGATCAAGACGGCTTGCAACGAAGAGAACTATTTCCTGCCGAATACCTTCTCGCCGAACGGTGACGGCGTCAACGACTATTTTTATCCGCGGGGAACCAGCTTATACAATATCCAGTCGATGACCGTTTTCAACCGCTGGGGACAGATGGTCTTCCAGCGGAAGAATTTCCCGGCCAACGCGGAAAGGATGGGCTGGGACGGCACCGTCAACGGAAGACCCGCGCCTTCCGATGCTTATGTCTATGTCGTGGAAGTGATCTGCAATAACGCGCAGGTCATTGCGCTGCATGGCAACGTCACGCTGATCCGGTGACGACCAATGGGTGATGTCAATGATTAAAAGACCTTATTAACGCTTACAAAGTGAAAACGCTCGTCTCTCTTGTTCTGCTCACCGTTGCCTTTCTGCTGCCGGCTACCCTTACCCGCGCGCAGGACATCCATTTCTCGCAGTTCTACGAGGCGCCGCTCCTACGCAATCCGGCGCTGGCCGGTGTGTTCACCGGGGATTACCGGATATCCACCATATTTCGCGACCAGTGGAACAGTTTCAATAATGCGTATCGGACCGGATCGCTGAGCGGCGAGTACAAATGGGCGATCGGTCATGCCAACGACTATCTTACCACCGGGCTCGAGGTTCTCTATGACAAAGCGGGGACCGCGGCCCTCACAACGACGGAGATCATGCCGGCCCTTAACTACCACAAATCCCTGAGCGCCACCAAACCGATGTATCTCGCGGTGGGCTTTATGGGCGGCGTCGTTCAAAAAATGCTGGACATGTCGAAGGTCACGACAAACAGCCAGTATAACGGTACGGCTTACGACCCGGCATTGCCGACGGGCGAAACCATCGTGACCCCCAACGTTCATTACCTCGACGGAGCGCTGGGCATCAGCTTCAACACCGCTTTTGGCCGGGACTACAAGAATACCCTCTATCTTGGCGCTGCCTATTTTCATCTCAACAGGCCCAGGAATTCCTTCTACCAGAACCCGACGATCGAACTGGACCCGAAGGTCGTGATCTCCGCCGGCGTCCACACCATCATCAACGACTATCTGGGATTCACCATCGAAGCGGACCATTCGCAGCAGGGGAGCGCCCACGAAACGATCGGCGGCGTCATGCTAACCTACAAACTCGGCGACGATCCGGACAACGCCAATTACACGTTCAGCCTCGGTTCCTATCTTCGCTGGGGCGATGCCATCATCCCCGTCGTTCGGATGCAGTCGGGTGCCTTCACGGCCGGTCTCAGCTATGACGTCAATATCTCCACGCTTGGGACGGTGAGTCAGGGCCGGGGCGGATTCGAGCTCTCACTGTCCTATATCGGACTCCTCGAACACGAAAATCCCCGCTACCTGTGTCCCAAATTCTGAGTACATTTGGCGCTCAAACCAATTACCATGACATCTAACCCGGTCCGCATCGGCCAGCCCGCACCCGATTTCACCCTGTACGACTCTGACAAACAAAAAGTATCGCTCGGCGACTTCAAAGGAAAGAACGTCCTGCTGCTCTTCTTTCCTCAAGCCTTCACCGGAACCTGCACCAAAGAATTGTGCAGCACCCGCGATAATATCGCCACCTACAACAACGCCAACGCCCAGGTGCTCGGGATCAGTGTCGACTCCCTGTTCACGCTCGCGAAGTATAAAGAGGACCAGCACCTCAATTTTCCCCTCCTGAGCGATTTCAATAAGACCGCCTCCGCCTCCTATGGCTGTCTTTATGATAATTTCGTTTTCGACATGCACGGCGTATCCAAACGCTCCGCATTTATCGTGGACAAACAGGGGATAATCCGCTACGCCGAGGTACTCGAGACGGCCTCCGATTTGCCTGACTTCGAAGCCATCCAAAAGACCCTTGATGCTATCAAATAATTGAAATACAATTATTTATACATCTAACTAATTGTCTAAGCCGAGATTTAGCTTTTTGTTAGGCATCTTTTTTGTATATTAGAAACAAAAGATTTATTTTGGAATTCGTGTAATAACCCTGGCATGAGGATTTTTTACATTTTGTTATCCTTTATTCTACTGAATACTACCCGGGCGGAATGTCAGGCAAGGGGGCCGTTACCGGACACGGATCACAAAGTCGTCAAAAAGTTCTACCCCAACCCAGCGGTTTCCTACATTATTTTCGAGATCGACAAATCCCCCAACGAGACTTATAGATTGCAGATTTACAGCTTTTTAGGAAAGCTCGTCAAAGACATCCCGGACATGGTCGACCACAACACCGTTAACCTGTCGGATCTCACCCGCGGCCTTTATACCTTCCAGGTCCGCGACCAGGCCGGCCGCATTACGGATTCCGGTCTCTTCCAACTGAACAAATAGCCCGCTATAATACCTGTACGATCAGGAATTTGAGATAATTCGTATTGTCCCATCCCTCGATGATCGGGTGATCGCTCGCCTGGGCGCGGAATGTCACCTGACGTAGGCGCCTCCGGGCATCCTTCGCCGCCATCTGGATCGTTTCCAGAAATAATTCGGGGCCTACCAGGTTCGTGCAGGAAGAGGTCACCAGGAATCCGCCCCGTTTCACCAACTTCATCCCGCGAAGATTGATCTCTTTGTACCCCGTGATCGCCTTTTGAATGGTCTCCCTGCTTTTGGTGAACGCTGGCGGATCCAGCATCACGACGTCGTATTCCCGGCATTCTTTCGACCATTTTTTCAGTACGTCGAAAGCGTTGACGGCCTCATACCGGCAAACCGCTTCCAGCCCGTTCAGCGAAGCATTCCGCCTTGCCTGCGCGACCGCGGCTTCCGAGATATCCAACCCCAGCACCGACTTCGCGCCGTAAAATCCGGCATGGGTCTCGAAACTGCCGGTATAGCAAAACGCCCCGAGCACATCGGCGTCCTTGACGATATGTCGGATCGCCCGCCGGTTGTCGTGCTGGTCGAGAAAGTAGCCCGTCTTTTGGCCGTTTTCCAGATCGACTTCCATCTTCAGCCCGTTCTCGCGGATCTGGATCTTCGGGTCGAAGGGCGCCGACAAATATCCTTTTTGCAGCGGCAAACCCTCCAGCTCCCGGACCGGGACATCATTCCGCTCAAAGATACCCCGTGGCCGGAAGATCGTTTCCAGCGCGGCGACAATGGCCGGTTTCCAACGGTCAATGCCCAACGCCAACGTCTGAAGCACAAAATAGTCGTTGAACTTGTCGATGATCAGGGCGGGAAGGTCGTCGGCCTCACCGAAAACCAGCCGGCAGTTTTCGGTATACCCGATCCGCTGCCGGTATTCCCAGGCCCGCCGGAGGCGCGACAAAAAGAAGTCCTCATCGATGGTTTCCCCTTTTTCCCGCGTCAGCAGCCGCACCAGAATCTGGGATTTGGAATTGATATAGCCGCGACCGACGAATTTCTTATCGTGCGTGAAGACTTCCACGGTCTCTCCGCCACCGGCTTCTCCTTCCACAGCCCCCGCTTCATTGGCAAAGATCCAGGGATGACCGTTTTCCACCCTTCGGCTGATCTTCTTTTTCAGGTAAACTTTTGTCATGGCCGCAAAGGTACACCGACACACCCAATTCCGGCTACCACACGAAAGTGCCCACGGAATGACCCATAAGTGTGGCCGTGAACTGCCGACCATTGAAGACCACGCTAAAGGTCTGCCCGTTGTCCTGGTCGTTGAGGACGATCAGCACCTTCTTTCCATCCGGCCGGAGGAAGGCGACATTCTGCAGGTTTCCCGGGATATTCG
>DATNBP010000082.1:0-15389 GCA_035572015.1 Puia sp. | reverse complement strand
CAACCCGCAAGATCCCCTTACAGGAAAGGCTGCTGGAAAAGGACCACCTGCATCCCTGGATGCCCGTCATACCGGAACCCGCCTGGCAGCTGTATACCGTGCGTAAGGATCATACGGTCTCCTATAAGGGCAACTTCTACTCCGTCCCCCAGGGCACTTACCAAAAGGGGGTACAGGTCCGCCTGACGCCTATTGAAGAGCAGTTGCACATTCACGATGACCAGGGCATCCTGCTATGTGATCGACTTGATTTCCTGTTGTGATTTGCTTTCAAATTAATGGGTACCTTCGGTCATAGACACCAGCCGGGTGCAAATTTTCGTGCATTCCCTTGTTGTGATTTGCTTTCAAATTAATGGGTACCTTCGGTCATAGACACCTTTGCGCAAAAGGTAACCGCCGCCGCGAATGTTGTGATTTGCTTTCAAATTAATGGGTACCTTCGGTCATAGACACCTGTTTCACCTGGCCGATAATATAGCTGTATGTTGTGATTTGCTTTCAAATTAATGGGTACCTTCGGTCATAGACACCTGATCCGCCCGACGCGACGCCCTCACATGGTTGTGATTTGCTTTCAAATTAATGGGTACCTTCGGTCATAGACACCCCGTTGATGTCGAGGGCAAAGGTCGCTTGGTTGTGATTTGCTTTCAAATTAATGGGTACCTTCGGTCATAGACACCAGAAACCCCCGTGGAAACGGGGGTCGGTATGTTGTGATTTGCTTTCAAATTAATGGGTACCTTCGGTCATAGACACCTCTTGTCGAATACGCCATATAGTTATAGTTGTTGTGATTTGCTTTCAAATTAATGGGTACCTTCGGTCATAGACACCGGAATTCTTATGGCCTCCGCGATCGACTGTGTTGTGATTTGCTTTCAAATTAATGGGTACCTTCGGTCATAGACACCATTACCGGGCGACACCTGGGACATCCAGCTGTTGTGATTTGCTTTCAAATTAATGGGTACCTTCGGTCATAGACACCTAGCAGGAACATGGGTAACAACGTCAGCCGGTTGTGATTTGCTTTCAAATTAATGGGTACCTTCGGTCATAGACACCACAAAATGCCGCACTCCTACAACAAGCACAGTTGTGATTTGCTTTCAAATTAATGGGTACCTTCGGTCATAGACACCACCAAACATCAACTAAATGGGTAAAATATAGTTGTGATTTGCTTTCAAATTAATGGGTACCTTCGGTCATAGACACCCCGTACGTCCGGCAGTCAGATTGAATTTTTGTTGTGATTTGCTTTCAAATTAATGGGTACCTTCGGTCATAGACACCCCAACATTTTATTGTTGGATAACACGCCGTGTTGTGATTTGCTTTCAAATTAATGGGTACCTTCGGTCATAGACACCACCCACCCAATGAGATGGACGCGTTTCAACGTTGTGATTTGCTTTCAAATTAATGGGTACCTTCGGTCATAGACACCTAGGGCCGGCGCCGGGCCGGCCCCTCCACTGTTGTGATTTGCTTTCAAATTAATGGGTACCTTCGGTCATAGACACCGTAATCGACCCTTTCAGCGACCCGGTGTACGTTGTGATTTGCTTTCAAATTAATGGGTACCTTCGGTCATAGACACCTCCATGTTCGTTGTCTGGCGACACGAACCGGTTGTGATTTGCTTTCAAATTAATGGGTACCTTCGGTCATAGACACCGGATTTCGCGGAAACCCTTGCTGACACTGCATTTAGGGGTGATTTTACAATGAAAAAATCACCCCTTTTTGTTGATTTTTCCGATCCTGTGTCATCAAATTTTAGAACATTTCGAGTTGCTGGACGGGTGCCTCCGGGGCGGTCGCGGTCCGGCCATGAAATATTTCCATCATACCGAATTGCTTGTCAGTCACGCACATTATTCCGATATGGCCTTTCTCGGGAAGATTCCTTTTTATCCTTTTGATATGCACTTCCGCATTCTCCCGGCTGTTGCAATGACGGAGGTAGATAGAAAACTGGAACATCTGAAATCCGTCCTTCAGGATGTTTTTCCGGAACAGTGCGTAGATTTTACGCTCTTTTTTCGTTTCCGTCGGCAGGTCAAAAAATACGAGTACCCACAATATTCTATATGCGTTTAATCTGGTTTTCATTGAATTAGACAAGCTCAGTCAGATTGCTAGATGAATTCGGGGTAAAGGATCTTTCTTGCTTTGCCTTCAAAACACTTTGATAATGAAGCTGTAGTCTTTTGAACAGCCACCATCAGCGGGCTTTTTTCACCCGAAAGCAACACATCCATCGCGGGAAGCCCTAAGAGGTCACGTTTCATCGAATGCGTCAGTTCCAGGAACTTACCATTCATTCTGACGATATTAACTACTATTTTGTCGACAAAGGGGCGATACGGCTCCATAATATCATCCGCCAGGCAGTAGGCATTATATTGATTCTTATGAAATATTCCCAAAGTTGGCAGGAGTCCGGAACTGACGAGCGAACGGGCTACGACTGCCCGAAGAATCGCGTAACCATAATTTAAGAGGTTGTTGGGCGGCGGTCCAAATCTTTCTCGCCTGAATTCGAGAAAGCCCGGGAAAAGCTTTTTCCAATAGAATGAAGCCGCCTTCGCCTCGTGGTTTTCACTGTCGCCGCTTTTTACCTCGCTTGCCCAATTGAGCAGGGTTCTGGCAGGGACGCGGATACTTTCCAGCATGGATCCCTGGTTGACCAATTTTGCCGAAACCGTCTGCTGCCAGAGCTGTTTTTTCAATGGTAACGAAGCTTCAATCTGCGCTTGAAACTTCTGGCTTTGAAGGGTGTTCCCGTCCAGGTTTAACATAAGGCCGGAAGGATGATGTGAACCATCGCAGGTAACCAGGGCCACATTGTTCGCCAGGAGTTTGGCGATCAAGGCCTGTGAAATGGTAATCTGCTGGTGGTCCAGGACAACTACCCCGATGTCCTCGATCGGTGCTGTTTTCAGTTCCCCGGTATCTGTACTTGCAAGGATTAGTTGCTCGTTCTCGGTCTTAAGGTACGCCGGAGAACCGAAGTAAAGGGTTCGCTTAATCATAGGAAATTCCTCGATTCCCCTTTACAACGATAGATGTCAGGACTTTATTATGTCTTGGCGGTGTGCCGGCTTGATGTTACCCAGCCTATCAACCGAAAGTTTAATGCAATGCTGTTTAATCATTCTTCTTCCATCCAAGGCACGCTCTACCTTATTCATCGAATCGAACTCTACTCTGTCTACTATGACCTTTGAAACAGTTTGCGGCACGAAGAATGCTTGCCCTTTATTGCAACTGACGAGCTTGTAAATCTTTGCAGCGAGTTTCTCTTTGGCCTTCCAATCGATTCCGGCAATACCCTCACCGTCATCCGGCATGTAGACGAGCTCATTTGGAGAAAGAGTAAACCACCAATACCCAGGCTTTTCTTCGAGGAAGCCGCTTCCTTCGGACTTCGCCTCCACTACCTTTCGAAGCGGAATACTTTCAAATTTTCGGTCGGTCGGCTCATCTTTGCTTTCATAAATTACAAAAAAGAGATTAGTCCCTTTGTCAGCTTCGACAAATGCCCCGGGTCGAATCTCAAATTTTGCTTGAGACTCCTCTTTGATGGTCACTTTTGTGAGCGATGTCTTTCGGCCCTTGTTAAGTATTTCCATTCCTTCCGCTCCAAATGGATCGATCTGTTCATTTTTCTCTCGTCCTCTGTTAATATCATTGATGTTTTGGATATGAATCAGCAATTCGTTTCTCATTGAAGGGTCGGGAATCTTGGAGATTTTTTTTTCATCGAAGCCAGATGAAAGATCAACTCGATTCGCATAGTATTTGGCTAGATTAATGCGCGTAACACGTGTAAGGTCTGCGCCGTTCATATCTTTTAATGGGCTCTCTTTGTATAGGCGTACTGCTTTTTTCAAGTCAGAGCCGGCCCGCCTGATCAATTCTTTTAGGTGTTGTTTTTCTGTCTTGCTGGCAATGGTATCGGGTGCCTTCAGAGCTTCTGATATGCTTATGCCCTCGTATTCCTTCAACATGATTTCTCCGGCTACCGTGGCCTTGTGAAGTGATTGTCGAACATAGGGCGATAATTTTGGCTTCCCCTGTGGGTCCATAACCGATTTGAAGCACTTTTTAAAAGAACCATCTGGCTGCTCGATGAACCGCCAATTCTTGTTGGCCTTTCGACCGTAAATTCGATTAACAGTCCTGAAGGATACGACTATTCCCTCTAATGCTTTGATCGAATCTCTTGTAAATTCCGGCCATGGCTTTCGAAACTTCCGGCTCTGCCAATTATCTGAATCGCTGTTAAGCTGCAGCAGTTTCGGCAGATACTGCTTTAAATCCTGGTCGGTGGGGGATTTTTTATGTTGGGAAGCATTTAGATCATTCAGGTACTTGATGTGACTGAGCGACGTACAAGCGATCACCAAGGCATCCATCGCATGGTGACGGTGGTCAATCCGTTTTTCGTAGCCTTTGAGGCGAAGTATTCTTCTGCCTGTGGATTTACCGTCTTGATCGGTTTCTTCTTCATCCCAAACATAAGGCTCTTTTGTTTTCTCCTCGATACGCTCAAATCGCCATTTTACTAACTCTTTCATCTTTTCACCCAAACCAAATGCGGACTTCAATTCACTTGTAATTTTTCCGGATGTTGCAACGACGGGGTTTTTCCGGTTTTCCGCTACAGGAGACAAGAGCTCATGCAACTTTCTGCTGATATAGCGTGTGTCCCCGAGTTGTCGGTTCGAAAAAGATGCAGGCACGTCTTCACTCAACAGCAAAACTCTTTTTTTCCTGAAAAAGTATAGATTTACATGAGCTTCATATGCCGGCGGGGAAAGTAAATCATTGTGCTTGCCCCCGGACATGATATATTCAAATGCAGTCATATTGCCCTTGTCCTTATTTAAGTGCGTTTCAACAACGACCTTGTTTTCAAGTGAATCATCAAAATAACGGGAACGTGGGATGATATGATCTATATCATATTCCCGACTAAACAATTTTGAGATCGGAATTGGCCTGCCGCTATAAGGAGACAGGAATTTTTGCGACGACCATAATTTGTATTTTTGGATTTCCTCTCTTGTAGGTTCGGATGGTCGTTTGAACCTTACGTTTTTGAAGTCATCTCTTGCGATGGGATCTGCTTGCTTTTCCCAAAGTTTTAGCCGTTCAATGTCTGCAAACGAATTTGGGTTTCCCAGGTTTAATTCTCTGAGTATTGCAGCGATCCGTCTGTTTTCATTTTCATTTTCTGCCATCTTTTCCATGATCTCCTGCCTTTCCTTGGCGTTCTTTTTTAGTTCCCGCGCCAGTTCTATATGGATTTCGGTCGGGCGACCGAATTCGTTCCAAATGTCACGAACGACTCTTAGTGTTTCATTTACGACTTGCTCAACTATAGGATTCCGGAGGTTAAGTGGCTCGGATGGCAAGACCTGGTCCGGATTAAGATAGTATGTATTATCCCTTTCGCTATGTATGCCATAAACCGCATAGGATGCCATGGGAACCATCATTCCCTGGCAATCCGACTCAACCGAGACCTTATATTTCCTGAAGAGATCCCTAACGGGATCGCTGATGCATTCATCAAATTCGCCACTAAGGATTTTTCCAAGTCTGGACCGCGTACCTTCATCAATGGTTTCCCAGCGCCAATATTTTCCGGATCGCATTAAGGGCAACATTCGGCTCATCGCCTGATGTGAAATTGACGAATACGCTTGGCGGAAAGCAGGAGCCTCAGCGATAATGTTCGCCGCTGGCAGAGGAACTTCGAATTGTTTGTGCAAGGCTGACGATACCCAAGAATGGTCCTCCAATGAATATAGAATATGCCACAAAAGGTAAAGTCTGGAGGGATTGTTTAAGAAATTTGCGCAGTCTAAGCCGGCTTTTTTAAATTGCTTTCTTATGATTGCCTTTGTTTCATTTCCGGGAAGTTCCTTGGTCTCATTTTGCCGGTAAAGATTGATCGAATACAGACTCTCACTCAGGCCGAGTTGCCTTAATATTTGCCCCTGGGAAACTCGTTCCCTGGAGTCGAACAGTTCAAAAAGCGATTCCATTACGGAGGGGTTCAGGTAATCCCGGCTCACGTCGACATCAAACCCAGGACGTCCTTGCACGTCTCGCTTGTTTCTCTCAAGAATCCTGATGTTGTTGACCGTCTGCCAAATTCGAAACTCCTGAAATGTCGGACTGCTTACCGGAGCGACCTTATAGGGGACCTTCTTGCCAGTCCGGGGGTCTGCGTAATTTTTCATTGCCAAACGGCAGTCGGCGATGCTGCTTTTCTTTGTCTTTAGTCGCCGCTGGTAATAAATAATGTCTTTGATGAAAAGATGGACGATGCTGTTGTTTCTGATTTCCTTTTGTTTTTCCAGATTTTGTGCATATAGCATTTTTGCGATCGAAGTCATGGCTGCCCGATCGTCCAATGCAGGATTCAAGGTCAATTGCGTGGCTAGAATTGCTTGCAGCTCAGAAATATAAAAGCTTCTGTCGATTGATACGTCTTTTATTACGTACCGCGGGTCTTTTTTCAAGGCATGATAGTAGTATGTTCCCGGAAAGAGCAGCCCGGATCGTCTGATATCCTCCTCTCTGGCTACCTTTTGCTTCGCCCAGCTATCCGCATCTGTATTGTTTAGTGGCCTGAACTCATACCGGGCTGGGTCTTTCTTTGTTGGAGGGATAGTAGTTATTTCCAATTCTAGTTCTCGATTTTCCCATTCTGGTCTAACCTTTTTCGCAACAGTGCCTTTTCTTCCATCGGATAGGGTGACATTGAAAATACTCGATCCTCCTGTTTTTTCGCCCGAATCTTCAATCGATACCACCTGGACGATTTCGACCTTTTTCTCTCTTTTTTTTCGGGGGAGTTCGCTGCCATCTTCCGCGTCCGGCGTAATTTCAGATGATTTTCGGTTACTTTTGAAGCCTCGCCGCTGATTCATGTGGTATAGTACCCTTGCCAGCTCTTCTTTGGATATTTGTTCGCTCAGCGCTTTGTGCCTCAAGAAATATACAACCCAATCTTCCGATATCTCGGTCGTACCAAAGGCAGCCTTCATTTCAAGAAGGGTTGAAGCACTCGGCGGCATTTGATGGCCGGGCTGGAAATTTTCAGGTAGCCAGCCGAGAATCTTTAAGCTGTCGATGAGCCGTTGCCTTCTCAGTATGTAACGCTGTCTGAGTCGACGGGCCCCTCGCGCTTGTCTTCGGATCGCATTTTTGGATGCAGCTTGGCCAGCTTCATACTTGCTCAGTAACTCACTGTCTGTTGGAATAATGCGGACTCCTAGCCCGTCAATTTTGCCTGTGGCAGTGTCAAGGTCTGTTTCTACAACGGCCCAACCGATGGAATTGGTTCCGATGTCCAATCCTAAGACTTTTTTCATAGTGTTTAGTGTTTAAGGTTAATGTATTTGGGTAGTTAAAGAAAGTACATCAATATGTATTAAGGAGCGGGATTAGGAAATCTTTTTTGAATGAATGCGTTATGGATTAAGTATCAGGTATTTGCGGAGACAATCATAAATTGAGGAAGTCTTTTGGGAATTCTCTATATTTGCTTTGAAGCAAATCACAATAAGGATTATTCCGTAGTGTAAACTTTTACTTCAGTCCCGCAGTGATGCGGGATTGTTGTTTCTGCGTGTCGTAACTACTCAAGAACCTCTTTCTTCAAAAGGCGAGCAATAGATTGCATTACAAAATGCCGCCATGCAGGCGGCCGCCGGCCAGGCAAAAAGATATTTTGACTTTGTACGCTTAATGGGCCAAGCTGCCTGCCAAATCCAAGATTTTGAGGTTATCAATTACAACAATTTTTGGATGACATTAAAACACGCTTCCTAACTAAATAATTGTGCAGAATAGCAGAACATCAATAATGAAATTATTGAGAATTGTGCGCAGGTAGGCATTTGTCATTCTTCACCCCCTACTGTATCGTCGGATTCGCCTCCAACGTCTTCCTGATCCTCACCTGGATATCCTGCAAGTGGTACTTCGTCATCCGGTCCGTCACCTTTGGCAGGGCCGCGGCGACTTCGCGCTGGATCGCCAATATATCGGCGCGCACCAGCGAAAAGCCATCGGTCTCGGTCTGGTCCGCCTTCGTGGACAGCAGGATATTCTGCAGCGAGCCGATATAGGACTTCTGCAAATTGCGCCGGTAGGCGTCGATGACATGACCGGACGTCAGATCCCCCCAGATCCCCCGGTGGATCGCGGCGAGGTAGTCCTCGACAGGGTAAGCCCGGGCGCCGAACTGCCGCTGATTGGCCAGGAGCCGGTCGATCGTGGCGATATCGAGCAGCTTATTCAGCACCCGCACCTGCAGGTCTTCGACGAAGTTGGGTTCCGAGGGCTCGGAGACGTAGCGGGTGACCCGCTCATCCAGCAACCACGCGGGGGTCGTAAACAGCTCGCGATTGAAGAAGGCGACGGCTTCCTCCTGCAGCCGGCGGGGGGTCGGCGAATACACGGGCAGGGACTCGTCCTCGGCGCGGGGGGTGATATCGACGCCGCCGATGTTCATCATCACGTGTTGCATGTAACGGGTGAACTGATCTTTCACGGCCTGGTACAGTCGCGCCGTCTCCTCGTAGGTGCCGCCCTCTTCGTGCGTCCAGGTGGGCAGGTTGGGGAGGATGCGCTTGAGGTTGGCGATGCCGTAGGTGCTGGCGCGCGCGGCGTCATCGCCCAAGTCCTCGGACTGGCAGCGAGGATCGGCATGGCCCGTCTCGCGGTTGTCGGCGCCGAACCAAAGGCGGGGGTTTGCGCGAAGGCTATCGGTCACCAAACGGCTCATCGCGATTCGATCGGTCCCCGGCGACTGCCCGCGGGCGGGAGAATAGCCCCACTGGATCGCCCAGCGGTCGTACTCGCCGATGTGGGGGAATAGCTCCTCCTCCGGGATATTGTCCCCGGGTTGGGCTACGTAGTCAAACCTCGCATAGTCCATGATCGAAGCCGTATGGCCGTGCAACGCCAGGTAATGCCGCGACCGAAGACTATCGACCGGTGTGCGGCTGCTCGACCCCATATTATGCCGCAGGCCCAGCGTATGGCCGACCTCGTGAGAGGATACGAAACGGATCAGCTGGCCCATCAGGGAGTCGGGGAATTTGGCGCTGCGGGCGCGGGGATCGACGGCTCCGGCCTGAACCATATACCATTCGTGCAACAACTGCATGACGTTGTGATACCAGCCAATATGCGTCTGGATGATCTCGCCGCTCCGCGGGTCATGGATCTGGGGCCCGTAAGCATTCGTGATCTCGGAGGGCAGATAGTTGACAAAGGAGTAACGCGCGTCGTCCATGTGCATCGTGGTATCTCCCTCGGGCCACTCCTTGCCGACGATCGCATTTTTGAAGCCGGCCTGTTCAAAGGCCTTTTGCCAGTCGTCGATGCCCTGGATCAAATAGGGGCGCCATTGTTTGGGCGTCGCGGGGTCGATATAGATGACGATGGGTTTTTGGGGTTCGACGAGGCCGCCGGCCAGCCACTTCGCGCGGTCTTCGTCGCGGGGCTCGAGCCGCCACCGCAGGATGAAACGCCGGTCCTCGACCTGCTGCTGCTCATCGCTGAAATGATATTCCTGGTCCGCGAAATAGCCCACGCGGGGATCGGCGAGCCGCTGCTGCATCGGGACAGCGGGCAACTCGACAAAGGAAGTGACGGAGGTGAGGGAAACGGGGGAATTAGGTGCGGGGACGCGGGACTCTCCGTTCTTGCTGATCGCGATCTCGACGTTGATGGGATAAACATGGATCGACTCGACATTGAAGTCGTGAAGGCCCGCGATCGCCGCCCGCCGGACAAGGTCGTTGTTGAGCGCGATCGTGTTGACGATCGATTTGGCGTCGCGTAGCCAGTGGGAAACATCGATGATATATGAATTGGTGGCGTGGTGATAGGCTTTGATGGGGAAACTGGCTACGACGGGAAGTTCGTTGGACTTCGTCACCGCCTTGTAGATGTCCGATGCGGTATCGGCCGAGCTAATGACGAGGTCGTAGCGAATGCGGATCGTGGAATCGATGAGGCCGTGATCGAATTGAATGGTCTTTTCATCCAGCACCTCCCCGGGATACACACCCGTCCCGCCAGGGCCGACGCTGAGCCGGTCGATGACCTCGATATCGCGGTGGAGGAGCGTTTCAGGGATCTCGAAATAGATCGTGTCCTTATATTGGTGGACGGTGATGAGCCCGGACATTGTCGTGAAGTGGGGGTCGATGACTTCGGCATAGGGGCGGATCACGGAACGAGGGTCGGGCCTGCCGCTGTCCTTCCTGGCGGTGTCGGCGGGAGGCGGGGTGTTGACGACGCGCACCTGCGCCGGGGCAATTGTGGAACAGAGGAGACAAGTAATGAAGGCCAGGCTGAAGCACGAAAAATATTTCATGAGAATAGTCCGTTAAAATGAATTATAGGCTCGGGTGTGAAGCCTTGAAACAATCCGTTTGGTATCGTGGTCTGCCGTCACTGACGGACCAGCTGATGCCGGGGAATTGTGTCAGACACTGTGTGTAGGCCGCAGCGCGACCGGCGGAGTTTCGGTCCCAAAGAAAGATTACGGGAAAGTCCCCCAGGGCGTCGCCGGACACCAGGTAATCTTCACGGGTCGTCGGGCTCGCGGGATCGATGCGGAGGTCGATGACCAGACCGGCTTTATGTTGACCGCGAAGTTCTTTCAGCAAGTAGGGCACGAGCGAGCGCCCGGCGCCGATCATCGCCTGCAAGGTCGAGTCTTGTGCCGGATCGGGAAAGGCGAGCAGCAGCAACTCGCGACGGTCTCCCTGCACGAAGAGGGTCGTATCGGTGCTATACATCAGATAATTTCCGGTAAGGCCGGTCGCAGCATGAGAAGGAAAAGGCGTCACGGTGGCCGGGATCTCGGGCAGGGTGCCCAGGTACTCGGGCAATTCCTTACGGGCGGGACGGCCGCGCTGGCAACTTGTCAGGGTGAGACCAAGGACCAGGGCGCAGGTGGCGATTAATAGATTCCGTCTGTTCATATTCCTCTAACTCCGGTTACCCTAATTTAAATATAAATACGCGGTTAAATCGCATTATTATGGACTAACGGTCAATTGGCGGCCACGGAGATGAAAATGAACCCGCTCATTTTCAAGCCGTTTCAACACCTCCGATAACGGGAGGTTCCGCTCGAACCTGCCAGTGAATTCGTGTTTCGGGACCTGGCCCTCGTAGACGACGCCGATGTCGTACCAGCGGGCGATCTGGCGCATGACGGCCTCCAGACCGGTGTAGTCGAAGGCGAAATAGCCATTCTTCCAGGCGATGACCTGCGCGACATTGACGTGGCGACCGACGTGCAGCCTGCCATGGGTGTCGAGCGAGGATTGTTCGTCGGGACGGAGGAAGGTGTTCCGACCTTCGCAGGAAACGCGGACGGCGCCGGTGAGGAGGGTGACGCGTTCGGGTGTTTGGTCAGCATAGGCCTTGACATCAAATGTCGTGTTCAGCGCTTCGATCACGCCGCCTTCGTCGGCGACTGGCAGCGCGTAGCTGGACATGTTCGTAAGGGTCGCCGCGGCGGTCGGTGACTTGTGCACCAGGACGCGGAAAGGATGGGCCGGATCCCCGGCTACTTCAAAACACGCTTCGCCCGTGAGCTCCACCGTCCGGTCGATACCGGTAAAGGAGGCCGGGTAGCGGAGGACCGAGGCGTTGTTGAGCCAGACCCGCGTGCCGTCGGGCAGGCGGAGCATGAACTGACCGCCGCGCGGTGTGCTGAGAATGTTGAATGCCGCCACCACCGGTTTCTCGTCGGTCTTTTCCTTGTCGTAAGCGAGTTGGCCATCTGAAACCCGGGACACCGTACTATTACTTTCGGTGGCGAGGACGCCGTTGCCGGTGGTAGCGAGGTCGATGCGGCGCCCGTCGGCGAGGATGAGCGTGGCTTTGTTGCCACCGGGTTGAATGTCGGCAGGGGGGACCCGGGGCGTTGCGGCCGGTATGATAGTCGCACGACGTTGATTCGGGAACCATAGCCAGGCGCCTCCGGCAGCGAGCAGTAAGAGGAGGCAAACAGCGGCGATCCATGGGCCTGCGCGGCGTCTGCGTCTGCGGTGTCGCGCGACAGGAACGCGGGCGAGATGAACGCGGCGGAGTTCGGATATTGCCGTCGCCGGATGGCTTCGGAGCCGCTCTATCTGGGTTTCGCGGCCCTCCGCTTCGGACATCCATTGACGGAGGCGCTCGGATTCCTCCGCCGACAGGACTGCGCCACGGACGTATTTGAAAACGATCGGGTCTATCTCAAGGTCGGGCTGCATGTCGAAGCTTTAAAGGTACTCTATCCTGCGGAGCCGGTGGGGATAACAGCTAAAATTTAACACCTGCCGGAAGTTGATCATTAGGGCGGAGCCGCTGCGGGTGAAGCAACCGAAGGGGGTATTTGGCCGTATTGTATGGGCGAAAGGACCACTAAGGATATTTCCCTGATCAGGACCATCAACCATTACACCGCCTATTAGCAAGCCGGCGCCGCGAAAAGCGGTGCCGGCTTATTTGCAAAATTCTGCTATTAGATTAGTATACCAACAGAATTTGCTCGTCTCACAGTACAACGGCCAACGCCATGCCGTCATGCCCTTTGACACCCACATTTTGTATGATGGTTGCCGTGACGTTCGGGTTGGCTGCCAAAAAATTATTGAACCGGGATACACCGCGGACCTTTTCATCGGCACTGTCCGGGTCAAGCACGGCGCCTTCGCGGATCACGTTGTCGGCTATAATGAGCGTCCCTTTTCTCGACAGGCGAAGCGCCCATTCGAAGTACTCGGTATAAGGCGGCTTGTCGGCGTCGATGAAGATCAGGTCGAATGGGCCGAGCCCCTCGGCGAGAATTTTTGGAAGATTGTCGAGCGCCTTGCCCACCCGGATCTGCACTTTGCCGGCGACGCCGGCGGCCGTGAGATTCTTTCGGGCGATCTCCGCATGCCCGGGATCATATTCCAGCGATATGAGCAAACCGTCGGAGGGAAGCGCCTGAGCTAGCCATATCGTGCTATAGCCGACCAGGGTCCCCAGTTCGAGGATCTTCCTGCTCGCGGTCAGGCGCGCCAGTAATTGCAGGAATTTTCCCTGGTTGGCGGAGATGTTGAAGTTGGCAGGTATCGACGTCTGGCGGACCGATGCGTCTGCCTTCCTTAGGACTTCGTCCTCCGCAATAAAAAGCCCGTTGATGTATTGGTCTACCTGTGTGAATATGTCGTTATTCATGTCCCGGGGCATATGGGCCCGCCGCAAAAGTAATTGAATGCGGCCGATTCCCGCACAGGCCGGACATATGTTAAATTTTCGGGGGCGGGCAACAGAATTCACCGCGGCATAGTTGTAAGCCAGTACATGGCAGGTTCCGGACATATCGACAAACGAGCTGTATGGAAGGCCTTCGTTCTCCTCGTCGGCCTGAGCCTGTTTGCGGAACAGGTTTCGTACAAGTTCTACCGGTCGGCAAGTATGCCGTTGATTGCGTCTCACTTCGGTCGCCATGTTGCCGAGCACTGCGGACCGGCCCGCGACAAGGAGGGCGCCGCAAGGCTTAGCCTTGACAAGCGCTTCGACCTTACCTGCTGCGCGATCCTCACACCACTTATCCGGTTGCTCCCCGGCTGCCGTCCGTTCCAAACCGGCGGACTTTGTGCCTTCGCCGCCAACCCTTCGCGGCCCGCCGGTGTCAGGGCTTTGCCTATCCTGACGGACCGCCTGAAGCATGCATATTGGTTTACTTTCCATCTCATTTATTATGAATTCCGGATATAAGAATTTCATCAATCATATTATGCAGGACCCCGGCTACCACTGTCCCGTATGCGGCGCCGCGAGATATGTGACCGACCAGGGTAATCATGAGTTGACGCTCCACTGCTCTTCATTAGCGGCGCGTTTCTGGGATTATCCCCGGGGCTCCGCGGATCAGGCAACGGCGATCGAACACTGGGACCGGTCGAGAAAAGACGTCTTCTTGTCGATGGAGGATGTCCTTCGATATCTCGTCGCCGGAGAAGCGGTCGCGTCGCCGGGCACGGCTGTGACCGGACCCGAACGCCCTCCGGACCCTTGAGGTAACTTATTGCTAACGGCCGGACTATTGAAATTGACCATGCGGGGGAACCACCAGATGAGGATCCTGATCGCCGAAAGCGACCCGGAACTTGCGATCAGCATCCAGGCTTACCTGATACAGGAGAACTATGTCTGCGACATGGCCTCGTCGGCTCAGGAAGCAAGGGATTTTATCGGTGCATTCATGTATGACTGCATCGTGCTGGACAACGCCTTGCCCGATGGCGGCGGGACGCGGGTGCTCAATACCCTCAGGGGCAGCCAGCGGAGGGATAAAGTGATCGTCATTTCCGCGCCGGACTCGCTGCAGGCGCGGGTGAAGGCCCTCAATTCCGGTGCGGACGACTACCTGGCAAGGCCGTTCGAGCTTTCGGAGCTCAACACCCGGATCGCCGCGCTGGTCCGCGGTAAGAAGGTGCAGGGACGGTCACGGATCGTCCACCATGAACTGGTCGTCGATCTTTCCGCCGGTAGCGTCACCGTTAAAGGGACGCCGATCGCGCTGACCCGCGTCGAATTCGACTTGTTGTTGCTGCTGCTTTCCAACCGGGACCGGGTGATTTCCAAAACAGCGATCGCGGAGATCATCTCCGCCGCGGCACCGCACATGCATGACCATATCGGCAGCGTGTACCGGCATGTACAGCACCTCAAACAAAAACTGGCGGCGGCGGGGTGTCGCGATTATATCAGGACGGTGCATGCCGCGGGATATGAATTTACGGGCCGGTAGGCAGCGCCGGCTTTGGCGATTTATTGACTAAATTACCCTCATGAAACTAGCCACGCAGATCCTTCTGGGCTTTCTGATCGCCATTTCCATCGACCTAATGGATTCGTTCGTAAACTACAGGCTGACCTTGCAGGTCAAAAAAAACCTGGAATTCCTGGACCGCTCGGAGACGGTTATCCGGGAGTCGAACGCACTCAACGAGCGTATCCTGCAGATGCAAGCTTCTTTCAGGGGTTTCCTGCTGACGGGGGATGAAACTTATTTGGAACGGTATTCCGGCGGCAAAACGGCAGTGCCCGGTATGATGGCCGCGGAAAGATCGCTCGTCCCGCTTGCCGGAGAACGGGCGATCCTGGACTCGGTGGCGTATTTGTACGGCCAATGGATCCTGAATTCCGACACGCTGATCGACATCAAGAGGAATTCCGGAGGCATTCGCGGCGACCCCGGGCAGCAGGCGCTCCTGGACACCCGTTTCCGACAAACCAGGCAACAACGATATAACACCCGGTTGGCGGACCTCTTTTCAGCCCTT